>NZ_JAZKJP010000001.1:0-84020 GCF_047470925.1 Tenacibaculum ascidiaceicola
TTAAGCCCATTAGCGCCGATGGTACTGCCACTGGTGGGAGAGTAGGTCGTTGCCTTTCTTTTAAACCTCAATCTTTTATTAGATTGAGGTTTTTTTTTGATCTTATTTTAAATTCAATACTTTATTACTACTAAACTAAAAGATCAAGATAACTCCAAAATTGAAATTAACATAACATGTTTTATTTTAAAGAAAACTATGAATACATTAATATAGTATAGTTCTAGTAACACGTTATCTTAAAAAGCTTTTAAAACGTTACTTAGTAATGATTTTTATACTAAATAAGATTTGTACATTGAAATTTGTTTTTTAATATTTACGCTTTATAAATACGAAATGAGTTTGGATAACGAAGTTTTATTTTTTATTTGTTCTTTAGGTGTTTTTAATGGGTTTTTAGTCAGTATTTATTTTCTACTGATTGATAAGTCCAAAAGAGTACCTAATTTTATATTTGGGTTGTTAGTTTTCTTTTTAACTATTAGAATAGGTAAATCAGTTTACACAATATTTACTCCAAGGGAAGAAAGAAATTTGTTAATCATACAAATTGGCTTATCAGCGTGTTTTTTAATTGGTGTCTCGTTATATTTTTACTTAAAAGCATCTGTATTTAAAACGAAGAGGATTCCATTAAAATGGAAACTTCATTTTATTTTATTATTTCTAATAATAACTATAGTTGGTGTTATAAAGCCTTACTCAAATAATGCTCTTTTTTGGAATACATATTTTGTGAAGTTTATTTATTTTGTTTGGGGTGTTTATATACTATTATCAGCCTTTATTTTAAAAAATACTTTTAGAAAGTTGTTTTTCAAAAATGTAAGTTGTACTACTTCTGAGATATGGCTATTAGCTGTTTATACGAGTAATCTACTAATTTACTTAGCTTATATAGTTGGTTACTTTTATTTTTATTTTATAGGAACTGTTACCTTTTCAATAGTTTTTTATGGTTTAGTATTACTTTTTCTTTCAAAGAAAAATAGAGAGTCAATTTTTAGAGATTTACCTGAAAAATATTCAGCAAAAAAGATTGAAAGTGATGAAGCTATCTCATTAAAATTACAATTAGATACTTTAATGGGAGAGCAAGAGTTGTATAAGAATTCTGATGTGAAGTTATCTGATATTTCAGCTAAAATAGGCATATCTTCTCATAAATTATCTCAATTTTTAAATGATAATTTAGGAAAAAGCTTTGCTATGTTTTTAAATGAATATAGAATTGAAGAAGCAAAGAAAATCATAAGTAAAAATCATAAAATAACATTAGAGAGTATAGGTTTTGAAGCTGGTTTTTCTTCAAAATCAAACTTTTATGCGACTTTTAAAAAAGTAGTTGGACAAACACCTGCTCAGTATCAAAAGCAGTTTTTGGAAGACTAAATTAGTACAGAATTATAATTTAGTACGCCTAAATTATAACATTTCATCAAAATAGAGTTTTGTTTTAAGAGGTTTGAAGTAAAATTTAAATCTTTTAAAAATGAAAATTATAACTACGTTAATTTCAGCTTTCTTTTTTATCTCTAGTTTTTCACAAGATAAAGAAGATCTTAAAGAAAAACTTCTTGTTAATATCTATGGAAGTAAACAACAAAAAGTAATTAATTATGACAAGAGTTTTGTGTCAGATGATAAGTTGCTTTATGAAAGTATAGATCGCCCAGAAGTAAATTTAACACTTTCTGATAAAGAGTTAATAGAGAAAACATTAAATAATTATATTGAAGGAAGTTCTTATAATGAACTTAAGATTCTTATAAGTTCATTTTCAAATGAAGCAACTCTTTATTTAAAAGGAAAAGATGGCTTCAAAAAATATAGTCCTGAAGAGTATACAAATTTTTTCTCCCCTGATAAGAAAGGAAAGTTTAATGGTAGAATAGGAGAAATAATATCTATCGATATCACTAATGATATTGCTACTGCTAAAGTTGAAATTTTAATACCTAATCGTAAATGGAGGTTTATTGACCTTTTTTTATTGAAGAAGTTTACCAACCAATGGAAGATTATAAGTAAAGCAGCCACAAGAGAGTCGTCAAATGAAACAGGAAATAAAATTTTGTTTGTTGTTTCTAATACTGATTATTATTTAGGAACAGACATTCCTACAGGTAATAGTTTTGATGAAATAATATTAGCTTATGAAATGTTTAAAGATGCTGGTTTTAACATAGATATTATAAGCCCTAAAGGAGGAGCAATTCCATTAAAATATTTAAATACATCTGAAAAAATAAAGAAAGAGTATTTGTATGATAATGATTTTATGTATGCTTTAAAAAATACTAAAAGGCCAACACAAGTTCATTCGACAGATTATAAAGCTATTTATTATGTAGGAGGTGGTAGTGCTATGTTTAATGTGCCTAAGAATAAAGAAATACAAAAAATAGCGATGGATATTTATGAAAAGCAGCAAGGAGTTATAAGTGCGGTTTGTCATGGTACAGCAGGAATTGTTTTTTTAAAGAAAAGTAATGGGGAATATGTGGTTAAAGATAAACGTGTGAATGGGTTTCCAGAAGATCATGAAAAGAAGGACAAAGAATATTTTAAAAGCTTTCCTTTTTTGATAAGGAAAACAGTGGAAAGTCATGGAGGAAAATTCTTTTATTCAAATGCTCAAGAAGAACATGTAGAAGTTGATGGGCGATTGGTAACTGGACAAAATCCAGCTTCTGTACCTAAATTGATAAGGGAGGTAATTAATATTATAAATTCAAAATAAGGCAAATTTACTTCATAAAAAAAGCTCACCAACGGTGAGCTTTTTTAGTTATAATTTTATTGAAAACTAGGCTAACATAGTAACTGGGTTTTCAATATAGGTTTTTAATGTTTGTAAAAACTGAGCACCAACAGCACCGTCAACAGTTCTGTGATCACATGCTAAAGTTAATTTCATAGTGTTTCCAACTACTATTTCTCCGTTTTTAACTACTGGCTTTTGCACAATTGCACCTACCGATAAAATTGCAGAATTAGGTTGGTTGATAATTGAAGTAAAACTTTCAATACCAAACATTCCTAAGTTAGAGACAGTAAATGTACTTCCTTGCATTTCTGCTGGAGTAATTTTTTTGTTTCTAGCTTTACCAGCTAAATCACGTACAGCAGCTCCAATTTGTGTTAAACTTAATGCATCGGTATGTTTTACAACAGGAACGACTAAACCTTCATCTACAGCTACAGCAACACCTACGTGAATATGACTATGGAATAAAGTATTGTCATCGGTCCAAGTAGTATTTACTTGTGGATGCTTTTTTAATGCCATTGCACATGCTTTTACTACCATATCGTTAAATGATATTTTAGTATCAGGAATAGCATTGATAGTTTTACGAGAAGCCATTGCATTGTCCATATCTACTTCAATATTTAAGTAGAAGTGAGGGGCAGAGAATTTAGAATTACCTAATGCCTTAGCAATAGCTTTACGCATTTGAGAGTTTTTAACTTCAGAAGTGTTTTCTTCTCCAGCAATCGCAAAATTAGTTACTGCTGATGGAGCATCACTACTAGTAGCTACTGGAGCTTCAACTTTAGCAGTTGGAGTATAGTTTTCAACATCTTTTTTGATGATACGACCATTTTCACCAGAACCTTTAATGTCTGCTAAATTAATTCCTTTGTCCTTAGCAATCTTTTTTGCTAAAGGAGAAGCAAAGATTCGTCCACCATTATTATTTGATACAGTCTCTGCTGGAGTAGCAACTGTTTCTGTTTTATTTTCTACAGCTTTAGGAGCTTCTTCTTGTTTTTCAGAAGTTTCTCCACTAGTTAAAGTACCAGTTTTGTGAGCTTCTACTAAAGAAGAAACGTCAGTTCCAGCTTCACCAATAATAGCTAATAAACTATCTACTGGAGCACTTTCACCTTCTTGAACACCAATATGTAATAAAGTTCCTTCGTTAAAAGATTCGAATTCCATTGTAGCTTTATCAGTTTCAATTTCAGCTAAAATATCTCCTTCTTCAACATTGTCACCTACTTTTTTTAACCAAGAAGCAACGGTACCTTCAGTCATAGTATCACTTAAACGAGGCATTGTTACCACTTTTACTCCTTCAGGAACAGTGGTGTTAGTAGATTCTGTTTTTGGCTCTTCTGCTTTAGGAGCTTCTGTTTCTGTTTTAGCAGGCTCAGAAGTATTTCCATTTAATAATGAAGAAAAATCTTCTCCTTCTTCACCAATAATAGCTAATAAACTATCAACAGGAGCTGTTTCACCCTCTTGAACACCGATATGCAATAAAGTTCCTTCGTGAAAAGATTCAAACTCCATTGTAGCTTTATCTGTTTCAATTTCAGCTAAAATATCTCCTTCTTCAACTTTATCTCCTACTTTTTTTAACCAAGAAGCTACCACTCCTTCTTCCATCGTATCGCTTAAGCGAGGCATGTTTATAATTGTAGCCATAGTTTACTTAGATTTTATAAATGGATAATCTTCTTGTTCGTATACCATATCATATAATTGATTTAGCTCTGGATATGGAGATTCTTCTGCGAATTTCTCACATTCTTTAACCATGTCTTTTACTTCTTTATCAATTGTTTTGATTTCATCTTCTGTGGCATACTCCTTTTCTTTGATGACCTCTAAAACTTGAGTAATTGGATCTATTTTTTTATACTCTTCAACCTCGTCTTTAGTACGATAATGTTGAGCATCAGACATAGAGTGACCTCTATATCGGTAAGTTTTCATTTCTAAGAAAGTAGGGCCGTCGCCACGACGAGCTCTTTGAATAGCTTCATCTACAGCTTCAGCAACTTTGATAGGATTCATACCATCAACTGGTCCACAAGGCATTTCATACCCTAATCCTAACTTCCAAATATCAGTATGGTTTGCAGTTCTTTCAACAGAAGTTCCCATAGCATATCCATTGTTTTCAACAATAAATACTACTGGTAATTTCCAGTTCATTGCCATGTTAAAAGTTTCATGTAAAGAACCTTGACGTGCAGCCCCATCACCAAAATAACATAAAGTAACAGCATCGCTACCTTTGTATTTATCTCCAAAAGCTATACCAGCACCTAAAGGAATTTGTCCTCCCACAATTCCGTGACCACCATAGAAACGGTATTCTTTAGAGAAGATATGCATAGAACCTCCCATACCATGAGAAGTACCTGTAGCTTTACCATATAACTCTGCCATAACACGTTTTGGATCTTCACCCATACCAATTGGTTGAACGTGATTACGATAAGCAGTAATCATTTTATCTTTAGTCAAATCCATTGCATGTAATGAACCTGCCAAAACAGCCTCTTGACCGTTATATAAGTGTAAAAAACCTCTAACTTTTTGTTGAATGTAAACTGCTGCTAGCTTGTCTTCAAACTTTCTCCAAAATAGCATATCTCTATACCAGTTGATATAGGTTTCTTTGGTGATTTTCTTCATTATATACTTTAGTTGTTTATTTAAATGTTTGTTTGTTTTACCTATAGCAAAACGTAGCTACAAAAATAAGTAGTTTTTAGTAATTTAAAAAAACTTATTACTAAAAGTTGAAGAAAGGTTTTAGATAAAAAAAATGTGGTAATTACTGCTCCTTAGCTACAATAATCGTGGCTTTAGCACCTGTAGCTAAATTCCATTCATTAGATGAAATTAACATACCAGCGTCATTATATATTTTAAAAGCAGCTGTATTAGGGCCTGAGGTTCCTTGATTTAAAGCAACAATCTTTATAGTATTTATTCCTTTATCTAGGGGAAGGTTAAAAGATTGATAACGTTGTTTTAGTGTAAGGTTACTAACAACTGGAACATCATTTATATAGATAGTAACTTTGTCTCCATCTGGATATTGATAATCTCTACAAATAATATTAACACTTTTTGACTTAGTACTAAAACTACCTAAATCTTGATCAATAACTGGGTATTGATACATACCATTAATTTGTTTGAAGGCTTTTAAGTATTGTTCTTCTGCAATTTTAGCTTTGGTTAAAATTCCTTTGTTCTCTAAATCTTTTTGAGCTTGCTTTTTTTGGAGTTCTTTTTGTTGTTTTTGATGAGCAGTTTTAAACCCGTTGTTATTATCAAAATCTAGCGTTTTAGGTTTTTTTACTTCTTTAGCAGGCGCAGTAATAAAGCCAAAAGAAGAGCCCCCCTTTTTTTTGCCACCAATTGTACCATCCATCTGTGCAAAAACATTGGATGTTACGCTACATAAAAAAACGATTACAAGTGTTGGTACTATTTTCATCATTGCAAACAAATCAAAGCAAATATAATGCCGATTTTTAAGTGGTTTTTAAAATTTAGAGTTAAAGCTAGTTATTTTACAGGAAAATCAAAAAAGGTTTTAGGAAATGGTTCTCCTCTTAAGGTAAAATGCCACCATTCTTTACTATAAGATCTAAAGCCATGTTTACGCATTACTTTTTGTAGTAATTGTCTGTTCTTTTTTTGTTGTTTAGTAAGGTTCTCATAAGTAATGTGAGACGAAATCCCAAAGAAATCATAAGGACTTCCCATGTCTAGTTCTTTACCTGTTTCTAGATGTATAATTGTTAAGTCGACAGTACTTCCTCGTGAATGTCCTGATTTTGAAGAAATATATCCTTTTTTAAATAAATGACGTTTATTAATCTCAGGATAGTATTGTTGCTTCATTAATGTATCGTTTATTACTCGAGCCCATTTTACAAAATGATTTACTGCTGTTTGTGGACGATAAGCATCATAAACTTTTAACCCTAATTTTTGACTTGCTAACTCATCTTGAACTTTTTTTAAAGCTTTAGCAGTAGGAGTAGTAGCTATAAGAGTATTTTCTTCATATCCATTAACTGGAACTCCCATAAAGTTGTTGTTATGACAGTATCTTAATTCGCCTTGAATGGTAGGAGATATATCTTTTATATATGAAAATCCTTTTGGTAATTTCTGAGATTGAACTGCTAGTGAGGTAAGTAAAAATAACGATAAAATCCATTTCATAGGGTAAAAGTAATGAAATGGATTTTAACAGTTTCTCTCTTAATGAAAGATTAACTTTTATTTATCTAAAAAATCTTGATAGGCATCCTGACTGATAGCTCTTCCTAAAGAATCTAAAGGCTGATAATTGCCTTCTTGTATTACAGGTTTATTGCTTACATAATCATAAACAAAAGTTCCGTTTTTAGAAATAGTACCAAATCCTTTATTAAAGACATAATGTACATATTGATTTTCAGAAGTGTTAAAAATGTTTTTTCCAAACTTAAATTGTTCTGGTTTGCCCCCCAACATGTCTGTTAAAGTATATGCTAAATCACTTTGAGCGCTAAAATTATCAATAGTAATTCCTGTTTTATTAAGAGCTCCACCCAACCAAACCATTGGGATTTGAAATCTTTTAGGGGAATTAAAATATCCTTTATGTTTAGGTAACGGATGTCCATGATCAGATAAAATAACAATTAATGTATTATCCCACCAAGGTTGTTTTTTGGCTTCGTCAATAAACTTACCTATAGCTTTGTCTGTATAAGCTTGAGCGCTTCTGTATAAATTTTCTACAGATTTTTTACCAAATTTATATTCTCCAGGAAATTCATAAGGTTCATGACTAGTTAATGTCAGAGCTACTTCAAAAAAAGGTTCTTTAAGGGTAGGAGAAGATAAATCTTTCATAAACCGATCTAAAAAGATATGATCATGTGCTCCCCATTTTGAGTTCCAGTTTTCTTTGTCAAACTCAGTTCCATCTACAATTTTATCAATTCTACCATTACGTAAATAGGTAATCATGTTTCCAAAATTACTATCGCCACCATAATAAAAACTAGTGTTGTACCCTAGTTTTTTCATTTCTTTGGTAAGTATTGGTAACTTTCTTGCTTTGTATGGAATTTTCATAATGCTTTTTGTTGGCTGAGGGTAATAGCCACTTAAAATAGCAGGAACCCCTTTGTCTGTTCTGTCTCCATTTCCATAGAAATTAGTAAACAAAATCCCTTCTTTAGCTAGTTTATTTAGGTTTACGGTAACATCAGGTTCCCCTCCTAAAGCTCCCACAGCTTTTGCTGAAAGGCTTTCCCAAATAAGGATAATAACATTAGGCTTTTTAGTATTTAAAATAGAGTCTGTACTTGCTGTTAAAAGTTGATTCTTAGTTTTATTGATGATGTCTTTAGCAATATTATTTTTATAGTGGACATAAGGGTTTTTATCATCAGTTTTATGACTAATTGTATTAGCAAAGTTCCAGATGAAATTTACCGCAGCGTGATTAGCAAACATGCTTTTAGAGAAGTATACATTACTTTGGTTAATAGGAATATTAGCAAAACCACCTCGCATAGGGATGATTAAACCACCTATTAACAATAAAAATACTGGAGCTTCTAAAAAATGTCTCTTATTTAATTTATCAAGTGCTTTATTTAAAATTTTATTAAATAAATAAATAGCAACTGCAGAAAGTAAAATCCAAGCAAATAAACCACCAATCAACTGTAAAGTACTTACTGAAGCTAGCATTGCTTTAGGAGTGTTAATGTAATTTAAGACAGTAACATCTATACGAACTCCCCAGAATTTATACAAAGAAATATCCGTTAACATAAACAAATTAATTACTAAAAGAATAGGGAAAGTGTATCCTTTAATAATGTAACCAATAATTTTCTTAGGAATCCATATTGAAAGTAA
This sequence comes from Tenacibaculum ascidiaceicola, assembly GCF_047470925.1. Lineage (NCBI taxonomy): Bacteria > Pseudomonadati > Bacteroidota > Flavobacteriia > Flavobacteriales > Flavobacteriaceae > Tenacibaculum > Tenacibaculum ascidiaceicola. The sequence continues at coordinate 8,690 of NZ_JAZKJP010000001.1, forward strand.
AATAACTAAAAAGGGAATAGCAGCTAAGTAAGCAGCAAAAGAAAAGTCTAATTGAATACCATATATAAACGTTTTTAACGTAGTAAAAAAACTTAATTCAGAAGTTTTATCGAAGTAATACAATAAGAACAAAAAGCGAGCGAGTAAAAAATATATTACCCACAAAAAATAATATGTAATACTAAAAAGAAATCTGTTTTTAAAGTTAGTCATTGTAGTATAAAAGAGATTTATTCAGTAACTTTTAAACGAGCTTTAGCAGTTACGGAAATATCAGAATAATCGTTGTTTAAATACTTTAAATATCCAGCTATGGCAATCATTGCAGCATTGTCAGTTGTGTATTCAAATTTTGGAATATAGGTGATCCATCCCCAGTGCTTTTCTGCTAAAGTTAAACGTTTTCTTATTTCTGAATTGGCAGAAACACCACCAGCAATTGCTATATGTTTAATACCAGTTTGTTTTACGGTATTTTTAAGTTTGTCCATCAAAATTTCAATAATAGTATATTGAATAGAAGCACAGATGTCATTAAGATTTTCTTTAATGAAATTAGGGTTTTCTTTTACATTTTTTTGAACAAAATATAAGATTCCAGTTTTTAAGCCACTAAAACTAAACTCCAAATCACCAACCTTAGGTTTCGTAAATTTAAAAGCTTTAGGATTCCCTAATTGAGCATATTTATCAATTAAAGGTCCTCCCGGATAAGGCAAACCTAAAATTTTAGCAGATTTATCAAAGGCTTCACCAACTGCATCATCAATTGTTTCACCTAAAACTTCCATTTCAAAATGATTGGTGATTTTTACAATTTGTGTGTGCCCACCACTAATAGTTAAGCAAACAAAAGGAAATGGAGGTATTTTACTCTCTTCTTCTTTAATAAAATGAGCTAAAATATGTGCTTGCATATGGTTGACATCTATCAGAGGAATGTTTAGTCCTAAGGCTAAAGATTTAGCAAATGAAGTACCAACTAATAATGAGCCCATTAACCCTGGGCCACGAGTAAAAGCAATTGCATTTAAATTGTTTTTAGTTATACCAGCTTGTTCAATAGCTTGTTGTACAACAGGAACAATATTTTGTTGATGCGCCCTTGAAGCTAGTTCAGGAACCACACCGCCATATTTAGCATGAACTTCTTGGTTTGCTACAACATTACTTAACACTTTTCCGTTACAAATTACCGAAGCACTTGTGTCGTCACAAGAACTCTCAATACCTAAAATATAGATGTTTTCTGTACTCAAATCTTTTCGGATTTAGGTTACAAAAATATTGATATTACGTTAGATTTTCGTTAAAAATAACATTTCTTTAAAATAAGGCAGCATTTTTGCAGTTTGCTGATTACTTTTGTTAATAGGATTATAAATAAGGGAAGTTATTAAAAGATTAGGGAACATAATAGGTAGAATAATAAAGTACGCAGTACTTTTTCTGCTCTTGCTTTTTCTTTTACTATCGTTACCTTTTGTACAAAGTCAACTTGCCAAACAAGCAACGAATTGGGTAAACAAAGAGTTTAATACCAATATTGTTGTAAAAAAAATTGATTTATCATGGTTAGGAAGTGTTCAGTTAAAAGAAATTGAGATTAGGGACCATCATAAAGACACTTTAATATTTGTAAATAACCTAACTACTTCCTTACAGAACGCCAAACGAATATTAGAAAATAAAGTAGATTTAGGTGAAGCCTCTTTAAGTGGAGTTCATTTTTATATGAAAACCTATAAAGGAGAAAAGAATGATAACATGTCTATTTTTGTAGACAGTTTTGAAGATGGAAAACCAAGAGACAGTTTAGCTGCACCATTTATTCTTAAAAGTGATAAAATTTCTTTAGAAGATTTAACTTTTAAGTTAATGGATGAAAATAAGCAAGATCCACTGGAGTTTGCGGCATATAAAGCAGGAGCTGAGTTAAACGATTTCTCGATTATAGGTCCTGATGTTTCTATGAAAATAAGAAATATGTTTTTCACAGGAAACAGAGGGGTTAACGTGTCAAATTTATCGACAGACTTCACGTATACAAGATCCTACATGGATTTTAAAAATACAACGTTAGAAACAGATAATAAAACTAAACTTCATGCAAAAGTTAAGTTTACTTACAATCGAAAAGACTTTGTAAACTTTAATGACAAGGTAAGAATTAAAGCTAAGTTCCAAGAAAGTGTAGTTTCAGTAAAAGATTTAAATAAGCTATACAATGAAATTGGTGGGCATGATTTTCTGTATATAAGCGGAGATATTGATGGTGTTTTGAATAACTTTAGTGCCAATAATGTAAGAGTACATTCAAAGGGAGGTATGAGAATTATTGGAAATATGGGATTTGTTAATGCCGTTAAAACCAGTAGAGGTTTTGTGTTTGATGCAGACTTAGATAACCTTACAGCAAATTACTTTCAATTAAGAAATGTACTACCAAACTTATTAGGGAGAACATTACCAACAGAATTTCAAAGACTTGGGAATTTTACTTTGAATGGGATAGTGAGAGTAACTCCACAACAAATGGATGCTACTGTATCAGTAAAATCAGAAATCGGAACTGCAATTTCAGATCTTCAATTAACAAATATTGATAATATAGACAAAGCAGAGTACACAGGAGAGGTAGAATTTAAAGATTTTGACCTTGGTGTTTTTGCTAACGACCCTGTATTAGGAACCGTTTCGTTAAAAGCAGATGTTAATGGAAGTGGGTTTAATGTTGATAATGTCAATACCATAATTATAGGGAGAATAAGTAGTCTTTTTTTTAATAAGTATGAATATAAAAACTTACAAGTAAACGGACAGTTCCAAAATAAAAAGTTTGATGGTTTGCTAAATGCAGACGATGATAACTTCAAATTAAAATTTGAAGGACTAGCAGATTTTTCATCAGAGATTAACAAATTTGATTTTATTGCTGATGTTGATAGAATTGATTTGAAGAAAACAAACTTATTTACTCGTGATAGCATTTCTGAGTTAAAAGGAAATATTAACTTAAACATTTCTGGAAACACATTTGATGATATTGTAGGGAAAGCAACCTTTAAAAATTTAGTGTACAGAAATCAAAAACAGAGTTACCCTTTTAAGAGTTTTGAAGTAAACTCATCAGTAAAAGATAGTATTAAAAATATAGAAGTAAACTCGGAAGATATTGTAAAAGGGTATGTAAAAGGAAAATTTTCTTTTGAAGAATTACTACCAATTACACAGAATGCTTTGGGTAGTGTGTATACAAACTATCGTCCACATGAAGTAGCGCCAAATCAGTTTTTAGATTTTGACTTCACAATTTATAATCAAATTATAGATATTTTTTTGCCAAACATTTCAATAGGAAAAAATACACGATTAAAAGGTCGTATTAATTCAGATAAAAACTCGTTAAAACTTACATTTGAGTCTCCTGAAATAAATGCATATAAAAATATAATTGAAGGAGTGGTACTGAGGTTAGATAATAAAAACCCTTTATATAATACTCACTTAACAGCTAATAAGGTTAATACAAAGTATTATAATATTGAAAAATTAAACTTATTAAATCGTACTCAGAACGATACATTGTTTTTTAAATCGCTATTTAAGGGAGGAAAAGATTATGCAGAAAGCTTTAGTTTAGATTTCTTTTATACAATTAATGAATTTCAAAAATCTGTTGTGGGAATTCAAAAATCTAAATTACACTATAAAGGTTTTGATTGGTTAATAAACCCAAATGATGACAGAAATAATAAAGTAACATTTGATTTACAAAAAGATGATTTTACAATTAGTCCTTTTGTTCTTAAATCAGGAGAGCAAAGAATAGATTTTAAAGGAATTGTAAGAGACAGTACTTATAAAGACATACAAGCAAATTTTAATAAAGTAAAACTAGCTAGTTTTTTACCACCAGTGGACAGTTTAAAATTAGATGGAAAACTAAATGGGAGGTTAGAGTTTAAGCAAGAAAATGAAATTGTAGCTCCAGAAGGAAACTTATATGTAGAAAATTTTTACATAAACGATTATTCGCAAGGAAATTTAGCACTAAATGTTACGGGAGATAATTCTTACGAGAAATATAATGTCAATTTATCTCTAGAAAATGAAAATGCAAAGAATATATCCGCTACTGGAGGAATTGACTTTTCTACAGAAAGACCAGTTATTGACCTAGATATTTATCTGAAAGAGTATGATATTGCTGCTTTCAGTCCATTAGGAGAAGATGTATTATCAAAGCTAAGAGGAAAAGTAACAGGAGACTTTACTGCAAAAGGGTATTTGAGAAATCCTGATTTTAAAGGAATCTTAAATTTTGAGAATGCAGGATTAGCTTTCCCGTATTTAAATGTAGATTTTGACTTAAAAGGAAATACGAGTGTTGTTTTAGATAAACAAGAATTTATTTTTAAAGACATAATTCTAGAAGATACAAAGTACTTAACACAAGGGGATTTATCTGGAAGTATTGTGCACCAAAATTTTAAAGACTGGTTTTTGAATTTTGACATTAGTACTCAAAATTTATTGATTCTAGATACACAAGAAACAGAAGAGTCTCAGTACTATGGAACTGGCTTTTTAAATGGGGAAGCAAAAATCAGAGGACTTACAAGTTATTTAGATATTGAGGTTAACGGAAAAACAAACAAAGGAACCCTATTTGTAATTCCGTTAAGTGATGTTAAAACGATAGATAATTATAAGTTAATCCGATTTAAAACAGGAGAAGAAGAAGAGGGAGCAAAAGGAAAAGTTATTGGAGATATAAAAGGCCTAGATTTAAGGCTTAATCTAGCTGTAACAAAAGATGCAGTAGCTCAGGTGGTAATTGATAAAGTTTCGGGAAGTGAGTTAAAAGGAAGTGGAGAAGGAAATCTTAGAATTGATATTGATACACGAGGTAAGTTTAACATGTTTGGAGATTTTACCGTAGACAATGGTTTCTATAATTTTAAATATGCAGGAATAACCAAGCCTTTTATTGTACAAAAAGGTGGGACTATTTCTTGGAATGGAGATCCTTATGAAGCCGACTTAGATATAACTGCAGTATATAGAACTAAAGCAAACCCAGCACAGTTACTAGATAATATTAATTCAAATCGTAAGATTCCAATTGATTTATACACGAAAATTACAGGAGGATTATTTAGTTCAAAACAAGAATTCGATATTAAAATACCAAATGCAAATTCAACAGTAAGTTCAGAGTTAGAGTTTATTTTGAATGAGAATGATTTAAATACCAAAATGCAACATTTCTCTTTTTTATTAGCCTTTGGTACATTTTATAATCCGGATGCTATTGGTAGTAGTGCTAGTTCAGGAATTACAGGTACAGCCTCTGAAATTGCTTCAAGTATTTTAACGAATATGTTAAATAGTGACGGAAATAAATTTCAGTTAGGAGTAGGATATACACAAGGAGATAGAGGAAATGTAGATAACCTTAATTCAGACGATCAACTGGATGTTTCGGTATCAACGCAATTGACCGATAAAGTATTAGTGAATGGGAAGGTAGGAGTACCGGTAGGAACTAACACACAAACCAGTGTAGTTGGAGAGGTAAAAGTAGAGGTACTTTTAAATGAAGAAGGTAATTTAAGAGGTACAGTATTTAACCGTCAAAATGAAGTACAGTATTCTACCGAAGAAGAAGGATATACACAAGGAGTAGGTATTTCATATCAAGTTAATTTTAATAACTTGCGCGACTTAGGAAAAAAACTAGGTTTTAATAAAAAAGACAAGAAAAAAGAAGTAAAAAAAGACAGTCTAAAACCAAAGAAAAAAAGCCTAATCAACTTTAAATCTAAAGAAAAAAAATAACCAAACTATTTTATGAATAGAACTATTAAGGATTACTTCGTAATCATGTTAAAAGGAATGGCTATGGGGGCTGCTGATGTAGTACCAGGTGTTTCAGGAGGCACTATTGCATTTATTTCAGGAATTTATGAAGAGCTGTTAGGTTCTATTAGTAATGTTAATTTAAAACTACTTAAAACTTTACGAAAAGAAGGTTTTGCATCAGCTTGGAGGCAAATAAATGGTAATTTCTTAGCTTCTCTTTTTGTAGGAATTTTTATTAGTATTGTTTCATTAGCAAAAATGATTTCTTGGTTATTAATACATCACCCAATTTTGGTATGGTCTTTTTTCTTTGGGTTAGTATTAGCAAGTATTATTTATATAGCAAAACAAGTTACTCAATGGAACCTTGTTTCGGGAATTCTATTAATTTTAGGAGCTATATTAGCTTATTATATCACAACTTTAAACCCGTTAGTTTCTGAACATTCCTCAATGTCGTTTATGTTTTTAGCAGGAGCTATAGCCATTTGCGCTATGATTTTACCAGGTATTTCAGGATCCTTTATATTGGTATTATTGGGAGCCTATAAACCAGTTTTAGCAGCTGTAAATAATCGTGATTTTACAACTATCACATTTGTTGGATTAGGAGCAATTATAGGTTTGTTAACGTTTTCAAGAATTTTAAAATACCTGTTCGAAAATTATAAAAACCATACTCTAGTTGTGTTAACAGGATTTATAATAGGTTCACTAAATAAAATTTGGCCTTGGAAAAAAGTTTTGACATATAGAACCAATTCACATGGAGAACAAGTGCCTTTTAATGAGTTGTCTATTTCCCCATTTTCTTACGACGGAAACCCTCAATTAATGTATGCAACAGTGTTGGCTATAATTGGTTTCGGACTTATTTTATTACTAGAAAAATTAGCAGTAAAAAAGCACTAGAAAATAACTAACTTAGCGTTCTAATCAAACCGCATGTATAAAGAGCGCACGCTATCACAAAGAATAAACCTTTTTTTAAAAGGATTAATAATGGGAGGAGCTAATAAAGTACCAGGAGTTTCAGGTGGTATGGTGGCTTTTGTGATGGGGTTTTATGAAGAACTTATTTATACTTTTCAAAGAATTAACGGCAAAGCTTTTAAGCTGTTATTTAACGGGCGTTTTAAAAGTTTCGCTAGTTATACCAACTTACAATTTTTAGTATGGGTAATGGCTGGAAGTATGTTTAGCTACTTCAGTGTGTCTCTTGTTTTAGATTACTTCTTAAGAAATTATCAATTATATGTATGGTCATGGTTCTTTGGAATGATTATAGGCTCTATTTATTATATATCAAAAGATTTCGGAGACTGGAAACCTAAAACTATTTTAGGGTTACTTATTGGAGCTTCAGTTGGAATTTCTATTAGTTTTATGACACCAGCTACAGAAAATGATAATTTGTGGTTTGTGTTTTTGTGTGGAATTATAGGAGTTTCAGGAATGACATTACCAGGGCTTTCAGGCTCATTTATTCTTATATTACTAGGGAACTATGTACTGTTGTTGGTAGATAGTGTAAACGTGTTAGGAAGTGTAATTACAAACCTATTGTCTGGAAACTTTGAAGTTTTAAATAATCAAGTAAAAGTTCGTTACTTAAAGATAATAGGTGTTTTTACAGCAGGGTCAGCCTTTGGACTTGTATCTATTTCACATGTTTTAGGTTATGTATTAAAAAGATGGCATCAAATTGTAACAGCAATTATTATAGGTTTTATAACTGGATCGCTTGGAGTTGTTTGGCCATGGAAAGAAACTATTTATAAAAAACAAGAAGGTATGTTTTTGCTTGATCAAAGCGGAAATAAAATTATAGAAAACTACCAGAGATTTATTCCCAATTTTAACAATCAAGAAACATGGATTTCAATAGGATTCATTATTATTGGAGTTGCATTAATATTAATTATTGATTTTTATGACCAAAAAAGAAAATAAGCATTTATATGCTTTAGTAGGAAAGAATATTTCGTACTCATTTTCTCGTGGATACTTTACCGAAAAGTTTGAAAAACTAGACTTAAAAAATCATGAGTATATCAATTTTGATATTCAATCAATACATGAGCTTCCTCAAAAAATAAAAGAAAATAAAAAACAGTTAAAAGGAATGAATGTAACAATTCCATATAAATTAGATGTTTTTAATTTTTTAGATAGAATAGATAAGAAAGCTTTAAAAGTAGGTGCAGTAAACACTATTAAAATAACTAAAAAAGGAAGATTAAAGGGGTATAATACTGATGTATATGGTTTTAAAAAATCATTAAAACCATTATTAAAAAAACGACATAAAAAAGCCTTGATATTAGGAACAGGAGGAGCGTCAAAAGCAGTAGCTTATGTACTTGAAGGTTTAGGGATAAAGTATAAATATGTTTCTAGAGCCCCTGAAGGAAAAAAGCAAATTTCGTATCAAGATATTGATAAAGAACTTATAGAGTCATATACCGTTATTGTAAATTGTACCCCTTTAGGTACACACCCAAATGTGGAGAATTCTCCTGATATTCCATATGAGTTTTTATCAGGTAAACATTTATTGTATGATTTAATATACAACCCACCAGAAACCACTTTTTTGAGAAAAGGGAGAGAGCAAGGAGCAACTATAAAAAATGGATTAGAGATGTTACAGCTTCAAGCAGAAAAAGCTTGGAAAATATGGAACGATAGCTAAAATTTTAAAAACTAAAATAAAATTTGCTATTCTCTAAGAATCCTTATCTTTATAATCTAAATCAAAGGAACTTAAACATTGTAGATATGTTAGAAAATAACGAAGAGAAAGTAGAAAAACCAATTACAGAAGAGCAAACGAAGACAAATAACGATACTGAAAATGCTGTTAATGAGGTTGAAAATGAAGTAGCCAATGAGTCTGAAAAAGCAGATGAAAAGCATGAAATTCCAATGCTAGACTACGCTTCGATGGAGTTAGAGAAATTGGTTGATGAATTAAAAAAACTGCTAAAAAGTCACCCAATACAACAACTAAAATCAAATGTAGATGCTATTAAAACAGCATTCAATTCAAAGTTTGGAGCTTTATTAGCAAAGAAAAAAGAAGCATTTTTAGCAGATGGAGGAAATTCTATAGACTTCCAGTTTTCTAGCCCAGTAAAAACAGAATATAATAATTTATTAGGTGAGTATAAAGCGAAACGCGATGCTTACTATTCTCAGTTAGAAAAACAACTAAAAGAAAATTTAGAGAGAAGAAATAATTTAATTGAAGAGTTAAAGACTTTGATTAAGGGTGCTGACCCTAAAACGATGTATAACGATTTTCAAGAAATTCAAAATCGTTGGAAGAGTGTAGGAGCAGTGCCAAAAACAAAGTACAATGATACTTGGAGAACATACCATCATCATGTAGAACGTTTTTACGATTTACTACACTTAAATAAAGATTTTAGAGAGTTAGACTTCAAACATAATTTAGAAGAAAAACTGCGATTAATAGAAAGAGCAGAAGCTTTAAGTGATGTAGAAGATGTTAATGTGGCTTTTAAAGAGTTACAAGAATTGCATCGTATGTGGAAGGAAGATATAGGACCTGTATCAAGAGAACATAGAGAAGATGTTTGGGGTAGGTTTAGTGAAGCAACTAAGAAAATTCACGATAGACGCCATCAACACTACAGAGAGTTAAAGTCAAAACATCAAGAAATGATTGATGCTAAATTGGCTATAGCTGCAGAAATCAATGCGTACGACACATCAAACAATAAAACACACAACGACTGGCAAAAAAGTATCGCAGAAATAGAAAAGTTACGCAAAAAATACTTTGACATAGGTAAGTTACCTTACAGTAAAAGTGAGGCTGTATGGCAAGAGTTTAAAACAGCTACAAAAAAGTTTAACTCTGCAAAAAATGCTTTTTATAAGCAAGAAAAAAGTGCTCAAAACGAGAACTTAAAAAAGAAAATGGAATTGGTAGAGCTTGCTGAAAGCTTAAAAGATAGCGAAGACTGGAGCGAAACTACCAATACAATGAAACGCATTCAATCTGATTGGAAAAAAATAGGGCATGTGCCTAGAAAATTTTCTGACGATATTTGGAAGCGATTTAAGAATGCTTGTAATCATTATTTCGACAGGTTACACGCACGTAAAAATGAAGAGAATAAAGAGCAGTTAGCTGTAGTAGAAGCTAAAAAAGAATTTATAGAGCAAATTAAAACTGCTGAAATATCTACAGAAGAAGATGTAGAAAAAACATTGGCAGATTGGAGAGCATTAGGAGCTTTACCAAGAAATGCACGTTACTTAGACGAAAAATTCAATAAAGCAATGGATGCACATCTAGATAAATTAGACATGGGCAGAATTGATATTGAAATGATGAAGTTTAAAGGTGTTGTTGATACTTATTTAGCGCAAGAAGATTACAGAAAATTAGATAGTGAACAGTTCTTTATTAGAAAGAAAATAGATGAAACTGTACGCGAAATGCAACAGTTAGAAAACAACTTAAGCTTTATTTCAAACGCTACAGAAGATAACCCTTTAGTACAAAATGTTCGTAAGGGAATTCAAGACTTTAAAGACCAATTAGATCTTTGGCAAGAAAAACTAGACTACTTAAAAAGATTAGATTACTAAGATAATTTAGCAATCATAAAAAAAACTCGAATCTTAAATGGTTCGAGTTTTTTTATGTTTAGTTTTTAGCAAGTTGTTTGGCTATCATGAACTCAAAACTCAATAGAATAAGGATAATCAAGGTTTTAGCTAGAATATAAATCCACCCTAAATAAGTAATAGTTTTTAAATGATAGAGAGTAACTCCAACAGAAAAACAGCAATATAGTAGGTTTGCAATTGCGATTCCTTCTAAAAAAGACTTAAGATTATTGTGCTTTTTTCGATAACAGTAAAAATCATAGATAGCAAAGAGCAAAGGAAAAACCGCTAGAAAATAAAGAGTAGAAGGAGGGATTCCTATGATACTTTCAAATTTTACTAATACAATACCCAATAAAAAAGCAGATAAAACTGCTCCTAATCCATCAATTAAGAACAGCTTTTTAGGATTAAGTGTAAAACTTTTTAATAACCGCTTAATCATAAAAATGATAGAATGAAGTTTTTAAACGGATTTAGAATTTACATAATAATTTTTGTCAACTTCAATAGAGTTTCCTTTAATAGTTTTTGTTTGCCAATTCTCGTTAGGATTTAGTAATTCAACTTTTTCATCAATAATTACCTTTACAGGCATACTAAAACCTTTAACAACATTATTCCAGCGATATTTTAAGGTATTGTTTTTAATTGTATACTCTAACTCAGGAATCTTCACCGTACGTAAATATTGATCGAATACTTTACTTAAATCAATTCTAGATTTATCAATCATGTATTGTTCAATTTCTTTAGTAGTTACTGTTTTATGGTAAAAATCAGCATTCAAACCACGTAAAATTTGACGCCACTTTTCATCATCATTTACCAATTGACGAATGGTATGTAACATATTTGCTCCCTTATAATACATATCACCTGAACCTTCATTGTTTACGTTATAATGACCAATAATTGGTTTATCATTTTGAATAGAACTTCGTGTTCCAATAACATATTCAGCAGACGCTTCTTTTCCGTAATAATAATCTAAGAACAAGTTTTCTGAATAAGCAGTAAAACTCTCATGAACCCACATATCGGCGATGTCTTTATCTGTTATATTATTTGCAAACCATTCATGACCAGATTCGTGAATAATAATGAAATCAAATTTTAAGCCCCAGCCAGTTCCAGATAAATCTCTACCTAAATATCCATTTTTATATTGATTTCCGTAAGTAACTGAACTTTGATGTTCCATTCCTAAATACGGAACTTCTACTAGTTTAAAACCATCTTCATAAAAGGGATATTTACCAAACCAATGTTCAAAAGCTTTCATCATCTTAGGAGCATCTTTAAACTGCTTTTTGGCTTTTTTAAGATTGTCACGTAACACATAATAATTCATGTCTAACTCTCCATCTTCACCTTGGTATTTCTCAGAAAAATGCACATAATCCCCAATATTTACATTTACTCCGTAGTTGTTAATCGGATTGTCAACAAACCAATGGTAGGTGGTTGTGTTATCATTGTGTTGTTCAATATTACGTAAACGTCCATTAGAAACATCCATTAAGTTTTTAGGTACACGAACACTAATCGCCATACTATCTACTTCATCATACATATGGTCTTTATTTGGCCACCAAACACTTGCGCCTAATCCTTGACATGAAGTAGCAACAAAATGATTTCCATTACTATCTTTTTTCCAAGAAAAACCACCATCCCAAGGAGCTCTAATCGCTTCTTTAGGATTTCCTTCGTAATACACATCAACAGAATTTATAGCTCCTTCTTTTTGCGGAGATTTCAGTTGAATAAAATGTGCATTACCTTCAGAAACAACTTTTAGCTCTTCATTATTTTGAATCGCTTTGGTAATTTTTAAAGGAGGTTGCAAGTCTATTTGTAAAACTTGATGAGGTTTTAAAACTTTATATTGTACAGTGTTTTTTCCTTTAATAAATTTTTTATCAGGATTCACAGCTACATTAAGGTGGTAATATGTTAAGTCCCACCACGATCTTTCTGGAGTAATAGAACCACGCAAAGAATCTTGGCGTGTAAATGTTTCACTTTTAGAAAATAATGATGTGCTTTTTTGAGCAGTAGAAGAAGAACATCCAGCAATTAATATCGCCAAAGATGTCATAAAAACTGATAAAGAAAATGTTTTTTTATGCATAGTGTTTGTTCTTGATGGATAAAACGCTAAGATAAGTTTTAAAGTTTTTTTATTGGAGGCAACTTTAAGATATTTGCTTAAAATTACAAGAATGTCAAAAATAGTTTTCATAACAGGAGCTTCTTCAGGAATAGGAAAATCAATTGCTACTTATTTACATGATAGAGGATTTAAAGTTTACGGAACAAGTAGAAATCCTCAAAAAGTAAATGCTCCGTTTCAAATGGTAGCATTAGATGTAACTAATCAAGAATTGATAAAGAAAGCTGTAGAAGAAGTAATTACTGCTGAAGGAAAGATTGATGTGTTAATAAACAATGCAGGAAAAGGAATTACAGGCCCTATTGAAGATACTCCAACAGAAGAAATAAAAGATAATTTTAATACAAACTTCTTTGGAGTAATTGATGTAGTTAAAGAAGTATTACCTTATATGCGAAGGCAACAATCAGGAACGATTATTAATACAACATCAATCGCAGGGTACATGGGTTTACCTTTTAGAGGGATTTATTCTGCAAGTAAAGGAGCGTTAGAATTAGTAACAGAAGCGTTGAGTATGGAGGTAAAAAGCTTCGGAATTAAGGTTGTAAACGTAGCTCCAGGAGATTTTGCCACGAATATTGCTGCGGGAAGATACCATACACCTGTTTTTGAAAATTCTGCTTACAAAGAAAAATATGCTGAAAATTTAGCTTTAATGGATGCTCATGTTGATTCGGGAGCAGACCCAATACTTATGGCAGAAGCAATTTATAAAATCATTGAAAATAAGAATCCTAAAATTCACTATAAAGTTGGTGGATTTATGGAGAAATTTTCAATTGTATTAAAAAGAATCTTACCTGATAAAGTTTATGAAAAATTACTAATGAATCATTATAAATTGTAAATTCGCAGAAGATTAATAATTAAAGAAAATTACGGCATAAAATATTGTTTTATGCGTTGTTTTAAAGAGAGTTGTACTCTCGTAGAATTCAAAAATTAGAACACAACTACATAATAAATATACAGATGAAATTTTTTATTGATACAGCTAACTTAGATCAAATTAGAGAAGCACAGGCTTTAGGTATTTTAGATGGGGTAACAACAAACCCGTCATTAATGGCTAAAGAAGGTATAACAGGAGAAGATAACATTATCAACCACTACAAAGCAATTTGCGAAATAGTAGAAGGAGATGTTTCTGCTGAGGTAATCTCTACTAATTTTGACGGAATGGTGAAGGAAGGAGAAGCGTTAGCTGCTTTAAACCCTCAAATCGTAGTAAAATTACCTATGATTAAAGATGGTATTAAAGCATGTAAATATTTTTCTGATAAAGGAATAAAAACCAATGTAACTCTGGTATTTTCAGCAGGTCAAGCATTATTGGCAGCAAAAGCAGGAGCAACATATGTGTCTCCGTTTATTGGTCGTTTAGATGATATTTCTACAGATGGTTTAAACCTAATCGCTGAAATTCGCCAAATTTTTGATAACTATGCTTTTGAAACAGAAATTTTAGCAGCTTCTGTGCGTCACACAATGCATATTATTGATTGTGCTAAGATTGGTGCTGATGTTATGACTGGACCTTTAAGTGCAATTGAAGGATTATTAAAGCACCCATTAACAGATATTGGTTTAGCTAAATTTTTAGCAGATTATAAAAAAGGAAACTAACCAACAAAGTAGGTTTTAGTATTTTGTTATTCCCGCGAAAGCGGGAATCTCATTTTTAAAAAGATATGTACCCAAAAAAAGAACTCGCACAATTAGTAGTTTCAGCATGTAATCAATTTAATATTGATACTGTTGTAATTTCACCAGGCTCTCGTAATGCACCGCTTACTGTTGGATTTTCAAATCATCCAGGAATAGAAGCACTAAGTGTAGTAGATGAGCGTTGTGCAGCCTTTTTTGCAATGGGAATAGCACAACAAAAGCAACAACCTGTAGCTATTGTATGTTCTTCAGGATCAGCTTTGTTGAATTATTATCCTGCAATAGCAGAAGCTTTTTATAGCAATATTCCATTAGTTGTAATTTCAGCAGATAGACCTAAGCATTTAATTGATATTGGTGACGGACAAACTATTCGTCAAGAAAATGTGTTTGAAAACCATATTTTGTTTTCGGCTAATTTGATTGAAGAAGAAAGTCAGTTAAAAAATAATATCAGTTTATTAATTGAAGCATTACAAACTTCAATCACTCAAAATGGACCAGTTCATATCAATGTTCCGTTTGATGAGCCTTTATATGAAACAGTAGAAGAACTAACATCTTTTGATTTTTCAAGTGTTATTGCGAGTAAAAAGAAGCAGTTTGTTGATTTAAACAAGTTAACTTCTATTTGGAATACTTCAACTAAAAAAATGATTTTGGTAGGAAGTAGCTTTCCAGATACTGAACTTCAAAAAATATTGAATGTGTATGCGGAAGATACCTCTGTTTTAGTGTTTACAGAAACAACATCAAACGTATACCATCCAAAATTTATTAATAGTATTGATAAATTAATATCTAAGTTAACTGAAGACGAGTATAAAGAACTACAACCTGAAGTATTAGTTACTTTAGGAGGAATGGTAATATCAAAAAGAATAAAACAATTCTTACGAAAGTTACAGCCAAAACATCATTGGCATGTTGATGAGTTAAAGGCAATGGATACTTATCATTGTTTGTCTGAGTTTATACAAATAAAACCAGTTGCATTTTTAACAGAACTCTCACAGGAAAAGAAAAATGTAGATAGTGATTATCAAACAAGATGGCTGGAAGAGAAAAAACATAGAGCTATTAAGCATGAAGAATATTTGAAAAGTTGTGAATATTCGGATTTAAAATCTTTTGAGGTTATTTTAAATAATATTCCTGATAATTCACAAGTACAAATTAGTAATAGTTCTATAATCAGGTACTCGCAATTGTTTGATGTAAACTCTACGCTGCAAGTATTTTGCAACAGAGGAACAAGTGGAATTGATGGAAGCACAAGTACAGCTGTAGGAGCAGCATTTGCTTCAAAAAATCAAACAGTATTTATAACAGGAGATTTAAGTTTCTTTTACGATAGCAACGCATTGTGGAATACCAATATACCGAAGAATTTTAGAATTATTATTTTAAACAATGCAGGAGGTGGAATTTTTAGGTACATACCAGGTCCATTAACAACAAATGCTACGAAGTATTTTGAGACACCACATGGTTTAAACGCTGAATATTTGTCAAAAATGTATGGTTTTGAATATGTTCAAGTAAAAGATTTAAAGAGCTTGCAAACAAGTTTGACTTCGTTTTATTCAGAATCGAATCAACCAAAAATAATGGAGGTTTTTACCCCAAAAGAAATAAATGATGTAGTTTTAAAAAACTATTTTAAAAACTTATAAGATGGAATTAAAAGAAGGTGATAAGGTAGATTTAGTAATTGGTGTTCAAACCGCTTTAGGTTACACCGTTTTGATTAATGAAGCTTATGAAGGTTTGCTATATAACAATGAAGTTTTTAGTGATGTAGAAGAAGGGATGCGAACAGTAGGGTATATTAAAAAGATACGTGAAGATGAGAAAATTGATGTATCACTGCGTCCTCAAGGATTTAAAAATGTAATTGATTCAGATATAGATAAAATACTTAAAAAGTTAGAAGAAAAAGGCTTTTTGTTATTAACAGATAAAAGCTCTCCTGAATCAATTAAATTTCACTTACAAATGAGTAAAAAAGCATTCAAGAGAGCTATTGGCAGCTTGTATAAGAGTAAAAAAATAGAATTACAAGAAGACAGAATAGTGTTAAAATAACCTATTCTTGTCCTTCCTTCTCTTCAATAATTTCCTCGTCATTATTTTTAATTTCTTCTTTCTTTTTACTTCCCATTAAATCGTTTACACGTTTAATATTTTCGTAAAAAGCATTAGCATTAGGGTCAGAAGGATCCATTTTACCATAAGCAGCTTTGTAATAAAAATCAGCTTTTTCATAGTCTTTTCCTAACTCGTAATACTTACCTATGTAAAAATCACCCATGTGAGAATCAGGATACTTTATCATTACAAAATCACCTAAAACTCTAAGGTAATCACCATCTTGTCTGTCAATTACAATATCTTCAATAACAAAAATATCATCCAAACGAACATTTAAGTTAGAACCGTATAAATATTGAATATCTAAATATTTTTTCTCTACGTATTTAATAGCGTCTAAAGGAGCTAAATCTTTAACATTAGTTTCATATTCCTCTTTAGTAATCTTAGAATATAAACTAAACATTTGTGTAAAAGCTCTAGGAATGGTTTCTCCAATCATAGCTAAATAGCTAGGAGAAGAATCAAACTCATCAAAAATAACATTAAAGTTTTTAGCTTCATATGATGTTAACAAAGTTCTAATATCACTAAATCGATTATATTGTTTAGTATCAATATACTTTTTATTATTACTAGTGTACAAAAAGTAAGTGTTGTCTATAGAACCTAATCTGTTAAGAGAGTACGACTCCATTATTGCAGGAGCAAACTGAGGAAAATCAGGTGTAATACAGATATAAGAATTAAAAACAGGCTTTTCATCTTTTAAATAATGAGTGATAAAATTAGCAGCCTTTCCTTCACCAACAATTGTCATAAAAGGAGAAGTTCTAAAATTCCCTTCCATAAAAGGAATCAATTCATGTTTAATAAAATTAAAAAAATGTACACCAGTACTTGTTAAGGAATTATTAGAAGGTATAATAGAAATATCTTTTCCATAAGTACTCTTCATATCAACTCCTACCACAATTTGTCTTGGCGCTTTATCAACATTAGCATAAAGCTTAGCATTTCCCACATATAAATCAAAAAGGTACTCATCACCTAAAACAATAGCAAGAGGGTAGTTAGTAGTTTCGTCTACATCATATCCTTTAGGAAGGTAGATTTTTATGTTTCTATCTTTTCCTAACTCTTTCGAATTGACTTTTTGAGTAACAATTTTTTGAGAAAAAAGACTAGTACTAATTAATAAGGTAAATAATAAATATACTTGTTTCATATTGGGGTAAATTATATCGTTCAAATATAGAAAAGAAAAATAAAGTTATTATGTTATTTTTGTACAACTAAATAACGACAATATTTTAAAATTATGATACAACCAGACTGGAAAGTTGCCAAAGAGTACGAAGATATTACCTATAAAAAGTCACACAACGTTGCAAGAATAGCATTTAACAGACCAAATGTACGTAATGCGTTTCGACCAAAAACTACTTCAGAGTTATTAGATGCATTTCATGACGCACATGAAGATACTAATATTGGAGTTGTATTATTATCTGCTGAAGGACCATCAACTAAAGATGGAGTTTGGAGTTTCTGTTCTGGAGGAGATCAAAATGCACGTGGACATCAAGGATATGTTGGAGATGATGGTTACCACCGTTTGAATATTTTAGAAGTACAACGTTTAATACGTTTTATGCCAAAAGCAGTAATTTGTGTTGTTCCAGGTTGGGCAGTAGGTGGAGGACACAGTTTACATGTAACTTGTGATTTAACCTTGGCGAGTAAAGAACATGCTATTTTTAAACAAACTGATGCAGATGTAACTTCGTTCGATGCAGGATATGGTTCTGCTTATTTAGCTAAAATGGTAGGACAAAAGAAGGCTCGTGAAATCTTTTTCTTAGGAAGAAATTACACAGCACAAGAAGCTTATGAAATGGGGATGGTAAATGCAGTAATTCCTCATGACGAGTTAGAGCAAACAGCTTTTGATTGGGCACAAGAAATCTTAGCAAAATCACCAACCTCTATTAAAATGTTAAAGTTCGCAATGAATTTAACGGACGACGGAATGGTAGGACAACAAGTATTTGCAGGAGAAGTAACTCGTTTAGCATATATGACAGATGAAGCTAAAGAAGGACGTGATGCGTTTTTAGAAAAACGTAAGCCAAATTTCCCTAAAACTTGGATACCTTAAAATCAGTTATCAGTTATCAGTTATCAGTTATCAGTTATCAGTTGTGGATTGTCATTTCGAACGAATGTGAGAAATCTCTAAGTTAAACGTAAAACAAATCAACATTGAAAATAATTTGCATAGGGCGTAATTACGCAAAACATATAGAAGAATTAGCAAATGAAAGACCAGAAAACCCAGTGGTTTTCTTAAAGCCAGATTCGGCTATTCTTCCTAAGAAAATGCCATTTTTCATTCCACCATTTTCAAATGATATTCATTATGAGGTAGAAGTATTGGTAAAAATAAACAAAGTAGGAAAACATATTTCTCCAAAATTTGCACACAAGTATTACGACACTGTTGGATTAGGGATTGATTTTACAGCTCGTGATGT
Source organism: Tenacibaculum ascidiaceicola (assembly GCF_047470925.1). Taxonomy (NCBI): domain Bacteria; kingdom Pseudomonadati; phylum Bacteroidota; class Flavobacteriia; order Flavobacteriales; family Flavobacteriaceae; genus Tenacibaculum; species Tenacibaculum ascidiaceicola. The sequence goes on from NZ_JAZKJP010000001.1 coordinate 27,686, forward strand.
GCAAGCACAATGTAAAGAAAAAGGATTGCCTTGGGAAAAAGCAAAAGCTTTTGATGGTAGTGCTATTGTAGGAGAGTTTTTTCCAAAAGAAGATTTTGACTTAGAAAACTTATCTTTTCAATTACAGAAGAACGATGAGGTTGTGCAAGATGGAAATACATCTAGTATGTTGTGGAAAATTGATGAATTGATTAGTTATGTGTCACAATATTTTACCTTAAAAAAAGGAGATATCATTTTTACAGGAACTCCTGCAGGAGTTGGGAAAGTAGCAGAAAATGATATTTTAACAGGAACTATTGAAGGGAAACAAGCTTTTCAAATAAAAGTAAAATAAAATATATCCCGCTTCGGCGGGATTCTTTTTTAGATATATAAATGAATGCAGAAATCATTACGATAGGAGATGAAATCCTTATCGGACAAATTGTAGATACCAATTCTCAATGGATTGGTCAAGAACTTAATAAAATTGGAATTTCGGTTTATCAAATCTCCTCAATTCAGGATGAAAAACAACACATATTAAATGCGCTAAAAGAAGCAGAAAGTAGAGCAGATATTGTGATAATAACTGGAGGATTAGGTCCTACCAGAGACGATATCACAAAAAAAACAATTGCTGAATATTTTCAAGATAATAAGATTGTTGAATATCCAGAGGTGGTCGATAATATTAAAAATTTATTCAAAAAAGTTAATCACCCGTTCAACGAAATTCAGAAGTACCAAGCACAGCTTCCATCAAAAGCAACATTATTAATGAATCGTTTAGGAACAGCACCTGGAATGTGGTTTTATGAAAACAATACGGTTTTTGTATCACTTCCAGGAGTTCCTTATGAAATGAAAGGGTTAATGAAGTATAGTGTACTGCCTAAGTTGCAGTCTACTTTTAAATTACCATTTATTTCACATAGAACAATTATGACTGTTGGTACAGGTGAAACAATTATTGCTGAAAGAATTTCTGATTGGGAAGATAGTTTACCAGATTTTATAAAATTAGCATATTTACCATCTTACGGAAGTGTTCGTTTACGATTATCAGCTAAAGGAAATGATGAAGATTTGTTAACGAAAGAGATGGAGAAGCAAGTTGCTGCACTATATGAATTAATTCCTGAGATAATTGTAGGTGATGATAATGAAACCTCATTAGAAAAAGAGGTAGGAAAACTGTTAAAAAAATATGGTAAAACTGTAGCTACTGCAGAAAGTTTAACAGGAGGAAAGATAGCATCAACTATTGTTTCCGTTTCAGGGGCGTCATCCTATTTTATGGGTGGATTTGTTACTTATACAGCTGCGTTAAAACAACAACTACTTGGGGTTTCTAAAGAAACAATAGATAAGTTTACCGTTGTAAGTAAAGAGGTAGCAAAGGAAATGGCGAAAGGATGTTTAGAAAAATTACAAACAGATTTTGCTATTGCTGTAACTGGAAATGCAGGCCCAACAACCGATCATAATGACAAAAGTGTAGGTTTGGTGTATATTGGTATAGCAACGCAAAGTGGAGTGGAAGTTCACGAGTTTAATTTCGGGCAACCGAGAGAAAAGGTTATTAATAGAACGGTAACCAAATCTTTAGAACTACTACAGGCTGCCATATTAAAATAAATTAGTATTTTTGCCGCCGTTACGCTTCCAAATAGGTTAGATGCTGAACCTAGTTTTGAAAAGATTAAAATTAATTAAAAATTTAATCGAGAATATTTTTGTGCAGTAAATTAAAATGCATAAATTTGCACCTCGTTTAGAAATAACACTAAAAACTGTCAAGAAGATGTCTAGAGTTTGTGAATTAACAGGAAAAAAAGCGATGGTAGGTAATAATGTATCTCACGCTTTAAATAGAACTAAAAGAAGATTTAACGCTAATTTAATGACTAAGCGTTTCTATATTCCAGAAGAAGATAAATGGGTAACTTTAAAAGTATCTGCTTCTGCATTAAAAAATATTAATAAAAAAGGAATCTCTGCGGTTATTAAAGAAGCTAGAGAAAAAGGTTTCTTAACTAAATAATTCCTTACTAGATAAAATTTTAGAGAGATGGCAAAAAAAGGAAACAGAGTTCAAGTAATTTTAGAGTGTACTGAGCATAAAGCTTCTGGTCAACCAGGAACTTCTCGTTATATTACAACAAAGAACAAAAAGAATACTCCTGATAGAATGGAATTAAAGAAATTTAATCCAATCTTAAAGAAGATGACAGTTCATAAAGAAATTAAATAATAAGCTACGGCGTAAACTTTAATATAAAATGGCAAAGAAATCAGTAGCATCGTTACAAACAGGTTCGAAAAGATTAACCAAAGCTATCAAAATGGTAAAGTCTCCTAAATCTGGAGCTTACACATTTGTTGAAGCTATTATGGATCCATCACAAGTAAGTGACTTTTTAGCAAAAAAGTAATTCTTGTATACAGTTTAAAGAAAAGCTACTTTCATTAGAGAGTAGCTTTTTTTATATTTACACGTTGGTATTAACAACATAAGTATAAGTTGGGCGTTACCCTAGCGGGTCGGGCTTTCGGCAGTCGCTTCCCGAAGCATCGGGAGAGCTTCAACAAATGCCTCAATCCCTAACGCAAGAGTAATGACAATTTGACCGTATTAATAAAACGGTATAGTTTTTAACCTATGTAAGCGATTATAAAATTTAAGAATGAGTTTTTTTAAGAAAATCTTCTCGAAAGAGAAAAAGGAAACCTTAGATAAGGGGTTAGAAAAAACCAAAACAAGTTTTTTCTCTAAATTATCAAAAGCAGTTGCAGGAAAAGCAAAGGTTGATGATGATGTATTAGATAATTTAGAAGAAGTATTGGTATCGTCTGATGTAGGAGTTGAAACAACTTTAAAAATTATTGATAGAATAGAAGAACGTGTATCTAGAGATAAGTATTTAGGAACTGAAGAATTAAACCAAATCTTACGTGAAGAAATAGCAGGTTTATTATCAGAAACCAATACAGGAGATGAAACAGAGTTTACTATTCCAGCTAATAAAAAGCCATATGTTTTAATGGTTGTAGGAGTAAATGGAGTAGGAAAAACAACTACAATTGGTAAGTTAGCTTCACAATTTAAAAAGAAAGGTTTAAAAGTGGTTTTAGGAGCAGCTGATACGTTTAGAGCAGCAGCAATAGACCAGTTACAAGTTTGGGCAGATAGAACAGATGTACCAATTGTACGTCAAGAAATGGGCTCAGACCCAGCCTCTGTAGCTTTTGATACCGTACAGTCAGGAGTTAACCAAGATGCTGATGTAATCATTATTGACACAGCAGGACGTTTACATAACAAAGTAAACCTAATGAATGAGTTAACAAAAATAAAGCGTGTAATGCAAAAAGTAATACCAGATGCACCACACGATGTATTGTTAGTGTTAGATGGTTCAACAGGGCAAAATGCTTTTGAACAAGCAAAACAATTTACTAAAGCAACAGAAGTTACTTCATTGGCAGTAACAAAATTAGACGGAACAGCAAAAGGAGGAGTGGTAATTGGTATTTCAGATCAATTCCAAATTCCAGTTAAATATATCGGAGTAGGAGAAGGTATTGATGATTTACAAGTGTTTAATAAACACGAATTTGTAGATTCTTTCTTTAAGTAATATTATTCCCGAAAAGACAGAAAACAATCATAAAAAAAACTCCCAATTTGGGAGTTTTTTTATTTTTTAAATTGTCTCAATAACCTTATCAAGAGCTAATCTCGATTTAGGTTTTCTATCAGGTTGGTTAGAGTCCTCTTCATCTCTATAACCTATAGCTACAGCAACAAGAGTGTTATAACCTTCGTTATTCAAAATTTTGTCATAATTTTCAGGTTCAATACCTTCCATTGGAGTAGCATCAATTCCCATTTCAGCACAAGCACTTAAAAAGACTCCTAAAGCTAAATATACCTGCTTATCAAACCAAGCTTTAATCTCTTCCTCAGGTTTTGGTTTTATAAACTCTTTATAATAGTTTACAGCTCCTTCTGGTAGTTCTTTCTCAATTTGTTTTTCAAATAAAGTTATGTCATTAATTCTGTTAAACACAACAACAGTGTCGCTCTCAAGAACCTTATTAGTGTTTAGCCAAGATACCTCTGAAAGTTGTTGTTTAGTATCAGCATCAGAAACAAAAATAAATTTCCAAGGTTGACTATTTATTGATGAAGGACTTAGCTGTAAAACTTGTTGCAACTCTTTAATTTTTTCGGATTCAATTTTTTTTGAAGCATTGTATTTTTTGGTAGTGTAACGTTGCTGCATTAATGTTATAAAGCTCATATTCTATTTTTTTAATTAAACTATAAAAATTATAGTAGCAAAAGTAATTATAGTATTTTATCTTTGCAATAACGGTCAAAAAGGATAGTATAAGTTATGGAGGTACAAACATCTAAAACACTTAAATTTAAAGGAAAAGAGTTTCCTTGTTGCACAAGTCTTACCATGGGGGTTATTGGAGGAAAATGGAAAACTGTCATTCTTTTTCATTTAATAAAAGGAACACTCCGTTATAGTGAGTTAAGAAAAGAAATTCCAATGGTTACAGAACGAACACTAAGCTTGCAGTTAAAGTCGTTGGAAGAGGATGGAGTAATTAAAAGAAAGGTGTATACATCAAAACCTCCTTTAAAAGTTGAATATTCTTTAACTGATTTAGGAAAAACATTGATTCCAGTAGTGCAGTCTATTGCAGATTGGGGAGACTTTGTAGTAAACAACTACTCCAAGTAAAAGTTAGTAAACCGCAAGTTATTTGAATTCATATAAGAGAAAGCTTCTTTTTAAAGTAAAAGAAACTTTTCGTTTTTTTATAATTACATTTGATAATCAAATACTTGACTCCATGAGAAAAATACTACTATTACTATTAATCACTTTATTTATTAATTCATGCAAGCAAACACCCAGTAAATTGTACTTTAAAAAGTATGATGGATCTTCAGAAATAGAAGCACAGCAAAAGCATGAAAAGAAGAGAATGCAGTTTAAGCTATTACAGTCTCATTTTTTAGATTTAAATAAAGAATTCAAACCTTTTGAAAAGGAGCTATCAAAATTTTCAGAAGAAGAATATCAACAACTAAAACCATTAATTTTAGAAAAAGATATTCCAACTATTCAAAAAAGCATAACAAATAAAAAACTCACCTACGAAAAACTAACATTATTCTATTTATATAGAATTCGAAAATATGAAAGTGATAGCACAAAGTATTTGAATGCAATTATATCACTAAACCCAAAGGTTTTAGAAGAAGCGAGAGCAAAAGATAAAGAAGCTAATGAGGTTAATGAATATTCGCTTAGTGGAATTCCTATTTTAATAAAAGATAATATTGATGCAGAAGGAATGATAACTACAGCAGGAGCAGTAGCCTTACAAAACAATTTAACCGATAACGATGCTTTTATTGTCAAAAAACTAAAAGAAGCAGGAGCGTTGATTTTAGGAAAAGTAAACTTAAGTGAATGGGCATATTTCTTTTGTGAAGATTGCCCGTTAGGTTATAGCGCTACAGGGGGACAGACCTTAAACCCTTATGGAAGAAAAATTTTTGAAACAGGAGGCTCTAGCTCAGGAAGTGGAGTTTCTGTAGCAGCTAACTATGCAGTAGCTGCTGTAGGTACAGAAACAGCAGGGTCTATAACTTCACCATCAAGCCAAAACTCAGTAGTTGGGTTAAAACCAACAATTGGTGTTTTAAGTCGCTCAGGAATTGTTCCGATTTCAAGTACGTTAGATACATCAGGGCCGATGACTAAAAGCATAGTAGATAATGTTATTTTATTTGAAGCAATGCTTGGGAAAGATAACGAAGATGCTGCTTCTTTAGAAATAGAAGATTTTAATCCTAAAGAATTACTTAATGAAAGTTACACAATTAAAGGAAAAAGAATAGGAGTACTAAAACCTATATTAACAGATTCTATTTATAAAACAAGTGTAGAAAAGTTACAAGAAGCTGGTGCAGAAATTATAGAGATAACTCCACCAGAAATTTCATTTGATGGATTTATTACGCTGTTAAATATAGATATGAAATATGATTTACCTAAATACCTATCTACTTATGCAAACAAAGAGCTAACAGTAAAAGGTATAGAAGATGTAGTTGCATACAACAAAAAAGATTCTATTAAAAGAGCTCCTTACGGACAACAGCTATTTGAAGGAATATTAAAAGACACAACAACTTTAGCACAGTTAAAAGTCGTAAAAGATAGTTTGAGTTTTAACGGAAAGAAGTTTTTACAAGATTTAAAAACTCAAAATTTAGATGTTATTCTATCCATTAATAATTATCATTCTGGTATTGCAGCAGTAGCGAAGTACCCAACATTAACAGTTCCTATGGGATATAAAAACTCTGGAGAACCTGTTAGTTTAACGTTTATAGGGAAACCTTTTACTGAAAAAGAATTATTGCAGCTAGGGCATACATTTGAACAACTAACAAAAGTAAGAAAGACTCCTGTTAATTATCATTAATAGGACTACATATAAAATAAAACTCCCAATTTGGGAGTTTTTATTTTAATCTTCTAATTTGTATTTTCCAATATGACCAGACACATCTCCGCCGAGATAAAGATATCCATTATGCTCTTCAACAGAACTAGCTTCTGACACAACTTTACCAGTCGTGTCATAATAAGTTTTTAAAATCTCTCCATCAGCACTCAAATGCATAATCATTCCATAGCGAGCTACTTTAGGTTGTAAAAATAGAGGAAGACCATAAACTAACTTTTTTACAAGAGGTTTAGAATGTATTTCATCTAAAGAAGGATCTCTTTTAGTTGAGAAACCAAGCCAAAAGCTACCATCGGTTCTTCTAGAGATTCCATTAGGAAAACCAGGTAGGTTGTCTAGAAAAACATCTGTTGTTCCTTTATTACTACCTTTTAACCTGTATCTAAGGATTCTGTATTTAGCTAAATCCACCATTAATACAAAATCATCATTTTGAGAAACCGCAACACCGTTTCCAAAATAAGTGCCATCTATGAGTGTTTTTACTTCTTTAGTTTTAGGATTGTAACTATAAAGACCTCCATCGGGTTTCGCTTCCATTAATAGTTTCCAAATATGTGTTCTGCTAAAAGGAATTTTAGAAGAAGTATTGGTAAAATAAATAGTTCCATCAGAGGCAATATCTACATCGTTGGGAATAAGAAATTTATTTCCGCGCTCATCTTCACTTGCTAAAATTGTGATTTTTCCATTTTTGTCAACACTTATTAAGCCTCTTTCTAAATCGCAAGCAATTAGGTTTTGATTGCTGTCAAAATGTAGACCAGCAACCCAAGATTCTGTATTACAAAACACAGAGACTTTGCCTGAGGTGTCAATTTTTAAAATTCTACCGTCTGAAAAATCTGTTTCAGAAATATGTACTCCACAATATATGTTTCCTTGTTTGTCTACGGCAATATCCTCAGGGCCATACCAACCGTCTAAATTGATGTGTTGGGTTGAGCTTAAGAGTTCATTTTCAAGAAGCGCGCCTACTAACTTAGGAGGTGTGGGAGGAGACCAAGCTTCTGGATTAATTGAACACGATTTAAAAGTAACACTGGTTATAAAAATGAGTAAGATTAATAATGTAGCGTATTTTAATAATGATGCAATTTTCATTGTATTTGTTTTTATAATTTATAAAGACAAAGAAAATGACAGCAATTTATTTCTATCTTGATAAATGTTAGGAAATAGTAACTTCTTTTCGAATTCTACTCAAAGATTCAGCAGCTATACCAAGAAAACTTGCGATTTGGTATTGAGGAGCTCTTAAAACAATTTTTTTATCATAGTTTTTAATAAAGTCTAAATACTTTTTCTTAGCCGATTTTGTTTGCATAGTTAGAGCTCTTTGTTGTGCACAAAGGTGATTTTGCTCAGCTAAAACTCTACCAAATTTCTCAAAATTGGAAGATTCTTTATATAATTGAGTTAAACTTTCAAAAGAAACTTTATAAACTACGCTGTCTTCAATAGCCTCTAGAAACTCAAGGGAAGGGGTTTGGTATATAAAACTATCAAAAACTGTTATAAAGTGTTTATCACAAGAAAAATAGGTTGTAAACTCTTTACCTTCTATATTTTTAAATGTTCTAAAAAAACCAGATTCAATAAAGTATAAATCCTTCGCTTTTTTCCCTTCTTTAATAACTAATGTTTTTGCTTTGTATTCTTTTCTTTCTAATCGATTATAAAATATTTGAAACTCATTCTCAGTAAGTCCAATTAAGTCATGTAGCAATCTTTTGAGTTCGTCCATTTTTTAATATAAAGTTCAATTAACAGCGAAGTTATCTAAAGTAAGGCTAAGAATCAAACTAATTTTTAAGGGTTTAAAGTTAAAGAAGTTCAATTAAAACGTATCTTTGCACACCGAATTTTTATAGTATGCGTACCAAAACAACAAAACAAAATAAAATTAACGTAGTTACTTTAGGCTGCTCTAAAAACGTTTACGATAGTGAAGTGTTAATGGGTCAGTTAAAAGCCAATGGTAAAGAAGTGGTTCATGAAGATGAAAATGATGATGGAAATATTGTAGTAATTAATACGTGTGGTTTTATTGGTAAAGCCAAAGAAGAAAGTGTAGAAACTATTTTACACTACGCACAGAAGAAAGAAGAAGGTGAAGTAGATAAAGTGTTTGTTACTGGTTGTTTAAGTGAACGTTACAAACCAGACTTAGAAGCTGAAATAACGAATGTAGACCAGTATTTTGGTACACACGATTTACCAAACTTATTAAAAGTTTTAGAAGCTGATTATAAGCATGAGCTAATTGGTGAGCGTTTAACTACAACTCCAGAGCACTATGCCTATTTAAAAATTGCAGAAGGTTGCGATCGTCCGTGTTCGTTTTGTGCTATTCCATTAATGAGAGGTAAACATGTTTCTACTCCTATAGGAGATCTGGTTACAGAAGCTACCAAGTTGGCAGAAAAAGGTATCAAGGAAATCATGTTAATAGCACAAGATTTAACCTATTATGGATTAGATATCTATAAAAAGCGTGCCTTAGCAGATTTACTAAAAGAGTTGGTAAAAGTTGATGGAATTGAATGGATTCGTTTACACTATGCCTTTCCAACAGGTTTTCCAATGGATGTATTAGAAGTGATGAAGAACGAACCAAAGGTTTGTAATTATTTAGATATTCCGTTACAGCATATCAACACAGAAATTTTAAAATCGATGAAACGTGGTACAACGCATGAAAAAACGACTTCATTGATTCATAAATTTCGAGAAGCAGTGCCAAATATGGCAATTCGTACAACATTGATTGTTGGATATCCAGGAGAAACAGAAGAGCAGTTCCAGGAATTGAAAGATTGGGTAGAAGAAATGCGTTTTGAGCGTTTAGGAGCTTTTGAATATTCACACGAAGAAAATACAGGAGCATATGTTTTAGAAGATGATGTTCCTGCTGATGTTAAGTTCAGACGAGTAAACGAAATTATGGAAGTACAGTCTCAAATTTCTTGGGAATTGAATCAAGAAAAAATAGGGAAAACCTTTAAATGTTTATTCGATAGAAAAGATGGAGAATACTATTACGGGCGTACCGAGTTCGATTCTCCAGACGTAGATAATGATGTGATTGTAGATGCTCGTGAACACTATATTAAACTAGGAGAGTTTATTGATATAGAAATTTTTGATGCAGGTGATTTTGATTTACATGGAAAACCATTAGTAAAACAAGAAAGACCAGTGCCTTTAAATCAAAAGAAGAAATAAAATCAAACCTGCTAAAAGCAGGTTTTTTTATGCATATTTGCTGTATGAAAAAAGCCTATTTTAATTGGAGTTCAGGAAAAAACTCTTCATTAGCATTGTATAAAATATTACAACAAACAACTAAATCATAGTATAGATATAGTTACACATTAACTTGTTTTTTAGTCTATCTAGAAATGATAGTCACTTTCATTGAAGGAATTATGTTTATTTCAGTTGAATTTGTTCGAAATGACGTTATGTAATGTTGAGAGATTAATAAAGAAGCGTCAACTTATTTTAAGGTTAGTTCTCTATGCTCAATTCCCCACTTAACCATAACATCTAGGGTAGTATGTAATCGCATTCCAGATTCTGTTAATTCATATTCAACAGTAACAGGATTAGTATCGTAAATGGTACGTTTAATTATTCCGTTAGCTTCCAAATCTTTTAATTCCTTAGATAGCATTCTCGGAGAAATTTTACCGATGTTTCGTTGTAGTTCTTTAAAGCGCATTTTTCCGTATAGCAAACTACCAATAATAGATAGTTTCCATTTTCCGCTTATTACATTTAAAGTATCTCTTAATGCTAATACATATTGAACAGAGCACCTTTTTAGCTCTTCCATTTGAACAACTGTTTCCATGTTTATTGGGTTGGTATACTTTTGTATACTGGTATACTAAAGTATAGTAGTTACTTTTATATAGCAAATATACATACTTTTGTGATATAAAAAACAAGTAAAAATAAAAGAATGAAACACTTAGTAATTGTAACACACCCAAATATTGAGGAATCAAACGTAAATAAGTCTTGGATAAATGAGCTGCAACAGCACGATGATAAAGTAACAATTCATCAATTATATAAAGAATATCCAGATTTAAATATTGATGTAGCAAAAGAGCAAGAGTTGTTATTGAATCATGATAGTATCGTTATTCAATTTCCGTTGCATTGGTTTAACACTCCCTTTTTATTAAAAAAATGGATGGATGAGGTACTAACATATGGTTGGGCTTTTGGTCCAGGAGGAGATAAGTTAAAAGGAAAGAAATTCCGTTTATCTGTATCAACAGGAGGTACCGAGGAAACCTATAATAGTTTTGTATCTTTAGAAGACTTATTAAAATCGGTAACCGTTTCGTTTCAGTTTTGCGGATCAGAAGTTTTGCCATCGCATGTGTTTTACGGAGCAAATGACAACCCAAAGCTTGAAGATATTAAAGTAAACTCAAAACAATACGCAGATTTAATCTTAAATTAATTAAAACCTATAAACAATGAAAAATTTTAAAAATCCTTTAGTGTTAGTATTAATAGCATTTGCAACACTATCGTTTACTACCATTACAAAAGAAATAAAGAAAGTAAATACTAAAGAGAGTAAAGTGGTATGGAAAGGTTATAAAGTAACTGGCTCTCATGAAGGAACAGTTAGTTTACAATCAGGAGCCTTACACTTTGATGAAGATAAATTAGTAGGAGGGGAGTTTGTAATAGATATGACTTCTATTGCGGTAACAGATTTATCAGGAGATTACCAAAAGAAATTAGAAGGACATTTAAAATCAGACGATTTTTTTGGTATAAATAATCACCCAACAGCAAAATTGGTTTTTACCAAGGTGAAAGCTAAAGGAAAGAATTCATACAAAGTAACAGCAGATTTGACTGTTAAGAATAAAACAAATCCTGTAACTTTTGAAATTTCTGTATACGGAGGAAAAGCAACAGCTTCATTAAAAATTGATAGAACAAAGTATAATGTAAAATATGGTTCTACTAGCTTTTTTGATGGTTTAAAAGATAAAGCAATTTACGACGAGTTTGATTTGGTAGTTGATTTGGTTTTTTAAAACCCAACTAAGATTGTATGCATACCTCAAACTTTGGTTTGGGGTATGTTTTTAATTATATAAGTAATCAATAATCCCTCTATGAAACGAACAACGTTTTTACAGTTATTAGGGTTAGCATCAGTAAATTTGAGTATGGGAACACTTAATGGTTTAAAAAAGTTATCAGATAGTTTGCCGGCTTCTCAAACAATGCCAGTATTGTTCTTGGGACATGGGAGTCCTATGAATGCTATTGAAGAAAACGAGTTTACTAGAGGCTTTAAAAATATTTCAAAAACACTACCCAAACCCAAGGCGATTATTTGTGTTTCGGCACACTGGTTTACTAAAGGAACAAAAGTAACTGCGATGGAAATGCCTAAAACAATTCACGATTTTGGAGGTTTCCCACAAGAATTATTTGAACAACAATATCCAGCTAGTGGAAGTCCTGAATTAGCTAAAGAAACAAAACAATTATTGCATCCTAATTTTGTAGAATTAGACGAGCATTGGGGATTAGATCATGGTGCTTGGACTGTATTAAAACATTTATATCCGAAGGCTGATGTGCCAGTAATTCAATTGAGTATTGATTATACCAAAGATGCCAATTATCATTTTGAATTGGCTAAACAACTAGCTTCATTAAGGCAAAAAGGTGTGTTAATTATTGGCAGCGGAAACATTGTTCATAATCTAAGATTAGTTGATTGGAAGAATTTTGATAAGGATGATTATGGATATGATTGGGCTATTGAAACAAGAGAAACAGTTAACAAATATTTGCTAGAAGGAAATTTTAAACCATTGATTAACTATACAAAACAGTCAAAAGCATTTCAGTTAGCAATTCCAACACCAGACCATTATTTACCTTTAATTTACAGTTTAGGATTACAGCAAAAAAATGAAGAGGTTCAGCTTTTTAATGACAAGTTATTGGCTGGTTCTTTAAGTATGACCTCACTGAAAATAGGGTAATAAAAAAAGTCTGTATAGATGAGGCCTACACAGACTTTTTATAAAGTAAAGAGGGTTAAGATTTTTGTTTTATAGCGTTAATCGTTGTCTTAACTACAAACCAACAGAAACACACAATACCAAGAGAGAATACAATATCTCCTATCATTCGCATCCATTTTAAGGTTTGCACTGTAGGGTTGTATAATAATTCAGGGTCCCTAGCAAAAGAATATCCTTTGGTAATTGAAGTATATGCCTGAATGATACCTACTGGAAGTAAGCTTAAGATGACCATTAAAACCAATCCGCCATTTAAAAACCAAAAGGCATTTTTTACCAGTTTTTCGTTCCAAGAAATATTTGAATACAAGCGTAAACAGATTAAAATAAAGCCCATACCTAACATTCCATACACTCCAAATAAAGCAGTATGAGCATGTACAGCTGTAGTGTTTAACCCTTGGATGTAGTATAGAGCAATAGGAGGGTTAATCAAAAATCCGAAGACACCAGCACCTACCATGTTCCAAAACGCAACTGCAATGAAGAAGAAAATTGGCCATTTATAACGTTGAATCCAAGCATTCTTTTTTAATAAATTCCAGTTTTCTCTAATTTCAAACCCCATTAAGGTTAATGGTACTACTTCTAAAGCACTAAATGTAGCTCCTAAAGCAATGGCTTGTACAGGTGTTCCTGAATAATATAGATGATGTAAGGTACCAATAATACCTCCTGCTAAGAAAATAGTAGCAGAAGCTATAGCTGTTTTGCCTGCTGTATGTGTTGAAATAATTTTCATTCGAGAGAAAATATAGGCAATAATTACTGTAGCAAATACCTCAAAGAATCCTTCTACCCATAGGTGTACGAGCCACCATCTCCAATAATTAATTACAGGTAATGAACTGTTTTCTCCATACATTAATCCAGAGAAAAAGAACATACCGATAGCAACTACAGCTATTAATAGGATAGAAAGCAAGTGTTTTGAGTCGTCTTTTTTACGGATACCATACAGCACATGTCTACCAACCATAACTACCCATAATATTAAACCGATACCTAAGAAAATTTGCCAGAATCTACCCAGATCCATGTATTCGTATCCTTGATGACCAAAGAAGAAATTAGTCGTTAAATCTAAAAATTGGTGTACACCTAACCATTCTCCTAGCATAGAGCCTAGTACAATTATTAATAGGGCAATAAATAAGAAATTGATACCAAAAACTTGATATTTCATTTCTTTACCACTAATAATTGGAGCTAAGAATAATCCTGTTGCTAACCAGGTAGCGGCAATCCAAAATACAGCAAGTTGTGTATGCCATGTTCTAGAGATTGAATACGGAAGGTATTCAGATAAGTTAAAACCAAAGAAAGCTTGTCCTTCTACTGTGTAATGTACAGTAACAATACCCAAAACAACTTGTAATACGATCAAGAGTGAAATGACTAAAAAGTATTTTAATACGGCTTTTTGAGATCTAAATAGTTTTAGGTCTAGTAAAGGGTCGTTGCTTGGGTTTGTTACTGCTTCTCCTTTTTCATGATTTCGGATGTAATAATAGGTTAGTACACCTATAAACAGTAGTAATAAAATTATTGAGAACCCAGACCAAATTTGAGAATCTGGAGTAATTGTATTGTTAATTAATGGTTCGTGAGGCCAGTTTGAAGTATAGGTATATTCCTGATCTGGTCTTTCTGTACTGGCTGCCCATGAAGTCCAGAATAAAAAGGCATTAAGCTTAGCTAGTTTTTCAGTATCGGTTAAAGCACCTTCAGGAATAGCATATTTTTCATGACCTTTTGAAAAGATATTCGCATAGTGTGCAGCGTTTGCTTCAATAGCTTCTTTTCGCTCTTTTGAAATTGTTATTGATTGGTCTTTTTCATTAAACGTATTAGTTCTAATGTTTTTTACCAAACGTGCTTTTAAAGCAGCTTTATTTTCTTCATCTAAAGCATTATAATTTTTGTTGAAGTCTTTTTTAGCCCAATAGTCTAATAAATAAACCGCTTCTTTATGAATCCAATCTGCTGTCCAGTCTGGAGCTACATAACTTCCGTGTCCCCAAATAGAACCCACTTCCATTCCTCCAATAGACTCCCATATATTTTGTCCATCTTGAATATCTTTTTTTGTATATATAGTTTCATTACTTCCGTTAACTTTTACTGTTTCAGGTATAGGGGGTTGGGTTTGGTAAATTTCTGTACCTACCCATATTAATGCAATAAATGATAATACCACTACTGCAATAAATCCAGTCCAAATTTTTCTCATTATTAATTATTTAATTGATTTTCTAATTTGATTGCTTTTTTAAATAGAATATTGTTTTCTAAATGAATGTGTTTGTGTAAGTCTTCTTCAAACTCTTGTAGCATAGCTAAAGCAACTTTGTAAGTGTTACAGGCATCTTCTGGTGGAGTATAATTGTTAGTTAGTTCTGCAATTGTTCTAAATCTATTTCCTTCATTGTCATGTTCGTCATGCATCATGTTTATAGGGTTTTCTACCGTGCCAAATGGAGGTGGAGTAAAGGCTATATTGCTGTTGCTAGCTGTAACTAACTTTTTTATAAAAGGAAATAAAATAAGTTCTTCTTTCTTCATGTGAGTTGTTAATTCACCAGCGCTTTCTTTAAATAGTTGTAAAACCTTGTGCAACTCAGGATGATTGTTACCATGTACCTTAGCTATTTTAGTTAAGTACTCTAAAATTTCAGGAATTTGTTTTTCTACATAGGTATGATGATTTTGGTAGACGTAGTCGCACAAGAAATCTAATGACCAGTTTTGATAATCGTTAGTAGATTTTGAACCTTTATCAATTCGGATGAGTTTATTGATTAATGTATCTGGAACAATATTTTTCTTTGTTGAAACTTCTTGAATAGTCCTGTTACCATTGCAACAAAAATCGATGCCATATAGTTTGAAAATTGTAGCTGTTTTATAGTTGTTTGCAACTATATCTGCCACTGTTGTGTTGTTATTTATTTCCATTTTGTTTCAGTTTATATTTATAAATTATAAAAAGACCTTTTTGTCTTTTATTGTTGTAAATTTTTTTATTCCCGTTTTAACCAGAAAGTGTTTTTCTTATCTTGGGTGTATAATACATCGTGAAGTGTGTTTTCTTCTAACATTTTTCTCAAATTATCTCTAATCTCTACAAACTTAAAGTGGAGAGGGCAGGGAGAGCTATCGTCGCATTGCTTTAAACCCAACCCGCAACCTGTATAAATACTATCTCCATCTAATACACGAACTACATCACTTAAACGGATTTTTTTAAGGTCGGCTTTGTTAATTACAAATCCACCATAAGGGCCTTTAATAGAGTCGATAATATTATTTTTCGTTAAAATTTGTAATATTTTTCCTGTAAAAGCTTCTGGAGAGTCAATAGCAGCAGCGATGGCTTTAACACCAACTTTGTTATCTAAGCTAGATTGTTCTGCAACAAAAATAGTTGCTCTTAAACCGTATTCACAAGATTTTGAAAACATATAAAAATAATATGCTACAAAGATATTAGTTTTCTTTAAAAAAGACACTAGAGTCTTTTATTTTTTTATAAAAAAAGCACCATTAAAAAATGATGCTTTTGAATCTTATTTTGTGTTTAGTTTTTTCGGTGCCAATAAGCTGTTCTACCAAAGGCAGCAAAACCTATATAACCTCTAATTTTTAACTTGTTGTTATTTTCAAGTTTAATATAACACTTGTATTCTTTTCCGTTTTTAGGATCTAAAATTTTTCCGCCACTCCATTCGTCACCATCTTTTTTTAATCCTGTTAAAATGTTCATTCCTAAAATAGGGTTGTTTTTACGCTTTCCGCTACATTTATCACAAACAGCTTCTTGACGGTTCTTGTCAGTAATTTCTACAATTTTAGCGTATGCCTTTCCGTCTTTTTTATATACTTCAATTACAGAATCAACCTTATTGGTTTCTTCATCTCGGTTTTCCCATTTTCCGAAAATAGTTTGTGCACTCATAGATAAGCTAACGGTTGTAAATAATAAAGCAAAAAGTATTTTTTTCATAATTTAAAAGTTTTAATAGTATATCGTTTTCAAAAAGTATTCCAATTAATCGTATTGTGCGTCAAAGTTGCTGTCCCACTTTCCTTGCACACGTAATACTTGTTCTATAATATCACGAGCACAACCGTTACCACCTGTTTTATCAGAAATGTATTTTGAAATTTGTTGTATTTCACGTGCTGCGTCGTTAGGGCAAGATGGCATACCTACAAGTTTCATTACAGGATAATCAGGAATATCATCTCCCATATACACTACATTTTCAGGATTCAATTTGTATTTTTCAACCAATTCATTAAACTGTTGAATTTTATTATGAGCTCCTAAATAAATATCGGTAATACCTAAACCTTCTAAACGTGTACGTACACCTTCGTTTTTTCCACCAGAGATAATACAAACCCTGTAACCAGCTTTTACAGCAGATTTTAAGGCATATCCATCTTTAATATTCATTTGACGTACCAATTGTCCGTCAGGAAAAACGGTTACAATTCCGTTAGTTAATACTCCGTCTACATCAAAAATAAAAGTGTCTATTTGAGGTAAGTATTCTTTATAACTCTTTTCCATTTTGTTGGATTGATTTTGTAATAAGTTTATAAATTTCTTGTTGTTCGGCATTTAACAATGCTAAATGATCTTGAATAGTTTTTTGATCGTTTCTTTTAGCAGGGCCTGTTTGTGCTGCATCAGGACTCAACTCGGTTATTTTTTGAGCTGTTTCTTGAATTAATGGTAGTAGTACTTCAAAAGGAACTTGGTGTTCATTACAAATATCAGCACCAATTTTATACATGTGGTTGGTAAAGTTGTTTACAAAAACGGCAGCCACGTGTAATCGTTTACGTTGTTCTGAGTTGATACGGTATATCTTTTTTCCAATAGTTTTAGCAAGCGTTTCTAACAACTGTAAATCTTCTTCATTTTCAGCTTCTAAACAAAATGGAATTTTATTGAAGTCAACCTTTTTGTCTTTAGAAAAGCTTTGTAATAAGTAAAAAATACCTTTACGTCCAGTGTTTTTTAACGACTGCATAGCTACACTACCAGAAGTGTGCACTACCAAACCATTTTTTTGTTCAATTTTACGAGAAACATCACCAATGGCATCATCAGAAACAGCAATGATATATACATCAGCTTTTGTTAAAAGCTCTATGCTATTTGTAATAGAAGTAACTTCTTTTAAATGCTCTACTTGCTCTATATTTCGAGCATATACTTGCACCAACGATACTTCGTCTGTTTTACTAAAAGCATTGGCTAAATGTGTAGCTACATTACCGCCTCCTATAATGGCAACTTTAATCATAGCACGAAGATATTGAAATTAATTAAAAATATTTTCGCATATTTGTTCCATTATGATTGTATAAGTCGCCTAAAATAGAAGTGTTGCCTGAGCAGCAAATAGTTATGTCTTACTCTTTTTAAGACAATTTTATG
This sequence comes from Tenacibaculum ascidiaceicola, assembly GCF_047470925.1. Taxonomy (NCBI): domain Bacteria; kingdom Pseudomonadati; phylum Bacteroidota; class Flavobacteriia; order Flavobacteriales; family Flavobacteriaceae; genus Tenacibaculum; species Tenacibaculum ascidiaceicola. The sequence continues at coordinate 45,773 of NZ_JAZKJP010000001.1, forward strand.
TATTTATAAAACTTTATAATGACTGATAACAATCAAATATCAAAACAAACCATATTCTCACTTTTTAAAGATGCTGTTTTAGGAAGACAGCAAGATTTTACGACAGGAAGTATTCGTAAAGCTATTTTTTTATTAGCAATTCCGATGATTTTAGAAATGCTAATGGAATCTATTTTTGCTCTGGTAGATATTATTTATGTATCGAGAGTAAGTGTAAACGCAGTAGCTACTGTAGGGTTAACTGAGTCAGTACTAACTTTAGTATATGCAGTAGCGATAGGGTTAAGTATGGCGGCAACTGCTTTAGTGGCCAGAAGAACAGGAGAAAAAGATTCTGAAGGAGCAAATCAAACAGCAGTACAAGTTATTTTTTTAGGAGTATTTATTTCAATTCTTATTAGTGTTGTTGGAATTTTATATCCAAAAGAAATACTAGCATTAATGGGAGGGGAGCCAGACTTAATAGCTGAAGGCTTTGGGTATACCCAAGTATTGTTAGGAGGAAACATTACTGTGATGCTACTCTTTTTAATCAATGCAATTTTTAGAGGAGCAGGAAATGCTTCTATCGCAATGTGGACGTTGATTTTATCAAACGGATTAAATATTATTCTCGATCCTATTTTTATCTTCGGTTTAGGTCCTGTACCGGCATACGGAGTAGAAGGGGCAGCTATAGCAACGACAATTGGTAGAGGTACGGCAGTAGTCGCTCAATTAGCAGTTTTATTTTTTGGAGCAGGTAAAGTTAAGTTAGCTATTAAAGATTTAGTAGTGAGAGTTTCAGTAATGATAAACTTAATCAAGGTGTCATTAGGTGGAATAGGACAATTTATTATCGGAACTTCAAGCTGGGTATTTTTAATGCGAATTATGTCTGAATTTGGAAGTGAAGTACTTGCTGGATATACAATTGCTATTCGAATAATGATGTTTACTTTAATGCCTGCTTGGGGAATGAGTAATGCAGCAGCAACTTTGGTAGGGCAAAATTTAGGAGCACAACAACCAGAGAGGGCTGAGAAATCTGTTTGGATAACTAGTAAGTACTGTGCAATTTTTATGGGAGCAGTTTCATTGATTTATATAGTTTTTGCTCCAACCTTTTTAGGATGGTTTTCAGAGAATATTGAAGTTGTTGAAAATGGAGCTTTGTGTTTACAAATTATGGCGGCAGGATATATAGCTTATGCTTACGGAATGGTTGTTATTCAGTCTTTTAATGGTTCAGGAGATACTAAAACACCAACCTATATCAATTTTGTATGTTTTTGGCTATTTCAATTACCATTTGCATATGTAATGGCAATTACATTAGATTTTGGCCCTATTGGAGTCTTTTTAGCAATAACATTAGCAGAAATTTTAATAGCTGTTGTAGGTATTTGGTTGTTTAAAAAAGGAAAATGGAAATCAGTTAAGGTATAAGGTAGTTTTTGTAACTTAGCTACTAAAGTTCTGTAAAGAAATCTAAAGTCTAAGATTTTAAAACCTCTTATTACCATGAATACTAAACCTAAATTAGGCATTAATACTATTTGTACGCATGTTGGCGAAATAAAAGATGAACAGTTTAAAGGAGCTATTTCACCAATTTATATGTCAACTTCTTATCAATTTGATAATGTTGACGTAAAAAGATACCCACGTTATTTCAATACGCCTAATCAGGAAGCTTTGTCTAAAAAGATAGCGGCTTTAGAAAAAACAGAAGCAGGTTTGCTATTTGGTTCAGGTATGGCAGCGATTAGTACTTCATTATTAGCGTTTTTACAAAAAGGAGACCATGTGGTATTACAAGAAACGTTGTATGGAGGAACCTATAATTTTGTAGTAGAAGAGTTTGATAAATTCGGAATAGAATATTCGTTTACGAATAGTTTAGCTATTGAAGACTTTGAAAAAGAAATTCAGCATAATACGCGTGTGATTTTTATTGAAACTCCATCCAACCCTTTATTAAAAGTGGTAGATATACAGGCTGTTGCTAATTTGGCAAAGGAACATGGTATTGTAACAATGATAGATAATACATTTGCCTCTCCAATTAATCAAACTCCAGTTGATTTTGGAATTGATATTATGATACATTCTGCGACTAAATATATGGGAGGTCATTCAGATATTTTGGCAGGAGCAGTAGCTGCTTCAGAAGAATATATACAACGAATATGGAATTTAGCAAAGAACCTAGGAGGGAGTTTAAGTGATTTTACAGTGTGGTTGTTAGAACGTAGTTTAAAAACGATGAATTTACGCGTAAAGCGCCAAAGTAAAAATGCTCTAAAAATGGCAAAATATTTAGAGAAGCATGAACACATAGCTAAGGTGTACTACCCAGGGTTAAAATCGCATACAGATTATGAGTTAGCTAAATCTCAAATGAAGTATTTTGGAGGCATGTTGTCTTTTGAGTTACAAGAAGAAATTAATGCGATGGATTTTCAACGTAATTTAGCATTAATAAAACCGTCTATGAGTTTAGCAGGAGTTGAAAGTACTATGCTGAGTCCTACACAAACGTCACATGCATTACTTTCGCCTGAAGAAAGAGCAAAGCAAGGAATAAAAGATGGACTTATTCGTTTTTCGATAGGAATAGAAGAAACAAAAGATTTAATTAAAGATATAGAACAAGCAATACAAAAAACAATAGAATAAATGAAACTAGATATATTAGCTTTTGGAGCACATCCAGATGATGTAGAATTAGGATGTGCTGCTACCATAGCCAAAGAAATTTCACAAGGAAAAAGAGTAGGGATAGTTGATTTAACTCGTGGAGAACTAGGAACAAGAGGGTCAGCTGAATTGCGTGATGAAGAAGCTGCAATTGCAGGCGAAATTTTAGGAGTTTCAATACGTGAAAATTTAGGTTTTGCAGATGGCTTTTTTAAGAATGATAAAGAACATCAACTAGAAATTATAAAAATGATACGTAAGTATCAGCCAGAAATAGTACTGTGTAACGCTATAGACGATCGTCATATTGATCACCCAAAAGGAAGTCAGTTAGTGTCAGATGCTTGCTTTTTAAGCGGTTTACTTAAAATAGTAACTGAACTAGATGGAGCTCAGCAAGAAAAGTGGAGGCCAAAACAAGTATACCATTACATACAATGGAAAAACATTGAACCTGATTTTGTAGTAGATGTTACTGGCTTTATGGATAAAAAAATAAGCTCAGTAATGGCGTATTCATCACAGTTTTTTGATCCAAAAAGCAATGAACCAGAAACGCCTATAACCAGCAAAAATTTTACTGATAGTATAGAGTATAGAGCTAAAGACTTAGGAAGATTAATAGGAGTTGATTTTGCAGAAGGCTTTACATCAGGACGTTACGTGGCAGTAGAAAATTTAAGTAAATTAATTTAAAAAAAAGTTTTGCCAAAATACTAAAAGCTTGTATATTTGCACCCGCAAGTTACATGGTGATTGTAGCTCAGCTGGTTAGAGCGCCGGATTGTGGTTCCGGAGGTCGCCGGTTCGAACCCGGTCTTTCACCCGAAAAGCAAAAGCCTTTCTTTATAGAAAGGCTTTTTTTGTGAAATAAATTTGTGTAAATAAAGAATAAAAAAGCTTCTCAGTTATTTTTGAGAAGCTTTTCTGTTTTCTAGCCATTGTTCATATTTGTCTTTGTGCTTAAAACGTTTATGTGTCCATAAATAACACTCTGGTTGTTCTTTTATGTTTCTTTCGGTTATTTCTAAGTATTTATCGGTAATCTGATAGTTTTCAAAATTTTTAGGAGACTCGGTTATGATTTCAAATTCTGTTTCATAGTAACCTCTTTTAATTTTTTTAGCACAATAGTTAATAACGGTAAGGTTGTATTTTTTTGAAAGCATTTCTGCACCCGTGTGTATAGGAACTCTAACGCTTAAAAAATCAGTCCAGTAATGAGTTTTATGTACTTGAGGAGATTGGTCGCTCAATAATATGTAAAGGCCTTGTATGTTGTTTTGGTAATTTTTGTGAATACCTTTTACTGTTTCTGAAGTTTTAAATCCAGTAATACCAAATTTGGATCTAGAGTTTTTTACGGCTTTTTCAAAATATTTGTTAGCAAGTTTAGTATAAGCTCCAAAAACTTGAATATCTAGTACTAGGGGTAAGCTAAAAGACCATTCCCAATTTGCTTGATGAGCTCCAACTAAAGCGATGCTTTTTCCTTCTTTAGCAAGTTTGTTTATAATTTCAGGGTTTTTGTACTTGTAACGCCTGAGTATTTCTTTTTCACTAATTGTGAAAGATTTAACGCTTTCAAAGATTAAGTCAAAGAAATGTTTGTAGAATTTTTTTGTTATGTTTTTTATTTCTTTATCGTCTTTTTCTGGAAAAGCTGTTTTTAGGTTTTGAATCACTACTTTTTTACGATATCCTACTAAGTTGAAAATAACAAGACGAAAAAAATCAGAAATTATATACAATAATCTCATGGGTAAAATTGATAATATCCATATTAGCGGATAGACAATTATAAATATGAGTAGTTTCATTGAGTTTTAATTTTAGGCAAATATCGTATTAATTAATGAATGATTTACTTTATTAACTTTTGTTTATGTTTGTGGGTATATACAAAATTATGAGTCAAATTATTATTATACTAATTGTAGCTAATGTATTAGTATCTCTTAAAGGGTTTAGTGATGCTGCTTTTTTTGATCGCTATAAATTTCAGGTTCAAAAAATATTAGGAGGAGAGAAAGTAAGAATGTTAACTTCTGGTTTTTTACATGTTGATTGGTTACATCTAGGATTTAATATGTATGCTTTGTATTTATTTGGAAAAGTGGTTGACTTAAGCTTTGGAACATTAAACTTCGTATTAATTTATTTTGTGAGTTTGATAGCTGGAAGTATGTATTCGTTGTATCAACACAAAAGAGTACCTTATTATAGTGCGGTTGGAGCATCGGGAGCAGTGTCTGGTGTAATATTTTCTTCTATAATGTTGTATCCAGGTATGGAGTTAATTATGTTGCCGATACCAATTCCAATTCCGGGCTATGTGTTTGGTATTGGTTATTTGTTGTATTCTATTTATGGAATGAAAAATCAGGTAGGGAATATTGGTCATTCAGCACATTTAGGTGGTGCTATTGGAGGATATTTGATAACATTAGTGTTGAGACCAAGTGTTATAACAAATCATACGATAATGATTGTTATTATGGCATTAATTATTGCTGGGTTATTTTTCTTTGGAGATAAACTAAAATTCAATAAATAAAAAAAACCGAAACTAATGTTTCGGTTTTTTGAGCGAGAGACCAGGTTCGAACTGGCGACATTCAGCTTGGAAGGCTGACGCTCTACCAACTGAGCTACTCTCGCATTGGTAAAGTTTTCGCAATTACTTGCTATGTTTTAATTAGAGCGGGAGACCAGGTTCGAACTGGCGACATTCAGCTTGGAAGGCTGACGCTCTACCAACTGAGCTACTCCCGCAGTAAAGCGGTTGCAAATATAAGACTGTTTCTAATATCTGCAAAGACTTTTTTGAAAAAAATTAGAGAAAAATTTACTGTTTGTGTATAACTTTCAGAAAGTGAATACTATAGGTTTTAAAAAGATTTTAGAAAAAGTAAGAGTGTTTTATAAATATGAGTGTTAAGTTTAATTTTTACTGTAAAAACGTAGTGAAACTAGTTCTATTCTTGTTGTAGAGAGTCATGAATTATAGTTTTAGAAATTAAAAAGAAGCTAATTTCCAAATAATCAATTAAAAAAGACTATCTTTGCCATGTTCAAGTAGAACACCTTAATTATTTCAAGGTAGTATATAGTAATTAGTTTTTTTGAGTTTATTCTCTTCTTGCCTTTTTTATTTCATTATTCCTTTATTTTTTTTAAGTGTTTATAAGCATAAAAGCTTTTTATAACTGTGTAATAACATTATAAAAGCCTATATAAAGGTTCTTCTTTTACAAAACATATATAATAATTTAAAATTTAAGTAAGATGCAAGAAGGCACAGTAAAATTTTTTAATAACTCAAAAGGATTTGGGTTTATTACATCATCAGAATCAGGAGAAGATATTTTTGTACATAATTCAGGATTGATTGACGATGTTAGAGAGAATGACAAAGTACGTTACGATACCGAACAAGGTAGAAAAGGCTTAAACGCTTTTAATGTAGAAATTGTAGATTAAAGTTGTGGTTATTTTATAACCTAAACCTAACTATACAAAAGAGGCTATCTGAAAAGATAGCCTTTTTTTATGCTTAAATTTTAAGTGAATCGTTTTTCAAAACAAAAATGAATAACTAAAAACTGTTTCAAATAACTAAAAATAAAAGCAAGGAATTTATGAAGATATTACAATACAGTATTTTAAAATACTCTTATGAGTTAGAGTAATAAACAGAGTATCCGGTTAACTACTCTGTTTTAAACTGTAGAATAAATTAATATTAACAGTCATCATTATCCATAAGTTCACCACAGAGGTAGCAAAATCCATTAATTCTATTTGGTGCGCTACTACAAGGTAAGGGGCGACCATTCCCTCCATTAATAGATTTTTGTTTTGATTTGTTTAGAACTGATCCTAAATTTGAAATGTTTTTTAACATAATTTGAGTTTTTTAATTTCTCAAATCTAAAAAGTGAAAAATAACTCAATGAAAGAAAAACCGTAAAATGAATAAGGATAAACCTTACTTAATTAAAATTAACAAATAAGTTTAATATGTTTACAACATACATGGTTGCACATGTTTTCCGTATCTGTATAGCATAAAGATTCTATACATGGTTCAATAGGTGGGTCACCTGGGTCAACATCTAGATATGGACTACCACCTAAAATTATTTTTTGCTCAGATTTATTTAAGGTTGTGCCTAAGCTTAAAATATTCTTTAACATAATTTAAAATTTAAAGTTTCTCAAAAATAAAAAGTGAAAAATAACTCAATGAAAGAAAAACCGTAAAATAAATAAGGGTAAACCTTACTTAACTAAAATTAACGTATAAAAAACTGCAGAAATAATAATACCCACTAGCGTGGGCATTATTAAGGGGATGTTAAACTAATTAATTATCATTCTTAATTTATCACCCCGTTAAAAAAGTTTAGATATTAAAGATACAAAACCTATTCGTAATTAAAAAAAGAACCCACTCAAAAATATTGAGTGGGAAAATTGCTATGAAAAAGAACTTAAGACGTCTCTTAAGTACTGCAAAGGTACTTAGAATTTAATAAATAAAAGAGTAAAAAAAACGTAAAAAAAGTAAGGTTAAACCATAAAAACTTTTGAATTGTAATTTTTATCATTCTAATAAAAAGTACAGATTTTAAGGTTAAAGTATTAATGAAGATAAAAAAGCGGGAAAAACCCGCTTAGTGTTTTAAAATGGTTGAGGTTGGCATTGTGGCTCAGCACAACCAAACCAAATTCGAGAACAGGTATTGTCAGGTAATAAACATTGTGCTTTACCACCGTTAATAGATCGTTGTTCCTTTTTGTTTAAACTAGTTCCTAAGTTTGAGATGTTCTTTACCATAATAAAAGTTTTAAGTTTCTCAAAATTAGGGTATTTAAAATATAATACTAGAAAAAAAACCGTAACATAAGTAAGGTTTTATATTATTTATTTTAAACTTTCTTTAAGTCTCTTAGAAGAAAGATTTTTCATTCCTTATAATTTTAAGAAAATGAAAACCATAGATTTCAAAACCTTCATTGTAGTAAAACTTATGAGATTTTCTATTGGCAGTATAGGTGTTTAATTCAACAGCTTCACAACCTTTAGTCTTCGTATAGTCGTACACCCATTTAAAAAGTTGTTTACCTATATTGTTACCTCTGTATGTTTCATCAATAATAACATGATCAGGTTCTACACTTTTACCAATATAGTGTCTCATACTGTACCAAAGCCCACAAATACCTACAAGTTTATTATCATCAAAAACACCTATACATTCATAGTTTGGGTATTGAGCCATTTCTAAAACTCTAGTTTCTAAAATATCCTGAGGTGTGGTAGTATTGGCTTTACGTAAAAGAGGAAGGATTGTAAGAATATCTTCTTTATTAATTAGGTTAAAACTTATATTCATTCTGTATTTTTGGATTAAAGAAATTTAAGATGATAAAAATAAAAAATATATCAGCTCAAGAAACCTATAAAATTCGATTAGCTGTTTTACGTAATAATATTGATTTGCCTTATAAGTTTAAGGAAGATGAATTTGAAAACACTTTTCACTTAGGAGCTTTTTACAACAATAAATTGGTAGGTATAGCATCTTTTATGCGAAATAGAATTGATGTTGTTAAAGGAGAGCAATATCAATTAAGAGGAATGGCAACGTTACCTGAAGTTAGAGGGATGGGAGCAGGAAGATTATTAATAGAAGAAGCAAAAAGAGCTTTAAAAGCTAAAGATATTAATGTTTTATGGTGTAATGCAAGAAAAGAAGCAGTTGAGTTTTATGAAAGTTTAAATTTCGTAACAATAGGTGAGGAGTTCGAAGTACAAAAAGTAGGTCCTCATTTTAAAATGTATTATATTGTAAACTAGAGGTTTGTTTAGCGACCATTACTCAAAAATTAAAACACTTTAGTATGAAAACATTATTACAGTTAACTTTATGTTCGTTACTATCATTTAATATTTTTTCACAACAAAAAGAAGTAAAAATTATTCCTGAAAAATTAACAGAGAATATATATGTTTTGAAAGGGCAAGGAGGAAATATTGGAATTTTTGTGGGAGAAAAAGGTGTATTTATGATTGATGATCAATTTGCTCCTTTAAGCAAAAAAATATTAGCAGCTATTAAAACAATTACGGATAACCCAATAACTTATTTAATTAATACACACTGGCATGGTGACCATATAGGTGGAAATGCTAACTTTCAAAAAGAAGGAGCAGTGATTGTATCTCATGAAAATGTACGTAAACGGATGAGTATTGATCAAGTAGTTAGAGGTAAGAAAAGGTTAGCATCACCAAAAGAAGCATTACCAGTGATTACTTTTTCAGAAGATATACAGTTTTATATTAATGAAGAACCAATTTTGATTACCCATGTTCATAATGCACATACTGATGGAGATGCATTAGTGTATTTTGGAAATAGTAATGTATTGCATGTAGGAGATGCTTATTTTCAAGGAAAGTTTCCATACATAGATATAGACTCAGGAGGTACAATAGATGGATATATAGGAGGTATTGAAAAAATGATAATGATAGCAGATGATGATACTAAAATAATCCCAGGACATGGAAATGTATCATCAGAAAAAGAATTGAGAGCATATTTAAGTATGTTGAAAGACTTAAAAAGAGCTATTGCTTCAGAAATAAAAAAAGGAGCGAGTTTGGATGAGGTAAAAAGTAATTCTTCAATAACGGAGAAATATAAAAGTTATAATGGTTGGATTACAGAAGAAAAAATAAAAGAAGCAATTTATAAAAGTTTGAAAATGAAGTAAAAATAAAAACCCAAATCGAATGATTTGGGTTTTGTAGCGAGGAGCAGATTTGAACTGCCGACCTCAGGGTTATGAATCCTGCGCTCTAACCAACTGAGCTACCTCGCCTGATTGCGGGTGCAAATATAATTACTTTTTGGTTTTAGGCAACAAACATTTAAATTTTTTTTTAAAAAATAATTATCTATATTGGCGCTTAAACAAAAAAATAAATGAGCAAAGTTAAATTTGAGTTAGAGTTTCCTATTCATGCATCTCCAAGCATGTTATATCAATATTTTGCAACGCCAGCAGGTTTAGAAGAATGGTTTGCTGATAGAGTAAATTCACGAGGAAAGCTTATTACTTTTATGTGGGATGACTCTGAAGAAGAGGCTAAGATAATTACTAAAAAAGCAGATGAGCGTATTAAGTTTAAATGGACTGAAAGTGAAGGTGATGATAGTTATTTTGAATTCAGAATACAAGTAGACCCATTAACCAAAGACGTTGCTGTAATTGTTACAGATTTTGCTGATGATGAAGATGATGCAGAAGAAGCAAAAATGCTTTGGCAAAATCAAATAGAAGAATTAAAGCATACAATAGGAGCTTAACACACAAGGAGAAAAGAACTAAAAGATAAACTCGGCAATTTTGTCGAGTTTTTTTGTGGCTAATATTCACCTAAATTGTAAGTTTGCAATTAAAATTTTTAAGAAATGGTAAACTTTAATGGAACTTTAATTTCTGATAGCGAAGTACAAATTTCAACAAAGAATAGAGCTTTTAAGTATGGCGATGCTATTTTTGAAACAATTAAAGTATTAAATGGTAAAGTTGTTTTTGTAGAAGACCATTATTTTAGGTTAATGGCATCAATGCGAATGCTCCGTATGAAAATACCAATGAAGTTTACTCTTGAATTTTTGCAAGATGAAATTCTTAAAATAACCAAAGAATTACCTGAATCTTCTACTTATAGAGTACGATTAACTGTTTTTAGAAAAGACGGAGGTTTGTATGCACCTGTTACAAATGAAATAGATTATATTATTGAAGGAACTCCATTAGAAAGTATAGAAAAAGAGGTCTATAGAATGGATGTTTTTAAAGATTTTTATAATTATTCAGGTTTGCTTTCAACAATAAAAACAACCAACAGAATGCTGAATACTTTAGCAGCTGTTTTTGCTGAAGAAAACGATTTAGATAACTGCATTTTATTAAATGAACGCAAAGGAGTTGTTGAGGCTATTAATGGGAATATTTTTATAGTAAAAGGAAATACAATAAAAACCCCAGCTTTAACAGAAGGATGTATTAAGGGAATTATCAGAAAAAAGGTAATTGAAATTATAGAAAAACACCCAGAGTATACAGTAGAAGAAACAACTATTTCCCCTTTTGAAATCCAAAAAGCAGACGAAGTTTTTATAACGAATGCTATTATAGGAATTCAACCAGTTACTAATTATCGTAAAAAAGAATTTTCAACAGATATAACTAATAAAATAAAAAGTAGTCTAAAATTAGCAATAGTTACTAGCTAGAACTAATTCATTTGGATATCGCTAGGAGCGTTAGCCCAAATTTTATACTTACCACCTCGTTCCAATAACTTGTTTTTCCAAAAGCTTTGGTCATTGGTGGTTAAAATATTTTCGTAGTCATTCTCTGCTACAAACCAAGAGCTCATTAACAGTTCTTCTTCTAGTTGGTTTGTCCCCCAGCCAGAATAGCCTAAAAAGAAACGAATGTCGCTAGCTTTTAACTGCTTTTTGTTTAATAACTCTTTTAAAAGATCAAAATTTCCACCCCAGTAAATACCGTTTGCAACTTCAATACTGTTAGGAAGTAAATGTGGAACTTTATGGATAAAGTATAAATTATCCTGTTCTACGGGTCCGCCCTGATATACTGTAAAATCACAGTCTATCTCAGGAACTAAATCGCTGAGTACATGGTTTAAAGGTCTGTTTAAAATAAAACCTACCGAACTTTTTTCATTATGCTCAGTAAGTAAAACGATGGTTCTTTTAAAAGAGCTATCATTTAAAATTGCTGGTTCAGCAATTAACAACCTACCTTTTTCCGGTTTAAATGCAACCATAATTTTTTAGTTTATAAACACTAAGATAAATAAAATATTAATAAAACTTTAACAAAAGTGTTAAAAAACCAGAGGAAATAGGGAAAAAACTGTGGTTACATTTTTTCTAAAACGCTAATAACTTCATTTTTTTTACGAACTGAAACAGGAACAGTTGTTTTGTTTTTTAAAACTAAATATCCTCCATCAGATTTTATAAATTCTTTAATGAATTGAATATTAATAAGATGACTTTGGTGTACTCGTAAGAAATCATATTCCTTTAGCATGTCAGCAAAGTGTTTTAAAGTTTTTCCAACCAATATTTTTTGACCGTCATTCATAAAAAACTCTGTGTAATTATTATCAGACTGACAGCGAACAATATCATCTAAATTTACCACCATTATCTTGTCAGAAGTGTTTAATGATATCTTTTTGGGACGTTGATTTGGTTTTGTAATAGATTGTTGTAGTACTGTTAATTGCTCTTTATCGGGTTTAATTTGATCTTTAGCCTTATTAATAGCGTTTGCTAAATCTTCATTAGAATATGGTTTTAGCACATAATCAATAGCAGCAAATTTAAAAGCTTTAATAGCATACTCGTCGCTTGCTGTAATAAAAATAATTTTTGAAGATAGATTTGGGTGAATTTCTAAAACATCGAAACCTGTACCATCTCCTAACATAATATCTAAAAATAAAATATCTGGTTGTTGTTTTCGTAAAGCTTTTGATGCTTCAACCACACTTTTAGCAGTGCCAATGATTTCAATTTCAGGATGAAATTGAGTAAGATCGTTTTGTAGCATTTCCAATGCTGTAGGCATATCATCTACTAAAATTGCAGAAAGTTTTTTCATGTTTTAAAAATCAGTTTTTAAAGGAATTTTAAATAGTACTTTAGTTCCTATTACTTTGCCTTCTTCGCGTATTTCACTAATAGAAAAAGTACTTTTGTTTGATAAATTTTGAATTCGCTCTTGTGTAACTTTTAACGCTACTGATTTATGTGAGCTTGTTTTTTTGAGTTCTTTTGATTGATGAATTCCTATGCCATTGTCTACTACTTCACAATGTAAAAGGTTGTTCTTCACAGAAAAATTAATCATAATTTTTCCATTTTCAACAGAAGAAATTCCATGTTTTATACTGTTTTCAACAAAAGGCTGTATAAGCATTGGTGGAATTAAAATTTCTTCAGAATCTATAGTAAGATTTGTAGTTATAGAATATTCAAAAGTATTTGAGTTTATCTGTTGCTCTAATTCAATATAGTTTTTAAGCGTAGTAATTTCTTCAGCTAAACTAATTTCTTCTTGTCTAGAATTATGCAAAACACCACGTAAAAGTGTAGCAAACTTACTAATGGTAGCATTTAATTCAGCAGACTTCCCTGAGTTTCCTAAAGCTTTAATTCCATTTAAAACATTAAAAATAAAATGCGGATTCATTTGTAGCTGCAAAGCTTTTTGTTCTAAAGAAATCAAATGGTTCTCTAACTCTAGTTTTGCAACTTTTGCTTTGTTTTTGGTCTGAATTTTTCGAATATAAGACCAAATAATAAGTGCTAAAATTAAACAGACCAATCCAACAACAGACCAAATGAACCAACTTTTCTTATAGATAGGCGTATCGATAAAAAAATTAAACTCAATAGGGGTGCTTTCTGTTTTTCCTACTCTTGATTGAGCTGAAAAGGTATAGTTACCTGGCGATAAATAAGCCAAATCAATAGCGTTTTTAGTACTCCAAGGGCTTTTTTTGCCATTAAGAGTGTAGCGATATTCTAAATTATTTGAATTATTAATGTCAATCGTCTTATAATAAAAAGAAATATGGTTTTTATCAGCAGGTAATTGTAAAGTTTTGTTGTAGTTATTTATGTTGATACTATCTAATGGAGTAAAGACAACTTCAATACTTTCAAAAGAAATGGTTGGCTTTTTTTGTATGATTTTATCACTCTTAATAAAGTAAATCCCTTTATCTTTTGTAGAAATCCATGTGTTATTTTTATCGTCTTGAAAAACACTGGTAATTTTATTAGTTGTTAAGGTATTGTATTTATTAATGTTTTTAACAAAATTAAAATTAGCATCGAGTACTTCAATACCTTCACTTTCTGAAACAATCCAAAATTGATTATTAATTTTTTTTATCTCGGTTACATTTTGTGCGGAGATGGTCTGTGTTTCTATTTCGTTACCCTTAATGAATTTAATACCATTATTATAGGTGGTTGCAATGATTGTTTTTCCATTAATTAAAATAGAAGTGTAGTTGTTTACATCAATTCTTTTTAAAATTTCAGGATTGATAAGCTTGTCTAGTTTCCATAAAGATTTATTTGTGGCTATCCAGTAAAACTTTCCATCAAATAACATATCGTTTATCTGATTTAGGTCAATTTGAAAGTTGGTACGAAGAGGAGAGAGGTAATCTTCACGAACTCTAAAAATTCCTTTGTTAGTACCTAAAAAAGTATGGTTTTTAGCGGTTAAAATGCAGTTAACATTGTTACGTTCAAAATTAGTAAATCCACGATGGCTTTTTATACTTAAACCTTTATCAGTACCAATAAAAACAGTATTTCCTTTTGTAGCAATGGTATTAATGTTGTTTGATAGAAGCCCATTTTTAGTAGTAAAAGTCGTAAACTTATTTCCGTTGAACCGAATTAATCCGTTATTAGAAGCGAGCCATATATAGCCAGTTTCGTCTTGAGAACCATTATTTATATGTAGACTAGGTAATCCGTTATTTTTAGTATAAGTTTTTAAAGGTTGATTTTGAGCAGAAACATTTATGAATCCATAAAAAAAACAGCAGAGTAATAAAAAAACAAAGTTTTGTATTGAGTATTTTTTAATACTCAATACAAAACTGTTTCTCATAGCTGTTTTTGTAATATAGTGTTGCATTTTCATCATAACAAAAATACTTAAATTAAACGTCATTAAGAAGAGGAGGCGGTTGAAGTAGTTATTTTTATTAAGAGGTTCTCCTAAGTTCGTAATGACGTTTGTTCAACAATTATTAGTTATTTCATAGCGTATAAGCGTTTATTATTGGTATCTGGTTTTACGTGTTCTAACTCTCCGTAAGGTTTAGTTAAAGGTTTTAAAACACATAGAGCAGAAGCTTTACCTTTTATAATTAACTGACTGTTTTTTACAGTGTAGGTCCATCTAAATTTCTCCACAGGAATATTTGTTTTTTCAACCTCTTTCATTAAAGCTTCTTCGCTAGCAATAAAATCCATAATTTCTTCTTGCATTACAAAGTGAGGAATTTCATTATCAGAGTTATGGTAATCCAATTCTAGATTTACAGGAATAGTATACTGAATTGTATACGGTTCTCCCACGTAACGTTCTTTTTCATTATTTAATGCATCGTACCAAGAAATTTCTTTTTCTTCTGGATATTTTTTAGCAATTTCTTTTGATAAATCTACTTTACCAGGCGAGTTTGCTGTTGGATAAAACACATAGTATGGTTGTGCTAAATAATGATTAGAAAACTCACCTCCAAAAACATTGTAATATGGTGAAGCAACTACTTGTGGAATTTTGTTTTCGGTTATAAAGGCACTTTTTAAAGTGTTTACTAAATCAGTGTTTTCAGCCAATTGATTTGTATGAAAAATAATTTTAGTATCATCTGTGATTGCTTCACTTTTTACTGAAGGTAATGAGCCTTTAGTAATTGTTTTTTGTAAAGTTTCAGCAGTTACTTTATCTCCTTTAATTACTGTTTCTAAGTTCATTGCTTTGAACGGATTATTGTTGTTTACAATATGAACTTCTCCATAAGGGTTTTCAGTAGCATTGTTGTTCATCCAAGAAATAATTTCTTCTACTGAATATTTACCATTGATTATTTCGTAGTTTTTTTCTTTGAAATATACCCTAGCACTATCGTAAAAATGACTGTTTCCTTTGTCGTTTCCTGTAATAAACACTACAGGTTTTCTGTATTCCACAGCTGGTTTTTCAATAGTTTCTTCTGTGGTAGCAACATTTCCCAGTTCTTGATTTTTGTTGTCACTCTTTGTGTTATCACAATTTGAAAATACTCCGATTAGTAGTAGTAATCCCATTACTGTACCTACTTTTAAAATGTTTTGTTTCATAGTTTTTTGTTTTAAGGTTATTATAGTTACTGTTATTGTTGTAAAATGATGGTTACATCCTTTCCTAAATTCATATTAGATGATAGTTTATTTAAAATGTTAGGAAGGTTTCGGTCATTAATCCACTGACCGTTTTCTTGTTTTTCAACAGAAGCGATTAATCCGCTTGTGTTTATTTGTAATTTTAAACTTGTGTATTTTTCCAAATACATTTTTAATACTGATGAATAATTGTTGTTTAACCACATAATTGCTGTTTTTATATGATCAAAATTACCACAGATGTATAGGTAAATTAGGAGTAAATTAGAATTCGTAGTAGATAAATTAGAATTCGTTATAGATTAAAAAAAATAACTCCTTGTTTTTTGCAAACAAGGAGTTATTCATAGGAAAAAGAGAAGTTTCTTAGTAGTTTAATTTCTCTTTTAAATACTTAGAGGTATATGATTTTTTGTTTTTTGCTAATTCTTCTGGAGTGCCTGCAAAGATTAAGTTCCCACCTTTTTTCCCACCTTCTAAACCAAGGTCAATAATATAATCAGCACACTTAATCAATTCAATATTGTGTTCAATAACAATGATTGAGTGTCCTCTTTCAATTAAAGCATTAAAAGAAGCTAATAACTTTTTAATATCGTGAAAATGTAATCCAGTAGTAGGTTCATCAAAAATGAACAAAGCTTTATCTTTAGTGTTTCCTTTTACTAAAAAAGAAGCCAGTTTTATACGTTGTGCCTCACCACCAGAAAGGGTAGAAGACGATTGTCCTAACTGTACATAACCTAATCCAACATCTTGTAAAGGTTTTAATTTTCGAGCTATTTTGGTTTGTTCATGTTCTGTAAAAAAAGCAACGGCATCATCAATGGTCATATTCAAAATATCATCGATTGATTTTCCTTCAAAAGTTACTTCCAGTACTTCTTTTTTAAAGCGTTTACCTCCGCAGGTTTCACATTCTAAATGCACATCTGCCATAAATTGCATTTCTATAGTAACTTCTCCTTCACCTTTACAAACCTCACAACGACCACCATCTACATTAAAAGAAAAATGTTTTGGTTGGTAGTTTCTAATTTTAGATAGTTTTTGAGTTGAAAGTAATTTACGAATATCATCATACGCTTTTATATACGTTACAGGGTTAGAACGTGAAGAACGACCAATAGGATTTTGATCGATAAACTCTACATGTTTTAACAAGTCAAAGCTTCCTGTAACATCTGTATGTTGTCCTAGTTTTTCGCCATATCCAACTAGCTTTTTTTGCATCGCAGGATACAAGATTTTTTTAACCAAGGTACTTTTACCACTACCTGAAACTCCAGTAATAACTGTTAAATTATTAAGAGGGAAAGAAACATCAATGTTCTTCAGGTTATTTTCACGAGCACCAATAATATCAATAGAATTTTTTGATGTTCTTCTACTAGTAGGGGTTTCAATTTTTAATTCTTCTGATAGATATTTAGCTGTTAGCGATTCAGATTGTAGGATATCTTCAAAAGTTCCTTCTGCAACCACATTTCCACCATAGGTTCCTGCTTCAGGACCAATATCAATAATGTAATCAGCCTCTTTCATGATGTCTTCATCATGTTCAACTACAATTACGGTATTACCTAAATCGCGTAGGTTTTTTAAGACTCCAATTAATCTTTCTGTATCTTTTGGGTGTAAACCAATACTAGGCTCATCTAAAATATACATAGAACCTACTAACGAACTACCTAATGAAGTGGCTAAATTAATTCGTTGACTTTCACCACCTGATAGCGTGTTAGATGTTCTATTTAAAGTTAGATAGCTTAAGCCAACATCTGTTAAAAACTGTAAGCGATTATTTATTTCGGTAAGTAAACGTTTACCAATTTTTTCTTCGTATTTATTTAATTGAATATTATTAAAAAATACTGCCAACTCATCTAGAGGTAAGGTTACTAATTCATCAATAGTTTTACCATATACCTGAACGTAGTTAGCTTCTTTACGTAAACGTTTTCCGTTACATTCGGTACATTTTGTTTTTCCGCGATAGCGAGACAGCATTACACGGTTTTGAATTTTGTAACTTTTTTCTTCTAGTTTTTTGAATAGATGATTAATTCCTTTGAATTTTTTAGTTCCATTCCAAACCAAGTCTTTTTGTTCATCAGTAAGTTCGAACCATGGTTTATGTATAGAAATTCCGAATTCTTCAGCATTTAGAATTAAATCGTTTTTATATTTCTTGTAGCTATCTGTTTTAAAAGGGAAAATAGCATTTTCATAGATAGATAAGCCTGTGTTTGGAATTACTAAATCTTCATCAATACCAATCACGTTTCCATATCCTTCACAAGTAGGGCAAGCTCCGTAAGGATTGTTAAAGCTGAATAAATGAGTGTTTGGTTCTAAGAATGAAATTCCGTCTAGCTCAAATTTGTTACTAAATTCAGTAGTATTTCCATCTGATAAATTTTCAATATAACAGATTCCTTTTCCTTCAAAAAAAGCTGTTTGTACGGCATCTCCCAAACGGTTGTAAAAATCTTCTTCGTCTTTTACAACAATTCTATCTACGACTAGCTGTAATTCATTTCCTTTAAAATCTTTTATAGGAAATTCATCAATTCTGTATACGGTGTCTTGATATTTTAAACGAGCATATCCTTGCTGTGTTAGTACTTGTAAAACAGTTTTTATATCTCTGTCTTTATTAATATGTATAGGAGCGAGCAATAACAACTTTGTACGTTCTTCAAATGTTTTAACATGATTGATAACATCAGAAACGGTATGTTTTTTTACTTCATTCCCAGAAATAGGAGAGAAGGTTTTACCAATACGAGCAAAGAGTAACTTGATATAATCGTAAATTTCAGTAGAAGTACCTACAGTTGAACGAGGATTGGTAGAGTTTACTTTTTGTTCAATAGCAATGGCAGGTGCAATTCCCTTGATATAATCTACCTTAGGTTTGTGCAGTTTTCCTAAAAACTGACGTGCATACGAACTTAAACTTTCTACATAACGGCGTTGTCCTTCAGCGTAAAGAGTATCAAAAGCTAAAGAAGACTTTCCTGAACCTGAAAGTCCAGTAATAACTACTAATTTATTACGAGGAATAACCACATCAATGTTTTTTAAATTGTGCAGTTTAGCCCCTTTAATTATAATATTTTCCTTTGGATTAACAGTTGAAATATCAGTCTTCATATACTCAAAAAAATAAGCGATAAAAATACCAATTTCAAGTGGTTTTAATAAACAAACTATAGTATTTTTCTCTTTTTTTATAGTTTTTTTTGTATTTATTAATAAAAAATCTAATATTTGTAACTCGTTATTAATCAATAAATAATAGCCTATAGCAAGATAATTACTTTTATAACTTAATATCCCCTAACCAAAAGAGAACTAGTAAGTTGCTCTTTTAAAAAAGTAATTATTATGCAAAACATAGTAGATGACAGTGTTTTAGTAAAAAACTACATTAATGGTAATGAATACGCCATAGAATTATTGATTAAACGGCACCAACAACGTCTTTATAGCTTTATTTATAGTAAAGTACAAAATAGAGATACTACAGAAGATATTTTTCAAGACACCTTTATAAAGGTAATAAGAACGCTAAAAAAAGGAAATTATAACGAAGAAGGTAAATTTTTGCCTTGGGTTATGCGTATTGCTCATAATTTAATTATTGACTTTTTTAGAAAGAACAATCGTATGCCTACATTTAATAATACAGAAGAATTTGATATTTTTTCAGTATTGAGTGATGGAGCCTTAAATGCAGAAGGAAAAATAATAAAAGAACAAATTTTAAATGATGTTAAAGAGTTAGTTGAAGAGCTACCAGATGAACAAAAAGAAGTTCTAAAAATGCGTATTTATAATGATATGAGTTTTAATGAAATATCTGAAAATACAGGTGTTAGTATTAACACAGCATTGGGTAGAATGCGCTATGCTTTAATTAATTTGAGAAAAATAATAGAAAAAAATAAAATTATTTTAGTCAGTTAAACAATATTTGGAAAAATGCATCGTTAAATCATTGATTATAAGTAATAATAAGGGAATTATATATGATGCAAATTTACACAAAGAAGTCTCCTGACTTTAAAATGGAACCAAAACAAGAAACAGTTCAATATTTGATTAATTTTTCTAAATCGCTAACAGTAGTTAAAACAAAATCAAACTATCTCATTGAATTGAATTTGAATTAAGAGTGGAAAAAGCTTCAACAAGGTTGGGGCTTTTTTTATGCTTTCTTTTTATTATAATCTTCTATTACCGATTTTCTTCCAACCGTTTTTGTAATAATATCATTTTCTAACTTCCAACCACGAGCAGGAGAGTATTCTCTTCCGTAATAAATAATTTGTAAGTGAAGTTTATTCCATAATTCTTTTGGAAATAGACGTTTTGCATCTTTTTCTGTTTGAGCAACACTTTTACCATTAGATAAATTCCAACGAAACATCAATCTATGAATATGCGTATCTACAGGGAAAGCAGGAATGTTAAAAGCTTGCGACATTACCACACTAGCAGTTTTATGACCCACTGCAGGTAATTCTTCTAATGCTTCCATATCAATAGGAACTTCACCATTATGCTTTTCAATTAAGATTTTAGATAAACCGTGAATTCCTTTCGATTTCATTGGTGATAAACCAACAGGTTTGATAATCTCTCTAATTTCATCAACAGTAAGCTTTACCATATCGTACGGATTATCAGCTTTTTCAAATAATAAAGGTGTAATAGTGTTTACACGCGCATCTGTGCTTTGAGCAGACATTAATACAGCAATTAATAATGTGTAAGGATCTTTATGGTCTAAAGGAATTGGAGTTTCAGGATATAACTCTTCTAAAGTATCTATAACAAATTGAACTTTTTCTGCTTTCGTCATTGCTTTATAAAATTTGAAAAAATCAAAGGTACAAAGAAGCTTCGTATGTTTTATGGATAATCAAAATCAACTTTGTAACTTTGACTTTATAACTTTGAAGCAAAATAATATGACAACACTAAAAATAGGAGATAAGGCACCAAATTTTGAATCGGTAGACGAAAAAGGAAATGCAGTAAAACTTTCTGATTATGCAGGAAAAAAACTAGTATTATTCTTTTATCCAAAAGCAAGTACACCTGGTTGTACAGCAGAAGCTTGTGATTTACGAGATAATTACAAAACTTTTTTAGCAAAAGGATATGATGTTTTAGGAGTGAGTGCAGATTCAGCAAAACGTCAACAAAACTTTATTAATAAAAATGAATTACCTTTTCCTTTGTTAGCAGATGAAAGTAAAGATGTAATTAATGCTTTTGGTGTTTGGGGACCTAAAAAGTTTATGGGAAGAGAGTATGATGGAATTCACCGTACCACTTTTGTGATTGATGAGAATGGAGTAATTGAAGATGTAATTACGAAAGTAAAAACAAAAGAACACGCAAATCAGATATTAAAGTAATAGTATATCTAGCTAATAAAAGAAAAAAGTCGAGTATTTACTCGACTTTTATTTTTTGCGGACTTACTCTTAATTCTTTAGGAGTTGTTATCACTTCTGTAGTGGAAGCAAGTTCTTCTTGTAACTCTTTACTTGTTTTAGTACTACCATCATGACTCCATCCAGGAGGCATAAACACATATTTTAAACGTGTTGTTAATGGTAAATCCTTTTTTCGGTTAAAAAAGTCTTTAAAAATTTCTTTCCACTCATGAAAAATGATGTTAACCGGTCCTTTATCTTCTAAAGGTTTCGTTAAACCATAACGTAATTTTTCGTATTCAGTTTCATCTTCTTCAGCCTGAAAAGTTCCAAAAATACGATCCCAAATTATCAATACCATTCCCATATTTTTATCTAAATACTTAGTATTAGAAGCATGGTGAACTCTATGGTGAGATGGAGTAACAAAAATATAACCCCACCATCCTAATTTACTTTTAATAAAGTTAGTATGGCACAAAGTTCCGTAGTTTTGATTCATGGCGTATGCAAACATAATGTGCAATGGCATAACACCTAGAAAAGCCAAGGGTAAAAAGAACATGTACCTAAATAAAGGCTGCAAAACTGGAGATCTAAAACCAGTTGAAATATTATAAAATTCAGAGTTGTGATGTGTTACGTGTACAGCCCAGAAAAATCGCGAATGATGATCTACATAATGGTGTATGTAGTATAAAAAGTCTTGTCCTATAAAAGCTAACAACCAATATGCCCACGACATGTTACCTTCCCAATCAATAATTCTGTATTGATAACAAAATCCCATAATAGCAAATGAAGTAACCTTCATTAACAAGTCTAGGCTAAAATTTACTAGGGCAAAGTAAACATTAGTAGCTGTATCTTTAAAATCGTAGTTTTTAGCTTTAGCTCGATAGCTAAAGAACATTTCGAGTAAGATTACTGAAATGAAAAATGGAGCACTCCAGTAGTATAATATATCTTGATTAAATATGTTGCTCATGCTATTTTTTTAATTGCAAAACTATTTAATTTTACTCAATTTTACTGTTAAAGTTTATAGTCTTTCCTCAATCCAACTTTTAAAGCTATAAAAGTTTTGAGGAGCTACACCATGTCCTACAGGATATTCAGAATATACATTAGCCAATTTAAAGTCTTTCAATAAAACAGGAGCCTTACGCGCCCAGTCTATAGGAAGAACTTGATCTACAGTTCCGTGAGAGATATAATAATCTGTAGCAATTGAGTTGTCTATTTCTGCTGGTAACAATTCTTCATTAATATAACCGCTTAAAGCTACTACGTGTTTTACCTTGTTAGGGTATTTAAAACTTAAAGCATAACTTAAAATTGCTCCTTGACTAAATCCTAATAAAAATGTTTTATCAGGGTTTGTATTGTACTTTTCTTTAATTTCATCTATAAAAGACGCAATCTTATCAACCGATTCAGCTGCTTGTTTTAAATCAGAAAACTTACCGTTAACTGAATCAAAATTTATAGCATACCAAGCATAGCCACCATACCCCATATCATGAGGAGCTCTGGCACTTACAATTAATAAATCGTCTGGTAATTCTTCAGCAAATGAAAATAAATCTTGTTCGTTGCTACCATATCCGTGTAATAAAATTAATAAAGGAGGCTTAGCATTTGAGGTTTTAGGTTCTCTTACAATATATTGTAAACTCATGTATTAAATTCCTTTAAATAGGTTTTGAAATTGCTCACCAACAACCGGTACAAGCTTTTTTTCTCCTTTTAAAACAGCTAAAAGGCTAATTAGCCAAAGTACAAATAGTAGTACCCCAACAATCCATCCAGCATTACTACCTAAATACTTATAAACTACCCATCCGTTTAAAAGCTGAAGAACATTTAAACCAAGCATTTGCCTAATATAAAAGCTAGCAAAAGCGTTTTTTTTGTTCATGTTTAAAACAAAAGCTATAATAAGTCCTATAACTGTAAAATGACTAATGATTGCTTCGGTTTTTCCTTCGTTTACTGTTAAATTTTCCATGATTTTATGAGTTTAGAATTAGTTGACTATTATTGTAAATACCGTATACTTTTCCTTCTAATTTTTTCTCTAGAAAGATACTGTTTTTTGAGGTGGAAATAATATTTTCCTTTGAGAAAGTATAGGCTCCATCAGGATTAAAAATAGATAAACTAGCTTTTTCATCTTCTTTTATTGAAGCCAATTCAACGTTAAAACGCTTTCTTGGATTGCTTGTTAAGCAGTTGATAATAGTTTCTAAATCTAATACTGTATTTAAAGCACCAAAAGCACTTTCTAAACCAATAGTTCCGTCTTTTGCGGTAGAAAATTCTACTTTTTTATGTTCAATATCAATAGGATTATGATCTGATGTAATCATATCAATAATACCCTCTTTTAACCCTTGTATTAAAGCTTTTCTATCTTCTTCTGTGCGTAGAGGAGGATTTACTTTTTTATTAGCTTCAAAGCCATGTAGCTCGTCATCTGTTAATATTAAATTGTGTACAGCGACACTACACGTTACATCTAAGCCTTTTTCTTTCGCCTCTTTAATAAGTTGAACAGATTTAGCTGTTGAGATAGTAGGAATGTGTAATTTTCCTCCTGTATATTCTAATAAAAATAAATCGCGAGAAATTTGAATTTCTTCTGCAAGTGCAGGAATTCCTTTCAACCCTAAAAGAGTACTATTTTTACCTTCATTAGCAACACCTTCACCAGCAATTAAGTTATTTTTAGGGAAGCTTAGTACTAATCCGTCAAAGTTTTGAGCATACAACAAAGCTATCTTTAACAAATTATCATTGCTAACAGGTTTGTTATAATCACCAAAAGCAATAGCACCCGATTGTTGCATGTCAAACATTTCAGACATTTCAACTCCTTTACTTTGCTGTGTTAAAGCTCCAATAGGATGAATGCTAGTTGCAGCTCCGTTTACTTTATTAATTAAAAACTCAATAGCCGATTTATTATCAACTATAGGGTGTGTATTTGGATTAATAGCTACATGTGTAAAACCACTTTTAGCCGCTACTTGTACACCATGTTGCAAGGTTTCTCGCTCTTCATAACCAGGTTCACCAAAAGAAACACTAGTATCAAACCAACCCGGAGATACGTGAAGATTATCAAGCGCTACAACAGTATAGTTTTCTTCACTAGTAATGTTGTTGTCAATTTTGGTAATAATACCGTCAGTAATTAAAATATCTTTAGTTTGTTGGTGGTAAGGACTAGAAGCATCTATTATTGTTGCCGATTTAAGCAGCGTTGTCATGGTTTAAAGAATTTTAAAATCAAAATTTCTAAAAGCAAAGATACAATAGCTAAGCCCAAAAACCATTTCCAAAGCCATTGAATTTTGTTTTCATTATTAATATTTTCTAAGGTGTTTTTAACTGAAGTAGATATGGTCATACCATTAGCTTCAGAAAGCACTAAAAAGTCTAAGACACTTTCATCTTTATTGTAATTAAAAGCAATATTTCTAAGCACATTATTTTGTTGTTGTACTTGATAAAACCCAGCAGTTAAAGGCTGGTCTTTGGTTGTGATACGTGTTTTGTTTTGAAAAGTTTGCTGTAAAGGAATAAAAGAACCTTTGCTATTAACAATGCTTAAAACTTCATCTTTACCTAGTTGCGTATCAATATCAATAGTATTTTGTTTGTTTATTGTATAATACAATTCAGAAAGTTGTAAACTCTGTTTTCCTATGTTATAAAAAACAGGAACAATTAAAGGAGAGTTTGTAAAATTACTATTGTCTTTATTTAGAGGGGCAGCTACCCAATACATAGAAGCATTTGTTAAACTAATCTGTTTAATAAAACCTTGTTTGTTCTCAAAAGAAACAATATTGCTAGCATTTTTAAACTCAGTATTAAATGAGGTTTTTACAAATGGATATTGAAAGTTGGCTACCTTCTTTTCAAAAACATTTTTTAAAAGAGGATGATTATAATTAATCGAAGTAACCTTTAAGCTATCACTTTTTAGTGAAAATAACTTTCCTGTATTTAGTTTATTAAAAAAGTTGTTATAAGAAGAAAGAGTTACTTTATTACTTGGAATTACAACTATATTTCCACCCTGTGCTGTATAGCTTGCTATGCTATTTATAAGTGTTTCAGGAATATTTTCTAACTCATTTAAGACAATAAGATGTTGCTTATCTATTAAGTTATAATTTACATTTTGTAGCGAAGAAGAAGTAAAGTTAAATTCCTCTTTAGTATAAATTCGTTGTAAGAAGTTGTTTGATTCTCCAATAGCTAGTACATTAATTTTTTCATTAGCATTAATGGTGAAATAAAATGAATTATCAAACCCGTAGGTGTCGTTAAAATTAATAGCTACTTTACCTAAAAACACAGGCGCTTTTACAACAGAAAAAGTAACCTCTGTAGTCTTGTTTTCCTCAATACTAAAGGTTTGTTTATTCAACAATTTGTCATTATTGTATATGGCAATAGGAATATCATTTTTGGCATTTCCTTGATTTTTAACAACAATATGGACGTTAAAATTAGACCCACCATTATCGTCAACAAAAATACTATCAATAGAAACATTACTTTTTTGTTCAGGCACTAACTTTACAAAAGAAGTATTTTTAGGGGCGTTGTCAATTCCTTCTTTTTTAATGTTTTGAAAATCAGAAATTACAATGTTTTTGGTAGGAGAAGTTATAGACTTATGTTCGCTAGTCATTTTTAGAAAAACATCAGCAAGGTCTCTACTTTTTGCGGTATTTGTTGTTTTTAACAATTCTTCTTTTAGTTCAGAAGCTGTTTTATTTGCATAAAAATGATCGTTTGTAAGTAAAGAATAACTTGTTTTCTCAGTAGAATTTTCAATAATTTCTTGTGTAGCGATTTGCAGTAAATTACCCTTTTCTCCAACAGCATTAGTACTTAAAGAGTTATCTAAATATATAAAGAAATGCTGCTCTTCATCTAATTTATGATTACTAAAGTAAGGTTGAGCAAAGGCAAAAATTAGAGCAGTAAGTAACAGTAAGCGAGTGGCTAAAATCAGCCATTTTTTTATACGAGAACTTTTACGTGTTTGCAATACTAACTTTTGTAAAAAAGCTACATTGGTAAACGGAACTTTTACAAATCGCTGTAGTTGGAACAGGTGTACCAAAATAGGAATGAGTAAAAAAGCTAAGAAATATAAAATCTCAGGATGTTTAAACTGCATAATTGTAATTTACTAACTGTAAAAATACCTAAATAGATGGTTAAAAAAAGAATGTAGTTAAAAATCTGTTAGAAGTCTGGTAAGTTTTCGACAAAGGATTAAATTTTCCTATTTTTGGACTATGACTACAAAAGAGAGTGAGTGTAACATTCCGGAAGAAATTAATTATAAAAAACACTGGAATGCTGCCTATGTAAAAAATCCAACAGAAAAACTAGGCTGGTTCGAAGAAAATTCGAAAGAAACTATTCAATTATTAAAAGAATCCAAAGTATCTAAAGACGCTAAAATCTTAAATGTAGGCGTTGGTTCATCCATGTTAATTGACGAGCTAGTAGCTGATGGATATTCAGGTTTAATAGCAAATGATTTATCTGAAAAAGCTTTAACCGATATACAAAATCGATTAGGAAAAGATGCATCAAAAGTTAATTTTATAGCTGATGATTTAGTGACTCCAACCAAGTTACATGAGCTTGATGAAGTTGATGTTTGGAATGATAGAGCGGTACTACACTTCTTTCTAAAAACCGAAGAACAGAACGCCTATTTTAATTTATTAAAGAAGCTTGTAAAAGTTGACGGATTCGTAATTATTGCTGTTTTTGCTTTAGACGGAGCAGAAAAATGTTGTGGACTGCAATTACAACGTTACAATACGGAAATGCTACAAGAAAAATTAGGAAACGATTTTGTTTTAGTCAATAGTTTTAATCACACATTTGTAAATCCGTACGGAGGAGAACGTCCGTATGTTTACACCTTATTTCAAAGAACACACAAGTAATGAACGTAACCAATATACCTTATAAAAACACAGGATTCTTTTCTAAAACAATGGAGGATTATTTAAAGGCTGATGAAAATATTCAACCTTTTTATAACCGTTATCCGAGTTTACGAAACTTTGAAAAGCAACTAGAAGAAAAGAAAGCAAATCCTATTTCAAGTACTCAAAGAAAAAGATTGGTTGAAGTATTGAGAAAACAATACAAAGACATTGATTTGTCGTTCGACACGCAAAAAAATATAGAAAGCTTACTAGAAGAGAATACATTTACTGTTACAACAGGACATCAGCTGAACTTATTTACAGGACCGTTATACTTTTTATATAAGATTATATCAACTATAAATATGTGTGAGCATTTGTCAATGCAATTTCCGAATGAGAATTTTGTGCCCGTATATTGGATGGCAACTGAAGATCACGATTTTGAAGAAATTAACTTCTTTAATTTTAAAGGGATAAAAGTACAGTGGAACTCTGACCAAAAAGGACCTGTAGGGCGTTTTACAACCGAAGGGTTACAAGATGTTTTTGAAGTGTTTGCAGAACATTTAGGAAGTTCAAAAAATGCTGTTCAAATAAAAGAGATATTTGAAAAAGGATACTTGCAACACAAAACATTAGCAGATGCAACTAGATATATAGCCGATAAACTTTTTGGAAAGTATGGTTTGGTAATTTTAGATGCTGATGAAAGAGAATTAAAAAGAGCACTAACACCGTATGTAGAATACGATTTGTTGCACGAAACCTCTTATAAAGAAGTATCGAAAACAATTACAGAACTAGAGAAATCATATAAAATACAAGTAAATCCGCGTGAAATAAACTTGTTTTATATCACTGATAGGATTCGCGAACGTATTGTTCTTGAAAACGGAATTTACAAAGTAAATAATACAGATATTTCTTGGACAAAGGATGAAATTCTAGACCATTTACATAGTCAGCCAGAATGCTTTTCACCAAACGTAATTATGCGCCCACTATACCAAGAGGTAATTTTACCGAACCTATGTTACATAGGTGGAGGAGGAGAGTTAGCCTACTGGTTAGAGTTAAAGGCATATTTTGATAAAGTAAATGTTCCGTTTCCTATTTTGTTATTAAGAAACTCAGCTCAAATACTTTCAGAAAAACAATTAGGAAAGTTAGAGAAACTAAACGTTTCAGAAGAAGAGTTGTTTTTAAAACAAGATGATTTACTAGCAAAAAAAGTGTTAGCTAATGGCGATACTAAGGTAGATTTTACCAAGCAAAAGCAGTTTTTACAACAACAGTTTGACGATTTACGTAAGGTAGCTCAAAAAACCGATGTTTCTTTTGTTGGTGCAGTAAATGCACAAGAAAAAAAGCAGATAAAAGGATTAGAAAACCTTGAAAAAAGATGGTTGCGAGCAGAAAAAAGACGCCAAAAAGAAATGGTTGAAAGAATCGTAGCTTTGCAAAACGAATTGTTACCTAATCAAAGTTTAGAAGAACGTCAACGTAATTTTTCAGAGTTCTATTTAGAATATGGAGCCGACTTTATTAAAGTTCTAAAAGAAAATTTACATCCGTTACAACTAGAGTTTACCCTTATTACACTTTAATGGCAGATAAAAAAGGATTACACAGAAAAAACAAACACAAAAACGGATATAATTTTAAACTCTTAAAAGAAAAGTATCCAAAAATAGAGGAGTTTGTTATTGAGAAATTTGAGAAGGAAACCATCGATTTTTCTGACCCAATAGCAGTAAAAGAGTTTAATAAAGCATTATTAGCTGCTCACTATAATATTAAGCATTGGAATTTTTCTGATGATAATTTATGTCCGCCAATACCTGGAAGAGTAGATTACATCCATCATTTAGCCGATTTGGTAGCAGATGAGGAAAACGTAACGGTGTTAGATATTGGTACAGGAGCAAGTTGTATTTATCCTTTGTTGGGAATTGCAGAATATGACTGGAATTTTGTTGCTACTGATATCGATTTAGATTCACTAGATTATGCTCAAGACATTATAGATGATAATGGTTTTACTGAAAAAGTTGAATTAAGACAACAGTTTAAAGAAGAACATATTTTAGAAGGAATCATAGAAACAGATGATGCCTTTACGGTAACGATGTGCAATCCACCATTCTATAAATCGGCAGAAGAGGCGAGAGGAGCCAACCGAAGAAAATCGAGAAACTTAGGAAATAATGCTGTCCGTAATTTTGCGGGGAACTCTAATGAGTTGTGGTATATAGGTGGAGAGAAAGCTTTTTTACATACCTATTTATATGAGAGTTTTAAGTTTCCGAAAGTAAGTACATGGTTTACGAGTTTGGTTTCTAAAAAAGAAAACGTAGAAAGCTTACAAAACTCAGGTAAGAAATTAGGAGTTAAAGAATTTAAAGTAATTCCTATGCATCAAGGGAACAAGGTAACACGTATTGTGTGCTGGAGGTTTTAGAAAAGGAAAGAAACTTTCTAAAATAATAAATAAACGTCATTTCGACCGAAGGGAGAAATCTCACTAAGGTTGGTTACTCTGATTATTGAGATTTCTCAGTCGTAGCCTCCTTCGAAATGACGTTTTTATTATGTCATTTCGAACTGAAGTGTAACGAAAGGAGAAATCTTTAAAATAGGAGTTACTCATATAGTCGAAATGACGTTTTGTAGTTCTTAAATACCTTTTACAAAATCAAGGAAAACTTTTTTATGAAGCTCTAAATCCATATTAGGAGAAAGCGCTACACGAGCAATATAATCTTTATCACCCTCTTTGGTAGTTCCTTGGGTTGAGGTTGCAGGAATCGTCCAGTAACAACCTTTTAACTGTCCGTAGCTTACACAATACTTACTTTCATTTGGTATTTCGGTAATCATTAAATTGATAAGCTTTAAGTTTAAGGCTCTTTTATACGCTTCTTTTTCTTCCGCAGTATTTCCTTTGGTAGGAAGGTCTAACGAAAATACCGATGGCGTAAACCCTTGTGCTGCTAATTCCTCAGAAACAAAATTGATTTTAGCATCAGGTAACACTTCATGAATAAAGTTTACAAACTCACGCGTATTCTTATAAGCATCGCTAATTCGTTGCGTCATAGAAGGCATTTGTGCAGCTAATATTTCATATTGAAGCGGTGTAGCCTCGTTATCGCAAATGTGTAAGTGCTTTTCTATTTTTTCAATTAAAGCATTGGTTGTTTTGTTTCCAACACAGTATCCAGCAGTACATTTTCCACCACTTGGGAATTTAGAACCACTAGCAAACGAAATAGTTCTAATATTGGCTAACATGTCTGAATCTCCTAAAAAGTGGACATTCGGACAAAAAGTTTGGTCTAAAATAAACACAGGATCAACTGCTGTTTCACCAGTAGGAGTCGTACGTTTCTTACTCAAAACATCTCTTAAATCGGTAAGGTTTGGTACTTCTACTCTTGGATTGGTTGGAATTTCAGCAATGATATACGAAACCGCATCTTGTGCTGCAATGTTAGTTAACACGGTATCAATACTTTCTACCATATCATTATCCCCATCAACAGGTAAATCAACAATGTCTACGTTGTTTAAACAAGCGGCAACACGTCTTGCTTGGTCGTTGGTACCACCGTAACAGTTTGGAGGTACTACAATTTTAATAGCTTTCCCTTTGTGGTTTTCAAGAGCATCATCAATTAATCCCATTAAAATGGCGTATTGTATTGAAAGTCCACTTGATGCTACTAATGCTTTTGTACTGGTATTGGTAATTTCATTGATTAATTTTTCAACCTTCGCTTTGTTTTGTGCTACATCAGTAACCGTAACATCATACGGCTCATCGATAAGGCTTTTTAAAGCTTTTAACGAATTAGCAGGAGTCATGGCAATAGTTTCTCTTCTTCTTACATGTTGAATGTCTGAAATATAAGCGTCGTTTTGTGCACCGTTAACTAATAAAAAGCTTCCTAATTCTGGGTGTGTATTGATGTAGAAATCAACATTTGGTACAATGGTAAAGTTGCAAATAGCTTCTTGTTCAACAATCAATACGGTGCTACCATCAAACTCAGGAATAGCTTCAACACTATCCACCTTTTTTAATTCAAACTGATATCCGTATACATTTTTAATTACTTCTGCATCAAAAAAGCTAGGGATTTTATTGGTGTACACTATTTGCGTGTTTTTATTAGCAAACAAATTCGCTCTTAATACAGCCAACACAGGAACTGTTTGTGACGAAAAACTAATTACATTTTCTGCTTTTGTATTATATAGTTTGGCAATCGTCCACTCTAATACAGATGATAACGGATGCCCTAAACGAATATAATCGTACGCAGTTGGTAACTCGCTTAAAGCTGAAGCAGCAGCATTGTTGTTGTTGTACAAATCTTCAAACTGTTCTAAAAACTGGGTTTTGGCTAGTTTTTCTACATAAATATCCAGACGGTGCGTGGTTAGGTTTAACCAATCTGCCGGCATATTTTCTACAACATTTTTTATATACGTATGTAAGTTTTTGTCTTGCATTATAGGTGTCTTTTAATAAGACTGCAAGATACGTTAATTAGATTTTTTTGGAAAGGGGAGAGAGTTTTGTTTCGTTATCAGTTTTGTGTATGGGAAATTGTGTTTTTGTGTGCTAGGAATCTCCGAAGGAAAATTCAGTTGTAACAAAAATGTAACACCCTTTGTTTAAGTGCTAAGGTAAGCATTTTCTTATACATGTTGTAGGCTATAGTGCTTTTCAAAGCTCAAATTATTCTATTAAATTCCGTTTTTTATTTTTTCCGAATTTGAGTGAACTCGGTCAGTTTTTATTCTACCTTTTTTAAAATATTATTCCGACCAAATACACAATCAAAGTAATAATTCCTGCAAGTCCATAAATCATTATGTTTTTCAACGCTCCGATTGTATTTATAAGATAACAAAGAAGAATTTCAAATATATTCGCTTGTCGTGCATAAACTTTACCTTGTAAAGGTGAAATATCAAATACAGACTTCCCTAATGATGTTACATACTCTTTTGAAAAGGTTCTTAATATTGCATTTAAGCCTGCAATAATTATGAAAGAATAGATAAAGATTTTAATCATGTCAATTTTTTAAATTTGTTCAACTTCAATTATAAGTCTTAAATCAACTTTTTTTATGTAATTCATACAAAATGCGATTCTACATATAATTCTTTCTTCTCCATTTACATTTATTTTATTTCCAACTGTTCTACAAGGTGCTAATTCAAATTCTCCAAAATTTTCATTTGCTTCTTTATGATTTGTAGTTGAAAGTAATTCTATTTCTGTTCCTTCCTCTATTACTTGATATTGGACTTTCATATTTACTTTTTTAATTCCAAATAGATTGCATTTGAGTGATTTTCGCTATTGTGGCAATGGTTAAAACATTCTTCGTTTTAATGAATTGATATCGTCGCAATAGCGAAGTTAATTGTTTAAACCTTAGAAAACAAACCAAAAATTAAGTAGTCTCCTCCGTATCCAGTTTATCTATTTCATAACTCATATATTCCTTATACAGTTTTGCGATAGACTTGGTTTCTCCAAGTATAGTAAGTACATCGTCTTTTAGAAAAACAGTTGAACCATTAGGCGTAAACGTTTTGTCATTTCTTTCAACCAAAGCCACTAAAACATCTTTTGGTAGCTGAATTTCCTTTAGCTGTTTTCCTATCATGGTGTCTTGCGGAGTTCCTTCGAGTAGTTTGATACTTACAAATCGCTCGTTTTGTAATAAAAACTCTTTAATCTCCCTGTGGCTATTCATTTTAAGCAAGGTTTTTACGATGTGCTCTCGTTCTAAAATATCAAGAAGTCTCGATAGCATGCGCAATTGCTGTTTTGGGTTTTCATCAGAATTAATTAGAAAAGCACAGATTTGTATGGGCTTTTTAAACTCATAATCTTCAGACGGAAATGCGCCTTTAATTGGTTTTTTAGAAATCACAATTTTCATGGAAGGATGCGAAACACTCTTAAACTTGGCATGAAAAGCTAAAATACCAGGTAACGCTATTACAGATTCATCGGGTATCGATTGGAAAAACTTGTGTAGTACTCCTTCTTTGTTGAGGTCTAACTCCCTACAAAAGTAATCGGAAGCGATATTTAAAACCTTGTCAAAGTTAGTAGTATCCTTAATTATTTTTATTTTCGACTTAATTACGGTTTCATCAAAAGGATCGCCTTCACGAAGTCCTTTTTCTTTTAAAATAGTCATTAATTCATTTTCCAACTCGTCGTACTGATGCCTCCCTAAAAGCGCAAACCAATGAAAAATAGCGCCTTCTCGTTTTACTTTTCCTTTAGAATAGAAGTGATACCAAAGTAGGCCTATTACAATAATACCAGAGGTAAAAAGTATGGGCATCCATCCTAAATAAATAATAAGAATGAATGAAATAACAATTCCAATAACTTGCATAAACGGATATAATGGAGATAAATAGCCAGGGTCGTACGATTCTATTTTACTTTTTCTAAAAACGATAACAGAGAAGTTAATAAAGATAAAAATTAACAGTTGGAAGGTACTCGCAAGCTTTACAATACCTTCTTCTGATAGTACTAGAATGAATACTATAATTAATGCTGTGGTTAAAAATATAGCGACTACAGGACTTCCTTTTTTACCAATTTTGGCTAGAATAGCAGGAAACAGTTTGTCGCGCCCCATGGCAAACGGGTATCGTGATGCGGATAATAGTCCTGCATTTCCTGTTGAGGCAAAAGCGGCAAGTGCTGCTACCGACATTAATAATACTCCTACATTATTGGGTAACCATTTAAAAAGTTGTTCTGCGGCTGTAGCTGCTGGTGCTAGTTTGTTAGCAAAGGCAGTAGGCTCAATAAGAGTTACCATAATAAAAACACCCAAACCATAAATTAATCCTGTAACGACTAATGAAAGTATCATACCTAAAGGAATATTTCTTTCAGGGTTTTTAATTTCTTCTGCAACGCTTACTATTTGAGTGAGCCCTAAATAGGAAACAAAAACAAAACCTATAGTAGTAAACATACCCCCAAATCCGTTTGAAAAGAAGGGGGTAAATTGTTTGTTGATAGATTCGTTGGTAATAGTATCTGAGGTAAAGATGGAGAAAAGACCATCTGCAATAAAACCAACCAAAATGACTAATAGGAATATGACAAATACCTTTTGAAAGGCGGAGGTTTTTTTAGCACCTACTAAGTTTAACGCCATAAAAAAGAGAGTAGCCACAATGGCAACTATTTTGGTGGGTACTTCCCAAAATATAGCGGCATAAGCACCAATACCAATAATAGCAAAGGCTGTTTTAAGCATTAAAGCAAAATAGGTACCCAGTCCGCCAATGGTTCCCATGAGTGGACCTAAGCTTCTGTCTAAAAAAAAGTAAGCTCCACCTGATCGTGGTAAGGCTGTTGATATTTCAGCAATACTAAACATGGTGGGCAGTATTAATACACCTGCAAGTAAGTAGGCTAAAAATACAGAAGGCCCTGTGTAATGTGAGGCGATTCCTGGTAGTAAAAAGAAACCAGAACTAAACATAGCTCCAGTACTTATGGCAAAAACATCAAATAATCCTAAGTCTTTTTTTAGTTTGTTCCTCATGACTTTTGCGTTTAAGGCTTATTATTAAGTGGTTAGACCATGAGAAGATATGAAAAAAATTACACTTTTTAAGCGTGGTTAGATTAAGATAGTGTTTGTAATATGCTCTTTTAGAGTGTTTTTTGTTAGAAAGGCTAGCTTTTGTTGGTTGTTTTTATGGAGTGAAAATAGGGTGTGGTTTTTATCGGGGCGACACCCCAAGCCTAATTGGGATGAAACCCCAACGGTAATGGAAACGATACCCCAAGCCTAATTGGGATGACACCCCAATGGTAAGGGAAGCGATACTCCCTGCCTAAGGGGAATGACTCTCCCACGGTAAGGGGAATGATACTCCTTGCCTAAGGGGAGTGACTCTCCCATAGTAAGGGGAGCTATTTTAAACAGTGGTATATGCTACCGTGTAGAAAAATGTTAGTAAAGAAATGTAGTTTAAAGATATGGTAGCAATTTTTCAGAATAGGGGGGAATTGGCTACTTATACTAAGGGTTGGTAACGTGGAATGTTTTTATTTAATATACTTTTTGTATTCAGTAATTTTATTCTCTAATCTTTTATTTAAATATTCATTCTTGTTATTTAGTGCTTTATTAATTACGATAGCTTCAGATAAATAGTTTTGAATTTTATCTTTTTTCCAATGTTTTGGTGGTTCTTGAAGGTTTGTAATTCTGTCTGCTAATTTTACCATTCCAACTTCTTTTTCAAGTTTGTTTATTCGGTTCAAGCTGTCTGTCATTTTCTCTTTTTTAGAATCAAGATTTTTATTTTTAGTCAATGCTTGAACTCCAATAGCAACTTTTTCTCCAAACATATTCAATAACTCCGAAAAGTCGGTATCAGTATCTTCTAATGTATCGTGGAGTAACGCTAATTGAACAGCATAATTCAAATCGAAATTGTTAGCTGCATTATGTGCTAAGATTATTTCCATAGCAACGTTAGAGATGTGTAGTAAATAGTTAGAGTTTGTTCCAGGAACTTTTTGATCTTTGTGCTTTTCTCCAGCAAATTTTATTGCTTTTTGATAGAGTTCTTGTGTCATTTGAGGTGTTTTTCTGTTAAGAGAAGAGTTTTTTTAGCATAGTATATTATTGTTCAAGAGGATAAAAAGTAGTCGAGAACAAGCAATTACTTATAATAATTACTGTAAGTGGCTCTATTTAGGGTTGATAAATAATATTTTTCGGTTAAGCTCTTCTTCAAACTCATACAAAAAATTTAGTTCTTTTCCATATTCATCGTATTTCTCCCAAGGGGTTAATTTTTTTTCAGAGTCAAGAAAGCTTTTAATTTTTGCTAACACTTCTTTACGAAGCTGTTCAGGTATGGTATCCTCGAAATTTTCAATCCGATTGTTTTCTTCATAATTAATCAAAACATTATAAAACTCTAATAGTTGATTTCGGAAGTTATTTTTTATAAATATTTCAACAGAAAATTCAAGATCAGATAATTCTTGTGGTATTACCATGTCAAATATTGGGGTTACAACTAAATATGGCTCTCCCCAAGAAAATTTCTTCTCTTCTAATGAGCATTTAGGTAGTGTATCGGTGTCTATTTTCATTTGTTTTGATTGAGTATAATATAGTTAATGTCTTTTTTGTCATAAAGCAAGTAAATAATATCCTTTACTTTATACTTTTTGTAGATGTTTTTATCCACACTCAATTCACTTATATTTATTTTGTTTTTTACTTTATATTCAACTGTGAAATAATATCTATAGCTTATAGGTTTACCACTTAATACTTTTTCTTTATAAATAATGGTTCCTGTAGATTCAATTCCATTATTAGCTACATGATTATTTTTAATAATTATATATAATGGAAATCCAATGATTATGATTAAACCTAATAGTAATAAATACGACTTGGTTTTTTCTGTAGTGTTCAAGGTTTTGTTTTTTAGATATTTAATGAGGTAACTATACTGTTAGCTAGCATTTTCTTTTGCGTCACTATTCAATTCATTAATCATCGCTTCAAAATTAATATACTTTGGTTCAAACTCATCAAACATTTCATGATCCCACAAAACTATGGGGTATTCATTATTTGTGTGTTTATTATTTGTATCAAAACATAATAAGCCCCAATCACTCCAATTAGCAAAAGGTATTTTTCCTTTATCTAACAAAAGTTCACGAGGATATTCATTAAAAATCATTTCAGATAAAGAAGCTCTCCAAATACCTAAGGGATGTTCACAGAAGGAACACTCACTAATTTGAAGCTCATAAAAGTGTTTATACTTTAGAAATTTTATATATGACTTTGGAAGCTTATGCCCAAGTCTTGATTCAAACTCTTCAATTTCAATGTCAGTTACTTGGCTTTTAACAGGATTCCATATTCTCCACTCTTCGTTTTCATCTTGATTTGGGTCAGCCATTTCTGTAACTATTTTGGTTGGTAGTTTATTTAATTGAAGATAGGTGAGTTCTTTTAGGTATTCATCAATTATTTGCTCCATTTTTTAATTGTAGTTAAAGGTTTGGTTATGAATTGTTCATGTTGAATTCTAATTTTAGAGAGGTTGTCTAAATAAGGAAATGTGTAAGTAATGTTTTATATTACTTAGTTTAAAACAACCCAAAAAACTTTTTCTTTTTTACTGTATTTGGTCTATTTAAATCTAAGACATCATTAACACCAAACTTATCAAATCCATCAAATAAGGCTTCCACACCTTTTTTTAGTTTAAGCTCTACTTCTTCGGTATATAGAGGAACTAAAGTGTAAAAATCTATTGATTTATTTTTAAGTTTTAAAGTATGAAATTCTTCTCCAAAAATTACTGAAGGTAATAAGGCCATCGTGTTCAGCTTTGTGTTTTCTGCAAAAGGCTCTGCTGGATGTCCATTAGGTATGGTGTGTCCATAGCTTAACCAAGTATTGTATTCATGCGGAAATCTGGCTAGAAATTTTAACGAACGTATAGGCCAATAATTATTTTCATCGTTAAAATCTTCTTCAGAAACCTTCCATTCTTTAGGTAAACAAATACTTAGTTCACAAAAGTCGCAGTCTTCAATACCTTCTGGTGTTTGCATGGGTTTATCACTCATTCCCGACGTAACAAAGGTATGAAAAGGTTTTTCTTCAGTTGGTTTTACCCAGTGAATATCAATGTGAACTTGATCAGAGATTATTTCGTGAAAAACTAGGTCGATTTTACCTATATGTTTCTCAATATGATTAGAAATTTCTTCAATTGAAGGCTCACCCGATGCTATTTCAAAGTTTCTTTTATCTTTTTCATTGTACTTATAAATTGGTGCTCCTGATTCTGACTTTTCCATTTTTTGATTATTAAAGCTTTTACTAGTTTATATACATAATAAAATCACTATTACATTCCTATAATGGTAGAGTAAGGAGAAGTTTTAGCAATTTTTCCTCCAAATATAAAAAAAGGAAGATAAAAAAGTGTAACTTTTTTATCGGGTCAACACACGAAGCCT
>NZ_JAZKJP010000002.1:0-337985 GCF_047470925.1 Tenacibaculum ascidiaceicola
AAGCCTAATCAGGTCAACACACGAAGCCTAATCAGGTCAACACACGAAGCCTAATCAGGTCAACACACGAAGCCTAATCAGGTCAACACACGAAGCCTAATCAGGTCAACACACGAAGCCTAATCAGGTCAACACACGAAGCCTAAGGAAAGTGATACCATACACCTAAGGGGAACGATGCTTCCCACCTAAGGGGAGTGATACCAAACAATAAAAAGATAAAATATCGTATTGTGTAGAAAAATGTTAGTTAGTATGTTAAATGTATAATCTTGGTTTTAAGAAGCAAGAGTATGTATAGTACTACACAAAGTATTTTACTCACTTTCAAGTATTATAGTTGCAATTTGTGAGTTAATCTGATTTGGTCTAATAGTCCAGTTTAAAGCACCGTTAGTTAATAAAATAACTGTAATATTTTGATTGGTTTTTTCGTTCCAGTAATGTCTGAAAGAGGAAATACCAGCTCCTCCATGTCCAACCATTCTATAACCATCTTGAAGTCTGTAAGACTCCCAACCTAATCCAAAATAGCCATCTTTTCCATTTTTTAACTTTACAGGTGTCCAAGCTTTTTCGAGTTGTTCTTTTGTGATGATTTTTTCTTTCTGAATAGCTTGAAACCATTTAACTAAATCATCTATTGAGATATTTAAACCAGCACCAGCATACATAGGAGAAGAATAATTTAGAGGAAACATTTCTAAACTTCCATTTCTTTTTTGGTAGCAAGTAACCCTATTAGGAATAACTTTTTTAAACCCACCGTACTTAGCTGTACTTAAATTGAACTTGTCGAAATATTCAGTTTGCATATAGGATTCAAAATCCTGATTTACTAATTTTTCAATTATAGCACGAACTAGTAAAAAACCTGTTGCGTTATATTTTGACTCCGTTCCTGGCTTAGAACTAAATGGTTTGTCTCTAAGAGCATCAATAACACTTTTTTCACTATCAGGAGCTAAATAGATTTGATAATCTATTTGGTCTGGAATACCAGAAGTATGAGATAATAATTGTTTGAGAGTTAATTTTTTCCAAGACTCAGGTAAGTCGTTTCTATTAGGAAGAAAATCTTCTAAAGTTTCATTTACATCTCGTTTATGAATGCTTAATAATTTATGAAGTGCAATTGAACTAAATAATTTGGATATTGAAGCAACAGGGAAAGACTTATCTATAGTCATAGGTACTTTAAGTTGCGCATGTGCTAAACCAAATGATTTTTTGTGTACTACTTTATTATCAATAAGTATTACATAGTTTAACCCAATAATATTTAGGCTATCTATGGTGCTTTCTAAATAGGCATCAGTTTTACTATAAACACTTTTGTCATTTTTTTGAGCATAAGATTTACCTATTAAACAAGTAATTAGTAATAGTTGTAAAATTAGTTTCATTAGTTCTGTTTTTTTCAATGACAGATGAGATTCGAAATTGTTACAGTTTATAAAAAATAACAGTTATTTTTTATTTGTTCATTGTTCCAAGAGTTGCTACTTTTTTCAACCATTTACTTCTAAACTTTTCTTTTGAGAGTCTTATAGGACCAATAGTAGTAATTCGCACTTTTTTTATTCCTATATAGTTTAATGTTAGTTTTTTAATCGCATTATGACTCGGGCTTCTATATATCCACTTATAGTACCAAGCAGGTTGATCTAACGTACAAATTATTCTGGCTGTTTTTCCTGTAAAACATTTATCCCACCATAAAGAGTTTTCTTTTTTATTAAAAGCAAAGCCAGGGAGTAAAACCCGATCTAAAAAACCTTTCATAATTGCAGGTACAGAACCCCACCAAATAGGGTATACCAATACTAAGTGGTCTGCCCACTTTAGTTTTTCTTGTGTTTCTAATAAGTCAGGTTCAAGTTCTGTTCGTTTTCGATAGCCAAATTGAAGGTTAGGGTTAAAGTTTAATTCTCGGATGTTGATTTCCTGTATTTCAGCAGTCGATTTCTTAGCACCTGTTTTATAAGCTTCAGAAAGGGCGTAATTAAAACTTTCCTTGTCTGGGTGTCCGTTTATAATGAGTATTTTCTTCATTTATCTTAAAAAATAGGTTTTAATGTTGCTTCAAATTGAGAACTTGTTAAGTTTTCTGTTTTAAAAAACTTATACAGTATAAAACAGGTAGGTATTGTTAAGAAGATTGTGCAAATTAAAAAAGTGCTGAGGCTACAAAAAATGCCTAAAATTTGGGTGCTAGCTTCTCCTATATAAGAAGCGATATTGTTTTGCGGATTATTAAAGTAAATATGAACCGACAAGGCATACTCATAAAACCGAACTGAAGTTTCGTAGATTAACCAAGCGGGATAAAACCACTTTCTAATAGGTTCCCACCATTTTCCCCAGATTGACTTTAGTTGTTGTTTGTTGTTATCTTCCATTGTTATTGTATTTGTTAGCAAAATTGCTGTAAATGGAAGGCTTATCATTTGATATAAATCAAATTCGTTTTTTGGGGTTTCTTATCCTGCTCAACGTTTCAAGAGTTATTCCTAAATAAGAGGCAATATGTGTAAGGGGAATTCTGTTGGTTATAAAAGGATAAATACTTAGCAGGTGTTTATACCTTTCTTCTGCTTTGTTGAATTGAATGGTGTATAATCGTTCGCAAAGCCCTAACATGGTTTCAGTGACTATCTTACTAATTAAGCGTTCAAAGTCGTGATGCTTTTGAGAAAGCTTATCAACCGTATCTTTTGAAAATTCCAAAACGGTTGAATCTTCAATAAATTCAACATAATGCGGACTTGGTTCATTGCTGAAAAAGCTAACGATGGAAGCCATAAACTGATTTTCGAAAGTAAACCAATCAGAAATGTCTTTACCATCTTTTAAGTAATATGCTCTTGAACATCCTTGTACAATGAAAAAGACTTTTTTAGAGAATTGCCCTTCTCGTACAACAATGTCTCCTTTTTTATATACACAAACTTTTGAACTGGCAATT
This sequence comes from Tenacibaculum ascidiaceicola, assembly GCF_047470925.1. Classification (NCBI taxonomy): domain Bacteria; kingdom Pseudomonadati; phylum Bacteroidota; class Flavobacteriia; order Flavobacteriales; family Flavobacteriaceae; genus Tenacibaculum; species Tenacibaculum ascidiaceicola. The sequence continues at coordinate 2,969 of NZ_JAZKJP010000002.1, forward strand.
AATTCTTGTTGACACTCAGTAGATAGCGGAGTGTATGTTTTCTCAATTGTTTTAAAGACTTCTTTATAATTCATCCTTTCTCATTAGTAGCTTCAAACCTACTATTTTTTTACCAAGTTCAAAAGTTATGTGTGTTAATATGCTGTACTTTTAAGAAGGATTGACAATACCATAATTTTTCATTAAAAAGTCTAAAGAAAACCCTAATTTTAAATACATTTCTTTTGCCATTTCAGAGGCTTGTAATGTAGCTAAGGATAAGTTGTTGTCAATAGCTTTATTCAATGTCTGGCGCATAATTTCGGTAGCAAAACCTTGTTTTCTTTTTTCAGGTATAATACCCAAACTATGTAAGCCGGCAACAGTATTAGTAGTGTATAAAATTACGGTTCCAACAAGTTCTTGTTCAAAAGAAACAAGATAGTAGGGTATGGTTTCTTTGGTTTTTAAAATGATTGCTGTGTTTATTTCGTAACCAAAAGCTTTAAAAAAGGCATTGCTCCAAACATCAGCTTCTTCTGTGTTTTCTACTCTTTTAAAATTGATGTGTCTTTGAGTTTCAAACTTTTCTTTTAGTTCTAAACTCATTCCGTATTGAGTTGACTTTAACTGGAGTTTATCGTCAAGCTCCATATTGTTTTCTTGATTGGGAAGTGTAAAGTAAGAAAATGTATAACGGTTGTCTTTACTAATCATTTGCTTTTGTATCTCCTTTAGCTGATTCTCAGAAGGAGATAGGTTGGTCCAAATTCTATTAGGCCATTGAGCGTTTTGTATATAAGCGCTTTCAAAAAATGTTTCTTTATGGTAACCTTGGTATGGAGCCGCAGCAGACTTCCATAAAGAGGTTAAGTTGTTTATGTTTGATACTACTTTTTTCATTTTGAGTTGATTAAAATAATACTAATTGCCATGAAAACAATTCCAATACACTTTTTGGTAGTTATAGGTTCAACAGGCAAGTTTAACCAACCAAATTTTCCTGCGAATAACGAAAAAACCAATTGACCACATAGACCAAAAGCAATCATTTTTGAAATACCTAGCTTTGGTATGGTGTAAAAATAAAGAGAAATACCAATCATGCTAAAAAGTCCGCCAATAAACCATAAATACCAAGGTACTTGTTGCGCTATAGTTAGTTGAATACTTTCTTCTTTGAATAGAAATATAAATAAGCATCCAAAAATAGCGCTGGCTATAGAAGTGGCTATAACAGCAATAACAGGTTGTTTTACAATAGTACCTAGTTGCGTGTTAAATCCTGCTTGAATAGCTAGTGATACTCCACCAATAAAGGCCAAAAAGTATATAAAGAATATTTTCATACTGCAAAGATGGAAAGGAAATAAAACCTTTTTATTTACATATGTTGATTGCTACATACTTTTTTTAATGCTTTTACGAATTCGGCTTAATTGAGTGGGAGTAATACCTAAATGAGAGGCAATATAGTGTAATGGTATTCTATTTTCTATATTAGGGTTAGCGTTTACAAAATCAAGATACCGTTCTTTGGCTTCTTTTAAAACAATGTCAATTTCTCGTTTCTCTTTGTCAATTACCCAGTTTTTTTCAAGATAAGCAATATAGAAGTTTTGCAAGTCTTGGTTTTCTCTAATAAGTTGCCTGTATACATCATACGGAAAGCTAATAACTGTAGAATCCTCTATAACTTCTAGAGAAAATTGAGAAGGTGTGTTGGTAAGTGATGATACTACAGAACCTATAAAACTACCTGATAAAAAGATGTTTTTATGATATACCGTACCGTTTTTATGTAAAAAGCAAGAAACTACTGCGCCTTTGTATAGCACGTGTATGTGTTTTGACACCTTTCCGAAGGGTAATAAAGAAGCTCCCTTTTTTAAATCGTGCACTTTTGCAGCTGAAAACAAAGAAGAAACAGAGTCGTCACTCACCGTAGCATAACGATTAAAAACACTTGCTAAAAAGGCTTTATATTCATTTGGTTGATCCATTACTCTTTATACGGTTTAAGTGTTTTTTATTTGTATGATTTGGGCCGCAATACTTACCGCTATTTCCTCAGGGGTTTCACTTTTTATAGAAAGTCCAATAGGTGCATGTACTTTACTCAATTCTTCTTGAGTAAATCCTTCGTTTTGCAGAACTTCCCACATCGTTTGCAACTTTGCTTTGCTACCCAAAACACCTAAAAAGTGATAGTTATTTTTAAGGAGCTTACTCAATACCAACTTGTCATCAGTATATTTATTGGTCATAATAGCTACATAGCTTGAAGAAGATTCTTCTATGTAGTTTTCAATATCATTATAATCAATAACCTGTTTTTTATGAGCAGTTTGGTTGTTTTCTAATGTGTTGAGGTTTTCTCTATTATCAAAAACAATAACATAGAAACCTAGCTTTACAAAAAGTTCAGAAACAGCAACACCTACATGTCCACCACCAACAATGTACAAGGTTTCTTTAAAACCGATATGTTCTTTAAAATACCAATCTTCTTTCGAGTTGATGTCATACTCAAACTGACTTTCTAGAATATCAGGAGTAAAATCAAATAGGGTAGAAGATAAGTGTAAAGTTCCTTTTTTACCCTGCTGTAAAGAAGAAATAATGGTTGATATTATTGAGCGATGCTTAGTGTCTAAGCAATGAAAGGCAACCGTTTGTTCACCAGAACAAATCATACCCGAACCATGTTTGATATTTCCTTTATGAATTTGTTTTTTGCTAAACGTTGGTGGATTCTCTTGTTGTAGTAGTTGTTTGGCTTCTTCAACAAGCGCAAATTCCATAACACCACCACCTATAGAACCGTAAATAAAACCATCTTCAGTAATTAACATTTTAAAACCTTTTCGACCAGGAGAACTACCAAGGTTTTCAATTACCGTTAGTAGGTATACCTTTTGCCTATTTTGAAGTTTTGTATATAACTGTTGCCAAAATTCCATAAAAGTCTAATTAAAAATGGTTTCGCTTAGTGCATAATAAATAGCCATAAGAGCTGAGAATATAGCACTTGCTAAAAAACGCCAATCGAGTTTTACTTTATTTTGAATGATAAAATTAGCGATAAACGAAATAGGAATGTTTACCAAAAATGACCAACAAGCAACAATGAATAAGTTACTAGTTATTTGGTCAAAATTTCCAGAAAATAACTTGATAAACAGCAAATGTCTAAAAATCCAAAGCGGATTAAAGTAAGCAATGGCTAATATTGTTTTTGCGAGTGTTCTTCTTAGTCCGCTATTGTTAGCTGTTTTTCTCTCTATCCAATTAAAATAATTAGGGATTTCAAGAGCATAAACAGTAGCCCCAATAAATACCATTCCGAGGAGTCTGTATAAGGAAAACTCGTTTAGTAAAAGGGATGCAATGGTATCTCCAATGCTATAAATTAAGGCACCCCTAAATATATTTTGTTTGGTGTATTGTAGTTTGATACTCTTCTTATTTATTTTGAATTAAAATCTGATTTTAATAGCGAATAAATCTCGCTATCTAAAAACATTCCATTGTAAAAATAGTTCTCTCTAAAATAGGCTTCTTTTTGAAACCCTAGTTTTAAAAGAATACTTCTTGAGTTTTGGTTTTTAGGATTTATATTAGCTTCTAAGCTATTAAGATTGAAGGTATGAAAAGCAAAGTGAATTAAGGTTTTCATAGCTTCTTTCATATATCCTTTTCCCCAATAATCAGGGCTCAACACATAGCCTATTTCACCTCTAAAATTTTGCTTGTCTAATTTCCAAATTCCAAAATCACCAATAAGTTTGTTATTTTCCTTGTTGATGATAGCCCAAGTAATTCCGTTTTTATCTTTAAAAGCTTGTTGAATGAGTTCTATTCTTTTTTCAATGTCTTGTGGAGATTGAGGCGTGTCAGAATCTAAATACTCACAAACTTTTGGGTGAGTTCTAATATTAAATAATTCTGAAGCATCTGTCTTTGTATATTCACTAAATAAAAGTCTGTCACTTTCTAATTCAGGAAACGTATCAAAAACACATTCATTTATTGTGTATGTCATTTTATTTTTCATACAATCCCATTAATACTTTTTCGGGTGTAAAAGGAGCGTGGAATTTTAATTTATAATTAGGGTTAAAGGTTTTAACGGCTTGTTGAATGGCAAAATATGTTCCGATACCATACATTAAAGGAGGTTCGCCAACAGCTTTCGACTTTTTAATAGCCATATGATTTCCTGCTGTTTTTAACGGAATGGTTTCTACTGTTTTGGGAGCTGAAAAAATATCAGGTACCTTGTAAGTAGATAACGCATTCGAAAGCAAGCGCCCATCATTGTTATAGGCAATTTCCTCTAAGGTCATCCAGCCAATTCCTTGTGCTAAAGCACCTTCAACTTGCCCTAAATCAATTCCCATATTCATACTTTTACCAAAGTCGTGTACAATTTTTACACTGTCAATTTCATAATTACCACGGACACAATCTACAGTAACCGTTGTGATGGCAGTACCATACACATGGTAGGCAAACGGATGTCCTTTTTCTTTGGTCTTGTCAAAATGAATTACAGGAGTAGCATAATGGGCATTTTCAGACAATGCTACACGACGCAGCATCGCTTCAGCAATTAAAGCTTCCCATGTTAACTCTGACTTATGATCATTTGTAAAAACAAAATTCTCTTTGAAGGAGATGTTTTTTTCTTCGGAAGAAAGCATATCAGCGGCAACTTTTGTTAGTCGTTCAACTAACGAATTACAAGCCATTTCAACTGCTTTTCCGTTGAGGTCGGCAGTAGAACTCGCAGCAGAAGGTGAGGTGTTGGCAACACGCGTAGTGTTAGTTGTTTCCAGTTTCACCTTATCTGCCGAAATTCCTAAAACACTTTGTGCTACTTGCAACATTTTAGTGTTTACACTTTGTCCCATTTCCACGGCAGCTGTAGAGACGCCAACACTTCCATCTTGATAAATATGTATCAATGCACGTGCATGATTCATTGGGGTATTGGTAAATGAAATACCAAAAGCGATAGGCATTAATGAAATACCTTTTTTGTAACGGTCATTCTTACTGTTAAAATCGGCAACTTCTTGCTCTAATTTTTCAAGTTGATATTGTTCTTTTGCACTAAACCATGAGTTTTGTGCTTGTACTTCGGTAGCAATTTGCCCATAAGAAAACTCATCATTTTCAGCTAATAGATTGGCTTCTTGAATTTCTCTTTTGTTAATGCCTATTTTATCAGCGGCATCGGCAATAGCACTTTCAATGACAAACATACCTTGCGGACCACCAAATCCACGAAAAGCCGTGTTAGGTGGTAAGTTGGTTTTACAGCTATACACTGTGGTATGTACATTGGGAACAAAGTAACTATTGGTAGCATGAAACAAAGTTCTCTCTGCAATTGCAGGAGATAAATCAGCTGCAGCGCCAGAGTTTTGCAAGAACTCCGCCTCAAAAGCTTTTATTTTTAGGTCTTTTGTTAACCCTATTTTATAGAATGATGAATACGGATGGCGTTTTCCTGTCATACGTAAATCATCATGTCGATTTAACATATATTTTACTGGACGATTCAAATGTTGTACTGCAACAGCAGCCATTACCGCCCATGGAGTAGCTTGATCTTCTTTTCCACCAAAACCACCACCTAAACGAATTACATCTACCTCAATTTTATGCATTGGGATACCCAACACTTTCGAAGCTGTTTTTTGTACAGCAGTAGGTCCTTGCGTGGAGGAAGTAATTTTTATATTTCCGTTTTCTTGCGGAACTGCATAACAACCTTGTGTTTCTAGATATAAATGTTCTTGTCCGTTAGAAAAAGTTTCGCCCTCAAACACATATTCACATTCGCTAAATGCGTTTTGAGTATTTCCTAAGTTAAATGAGCGAGGAGCATTGATAAAACTTCCTTTTTCTTTGGCTTCTTTAGCAGTTGTAATAACAGGAAGCTCTTCAATATCTATGGTAATTAAAGCTCGAGCTTTTTTAGCAATCGCTTCACTTTTAGCTACGATAAAAGCAATAGGTTGTCCCCAAAAATGTACTTCATCTTCTGCCCATAAAGGTTCATCAGGAATAATACCACCAATTTGATTTTCTCCTAAAACATCTTTATAGGTAAATATTTTTACAACTCCGTCTAATGCTTCGGCTTTAGAGTAGTCTACCGATTTGATTTTTCCGTGTGCTTTTGGCGAATCAAAAACCAATCCGAATAAGGTGTCTTGGCGTAGCATTAAATCGTCAACGAATAACGATTCTCCTCTAACATGTGTAAAACTGTCTATGTTCTTCATCGTTTTCATTAGGCAATTAGTTTTTTAAGTTCAACTTGGTTAGGGAATAGCTCTAAAAAGTGAGCAAAAAATAACTGTCTTGCCAACAATCGCTTATAGTCAGCAGCTCCACGAACGTCGCTGATAGGAGAAATTTCTGATTGTAAAATAGCTTCTGCTTCTCTGATGATTTCAGAATTGATTACTTTTCCTACTAAAAAGGCATTGGTTTTGTATAAATACTTCGGAATTGCAGCTACACCTCCTAAAGAAAAATGTGCATCTGTAATTATATTATTTTTTAGTGTAATTCTTCCTGCGGAATTTACACTAGCAATGTCTAAATGTGTTCGCTTGCTTACTTTTTCGAAATTAAAATTGTCTTCTGCCTGAGGAACTTTAAATGTTATGGACTGTAAGATTTCGCCTTCTTGTAAATCATATGTTTTGTAGTCTTGATGAAACTTTTGAAACGGAATTTGTCGCGTGTTTCCATCTTCTTTTTGAATGGTTAACGTTGAGTTTAATGCTAAAAAGAAAATAGACATATCGCCAATAGGAGAGGCATTTACAAAGTTACCTCCAATAGTTCCCATATTTCTGATTTGCTCAGAAGAAACAAGTTTTAAAAATTGCTTGAGTTTAGGGAAAAGGGTTTGCAGTTGTTTACTTTCTGCAATTTCGGTAACGGTTGTATTAGCACCCAGTGTACAAAATCCTTCAGTAAAAGATATTTCTTTTAAAGCGTTTTTATCGGTTAATAAATGTACATCTTCTTCAGCCATTTTATCTGCATGCTGTACATATATATCGGTTCCGTTGGCTACTTTTATACCTGTTTTTTCAAAGGTTTTTGGTTGTAATTGAGCTAATTTTTCTGGAATAGTTACAAAATAATTAGGAATAAAACCTTCCTTGATTAACCAGTCGATTTGTTGGTTGTTATCTTTTTGTTGCAGTTTTTGTTCTATTTCAAAACCTGCTTTTTCAATTGATTTATAACCTGTACAACGACAAATATTTCCACTAATAGCATCGTTACATGAGGTTGTTTGCTTGTCGTCAAGAGCATAACCAGTCATAGAAACTACAAAACCAGGGGTACAAAACCCACACTGAGTAGCATAATTGTCAGTCATCGCTTTTTGAACAGTGTTTAGTTCTTTGGGTAAATTAATTCCTTCTACCGTAACAATATGCTTTCCGTTAGCATTTCCTAAGGGAGAAATACAAGAAGTTATACTTTGGTAACTAAGTTTATTATCTTTTAATTCACCAATTAAAACAGTACAAGCTCCACAATCGCCTTCACGACATCCTATTTTTGTGCCTTTTAATTGTTGATGTTCTCGAATAAAGTCGAGTAAGGTAATACCAGCGTTTGCTGTAGTTTTTATTACCTGATTATTTAATATAAATTGTATCATAAGCAGAATGCAAGATACGAAAATGTAACGTTAGGTGAAAAGCGAGGGGCTTTGATTTTTAATTGTTACTAATTTTAGAATTAAAACTTATAGCAATAAAAAAGCCTCCAATTTGGAGGCTTTGTATATATTTTAAGAAAAATATTAAGCAAATAAGCTGTCAATTTTTTCTTTTTCTTCTTGTGCTAAAGCTGGATCGACTAAAATACGACCACTGTGCTCATCAATTGTAATTTTTTTACGGTTAGCAATTTCTAATTGCACTTGTGGAGGAATAGTAAAGAAAGAACCTCCAGCAGCTCCACGTTCAATAGCAACAACTGCTAATCCGTTTCTTACTTTAGTTCTAATTCTTTTATAAGCAGTCAATAAATGTCTGTCGATAGATTGTGAAAATTCTTCAGACTTTTCTTTTAATAATTGCTCTTCTTTTTCAGTTTCCTTTAAGATAGCATCTAATTCACCTTTTTTGTGAGCTAAATGTGCTTCTTGTTGAGCTAATTTTTCTTTGGTATTATCAATAACCTCTTTCTTTTGAGAAATCTTAGCTTTGTATTCTTTAATTCTCTTTTCAGATAATTGAATTTCTAATTCTTGATACTCAATTTCTTTAGATAAAGAGTCGAACTCACGGTTATTACGAACATTTTTTTGTTGTTCTTCGTACTTAGTAATTAAGTTTTTAGATTCTTCAATAGCTAACTTTTTGTTACTAATATCAGTTTCTAAATTTTTAACATCCTCAGCTAAATTAGAAAGTCTTTTGTTTAATCCGGCAACTTCATCTTCTAAATCTTCAACTTCTAAAGGTAATTCACCGCGAACGTTTCTAATCTCGTCAATTCTAGAATCGATTAACTGTAAATCGTATAACGCTCTTAATTTTTCTTCTACCGTTACTTCTTTTTTTGCCATCTGTTAAATATAGTGTATTGGATTTGTACTCTTTTCGCTTAAAATAATTGCAAAAGTACTAATTTTTTTGCTAAGATAATCAACTAAAAGGTTTTTTGTAAACTGCTCGCTTTCATAATGTCCTACATCTGCAAGTAATATTCTTTTTTCTGCTTTAAAAAATTCATGATATTTAAAATCTGCACTAATGTAAGCATCTGCTCCTGCTCGCATCGCGTTTTTAATAGCAAAACTTCCTGAACCTCCTAATACAGCTACCTTTTTAATAGGTTTGTCAAGTAGTTCAGAATGTCTAACACAGCCTGTTTTAAATGTTTTTTTTACAAATAATAAAAAATCTTTTTCATTCATTGCTGATGGAAGTTCTCCAATCATGCCCATACCCACATGTTGATTTTGATTGTCTAAGGTTATAACTTCATAGGCAACTTCTTCATACGGATGATTCTTAAACAATGCTGAGAGTATTTTTCCTTCTAAAAAAGAATCGAAAGTAACCGTAATACAGGTTTCTTTTTCAAACATGAGTTCCCCTTTTTCACCTATAGTAGGGTTAGAGTTCTCATTTCCTTTGTAGCTTCCTTTTCCTTCTGTATTAAAAGAGCAGTTGTCATAATTACCAATGTTTCCTGCACCTGCTTCAAATAATTTGTTACGAAGGTTATCAGCATTTTGATAAGGAACATACGTTGTTAGTTTTTTGATGATTCCTTTTTTAGGAATGAGTGTTTTCATGTTTTCCAATCCTAAAACTTCTCCCATTTTTGCTGAGACACCATTATTTACATTGTCTAATGCAGTATGAGTAGCATAAATAGCAATGTTATTTTGAATAGCTTTTAATACGACACGTTCTACATAATTGTTGCCGTTAATCTTTTTTAATCCGCTAAATACAATGGGATGAAAACTTACAATAAGATTACAGTTATTAGCAATTGCTTCATCTACAGTTTCTTCAAGGGTATCTAGTGTAACTAAAACTCCTGTAACTTTAGTACTGTAATTACCTATTAATAAACCAACATTGTCAAAATCTTCGGCATACGAGAGTGGTGCCAGTTGTTCAATATAGTTGGTGACGTCTTTTATTTGCATTTGGGTACGTTTTCAAAATATTACTATAGCAAAGTTACAAAGTAGAAAAATGAAAATAAAAGTATCCTGTACATTAATGCTTAAATTATTACTTTTGGTGTAATGAAGCTACTTCGATTTTTATTATTTCCGTTTGCTGTTTTGTACGATGCTATTACGAGAATTCGTAATTGGTTTTTTAATCTAGGTGTTTTAAAATCAACTTCTTTTGATATCCCAGTGATTGCTGTTGGAAATTTAAGTGTTGGTGGAACGGGAAAATCTCCGCAGATTGAATATTTGATACGTTTATTGAAGGATAATTATAAAATAGCGGTGTTAAGTCGTGGTTATAAACGTAAAACAGAAGGGTTTCAACTGGTAAACGATACACACACAGCTGAAGATGTTGGAGATGAACCGCTGCAGTTTTATAAGAAATTTAAAAATGATATTACGGTGGCTGTGGATGCTGATAGAACAAATGGAATTCAGCAGTTATTACAGACTCATAACCCACCAGAAGTAGTATTGTTGGATGATGCTTATCAGCACAGAAAAGTAACTGCAAGTAGTTATATTTTACTGACTAAATATAATGACTTATATGTTGACGATTTTGTGTTGCCAACAGGGAATTTACGTGAAAGTAGGAGAGGAGCTAAACGAGCGAGTGTGATTGTGGTTACTAAATGTCCTGAGAATTTATCGAAGGCAGAGCAAGAAAAGATAGTACGAAAACTCAATCCGAAGTCGTATCAAAAAGTGTTCTTTACAACGATTGCTTACGATGAAAATTTAAAAGGAACAGAAGAACTAGCAATTTCAGACTTGAAAGATAAAGAAGTCTTGTTAGTAACGGGAATTGCGAACCCCAAACCATTATTGAACTTTTTAAAGGAAAAGGAAGTAAGTTTTAAACACCTAAATTTCCCAGACCATCACAATTTTACTCAGCAAGACATTTCAACTATTAAGAAGAGTTTTGATGAGTTACCATCTGAACAAAAAATCATTTTAACTACTGAAAAGGATTATATGCGATTGGAGGGGAAGATTGATCAACTAAATTATATTTCTATAAAAAGTGATTTTCTAAACGAAGAGAAAGTTTTTAATTCTTTGGTTTTAGAAGAAATAAAAAAGAAGAATTAAATTACTCGTTCGTCAGCTTTATAAGCGCCACGACGGTGCAATATCCATTGGGCTTCGTCTAATGGGTTCACTCCTTTAAAATCTCTGGATTTACCTTCTCCTTCAGGACATGTGTCATAGCCATGAAAAACCATTCGCAAACGTATACGACCACTACAAAGTGTATTTAATTTAATGCTTAGGTCTAAAGAAGTAGCTACTGGAATTGTTCCTGTAAGATGCATCATTTCATTTTGAAAAGTAGGAGAGTTGATTGTTGCTCTTCTAGTTGTAAGTTCAGAAATAATTTTACTTAAAAACTCTTCATTGGTTTTTATTTCAAAGCGAACTAAGGGTTCTAACAAATGAGTTCCACCAGCTTGTAAACCTTTCATGATTCCCATTGGAGTAGCTAAATTAAAATCACCAGGTCTAGAGTGTACATTGTGGTCTTCTCCTTTAATCAATGTTATTTTTATATCAGTAACTTCCCAACCTAATAATCCTTGTTCTAAAGCTTTTGGAATCGTTCTAGCTATTTCGTTTTGATATTTATTATGAATATCATTTTTAGATACAACAGATTGATAACTAACACCAGAGTTTAAGGGAGCAGGTTCAATTAAAAAAGTCATAATAGCCCAACAAGGTTTAGGCATCCAATAGCGAACATAACCTTCTGCTGCTTTGCTTATGGTTTCTTTGTATACAATTTGAGGTTCGGTAAAACGAACAGGGATTGAAAACCGTTCTAGTAATGCGTGGGTTAGTACTTCAATTTGCATATCTCCCATTAGCAATAATAAGAGTTCCTTTTCAGGTTTATGCCATTTGAATTGAAGAGTAGGATCTTCTTTGTCGATGATCTGCAACGCTTGTGCTAAGGCATTATAATCTTTATCATTGTCAGGTAACACTTGAACACTTAAAACAGGCATGTTTAATTCGGGTAATTTTGGAATTCCTTCGGGATTACCCAAAATATCTCCAGTTTTTGTATCAACGACACCTGTAATAATTCCAATATCACCTTTTTTAATAGTTGCGTCAATATGTTTGGTATGATGAAAAACTTTTGATTGGTTTATTTTAGTTTCTAAGGCTTGGGTGTGGTTGTAAATAACCGATTTAGAGGATAACTCACCAGAAAATACTTTTACATATGCCATAACACCATGAACTTTATGGTGCTCTATTTTATAAACATAAGCAGAAGCCTCTTGTGAAGTGTTATTTTTGTTGGGTTTGATAAAATTTGTCAATCCATCAAGTAGTTCTTTTACACCAATATTGTTTTTAGCAATTCCTGTAAATACTGGGGAAATTAAAGCTTTAGAAGTGTTTTTTATAATAGTTTTTATGTAAGTTTCATCAGTAATGGTATTGCCATTTAAGTATTGTTCAAACAAGTCTTCATCAGTTTCAATTAATTCTTCTACAAGAGCTTCTTTTTGTTCTTTGGTAACTGAATTGTTATTAAAAACAGGACTGATGGATGTAGTGTCTAACCCTTCATTATGAGCAGTATAAATGGATACAGTTTTAAATTGAAGTTCATTTTTTATTTGCTCTAAAACACTTTCGGTATCTGCACCTTGTCGGTCAATTTTATTGATAAAAATTATCGTAGGAATTTTTAGCTTTTGTAAAGCATCTGTAATGGTTAGGGTATGTGCTTGCACGCCTTCAACAGCCGAAATAACTAAAACAACTGCATCTACAACACATAAAGTTCTTGCAACTTCACTCGAAAAATCTACGTGCCCGGGAGTATCAATTAAGTTAACTTTGGTGTTATTCCAAACAAAAGAAGTGGTTGCTGCTTTTATGGAAATTCCACGTTCTTTTTCTAGTGCTAAACTGTCAGTAACAGTAGAACCTTTATCTACACTTCCTATATTTCTTATGGCTCCTGTATGATATAGTAAATGTTCTGTCAAGGTAGTTTTACCAGCATCAACATGTGCTAAAATACCTATGTTAAGAATGTTGGAATATTCCATTAATCAATAATATGTGTTTAATTAAAATAGAAGAGGATAGTCTATAGAAAAAGGCAAAGATAAAATATTCGAGCATATGGTTTTGAACTTCAATATAACAAGTCAGAACGAAATATGTAGTGCCTAAAGGTATAATTGCAATTAATTTTATAAAAGCAATAAGAATACCGTTAACATAATTTCAATCCATTTCTACAGTATTTATTTTTGAATGTAATAAACGTTTAAGAAATAAATTAAAACGTCTTATTCTTTTGAAGATAGTTTTATTAAATCGATTATTATTTTTTCGTTTCGCTTACTTTCTCCGTTATTCAAAACTAAGAGGTTTTTATCAGATAAATTAAATATAGATTTCACAAAATATTGATTGTTTTTTAGTCCAATATAAATTCTATTACCCGTATTAGGGGAAATAATAAGATTTCTAGTTGCTCCAAGAGTTTCTAAACTTTCTTTTGTTTTAATTATGAAATGATTGTTAGATTTCTCTAATAATTCCCAATCATGGTTCGAAGCAATGATATTTTCAATTTTATTTATAAGTTCTCTTTTATTAAAAGGGAAATCATGGATTTTTACAGTTAAATTGAGGTAAAAGAAATAAAAAGAGACTAATGTAAATGTAAGAAAAGCAAGGCTTATTTTTTCTAAAGTATTAAAATCATCAAAAGAATACTTTGTAAAACCATTTGTAAAACATACTATCGTAAGGACTAACAAAATTAGAGAGAGTCTATAGTATCTAAGTTTATCTGAAAAGGATAGTTTTATTTTATTATGTTCGATTATTTCTTTCAAAGTTTTTGGTTAAAATGATTTACATTTATTCTTCACCAAAAGTATCTTTAGCTTCTGTTCGTAGTTGCTTAATATTTTGTTCTTCTTTACGCGGACAAATAACCAAGACATCGTCTTTTTCTACAATAATAAAATCTTGCAACCCTTGAATTACTATTTTTTTTCCATTTTTAGTACTAACCATATTTCCGTTAGCATCTTTAAAAATAGTATTAGCTCCGACTGTTGTATTCTGATGATTGTCTTTACTTAATTTATTGTATAAAGATCCCCAAGTACCTAGATCGTCCCAACCAAAATTTACAGGGAGTACATGTACTTTTTCTGAACGTTCCATAATTCCGAAGTCAATAGAAATGTTTTCACATTTTTCGTAGTTATTCTTAATAAAATCGTTTTCAGAATTGGTGTTGTAAACATTATTTCCAGTATCTAAAATGTTAACCATTTCAGGAAGATGTTTTTTGAAGGAATTTAAAATACTTGAAACAGACCAAACAAAAATACCTGCATTCCATAGATAATCACCACTTGCTAAAAACTGCGTAGCTTTTTCTAGGTTAGGTTTTTCGGTAAATGTTTTTACCTTTTTTATCTCAGAAGCATTTTCTTCAAACTGGATATAGCCATAACCTGTATTTGGATGATTTGGTTGTATTCCTAGAGTCATTAAGATATCTTCTGTAGTGCAAGCGTTAAAAGAAGTTTCAATATTCTTAATAAATTCTGTTTCGTTTTCTATCCAATGATCCGATGGAGCAACTAACATCACTGCATTTTTATTTTGCTGATGAATTTTTAAAGCAGCATATAAAATACAAGGAGCAGTATTACGCATTGCAGGTTCAAGTAATAGCTGTTTGTTGTTAATTTCAGGAAGTTGTTCTAATACTAATTCTTCGTAACGTTTATTAGTGGCAATTAAAATATTTTCTGCTGGAATTAATTGATTAATTCTGTTGAAGGTTTTTTGTAACAAAGACTCTCCAGTTCCTAATAAATCATGAAATTGCTTAGGGTACTTTTCAGTACTTACAGGCCAAAGGCGAGAACCTACGCCACCCGCCATAATTACTGCGTAATAATTAGTGTTCATACAAGTATTATTTGTTTAAAGCTACTAGTTTCACTTCTGCATTTTGGTTGAATAAATATACACGCTTGTTTTCTAAATTTAAACATTCATAGCGTGTTCTTCGTTTATCACCTCTTTTGTATAGTTTTTCCTTGAATTGAAAAACGCTTCCATTAGGTATTTCAAAGATAAAGTTCTTTCCGTCTTCTGATTTTCCACCTCGCAATGCCAGTGATAAATTTACATCAGCATCGGTACTGGCTTTTGGGTTTTTTAAGTAGTTGGCTAAATATGGTAGAATGTTTTTTGGATAAATTTCGGGTTGTAAAAAAGGGAGCATTAAATGTTGAAATACTGTTTTCCATTCTTTACCGTGGGGTTGTACTCTTCCAAATTTTTGATACGTTACATGGTGTGCAATTTCATGAATTAGTGTTAGTAAAAACTGATACGGATTCAAATTATTGTTGACCGTAATTTGCATGTGTCCATTTGGTAAGCGACGAAAATCACCGTGTTTAGTTTGACGTTCACTTACTATTTTCAAATTGATTTTATGCTCAATAATTAAATATTCAACTAACGGAATTGCTTCTTCAGGAATGTATTTAATCAATGTCTTTTTCAAATGTAATACTTGAATTTAAGGGGTAGAACTAGAAACTTGTAAAACTTTACCGTTGTAATACTTATTACCTGTTAAAGCAAAATCAAAAATGTAGTTAGCCATTTCTTTAGCCGATAATGGAGCTTCATAACCAGGGAAAGCTTCCTCCAGCATTTCTGTTTGTACAGCACCTAAGGCTAAGACGTTAAAAGCTATTTGTTGTTCTTTATATTCTTCGGCTAGTAATTCAGATAAAGTAATTACTGCACCTTTGGCAGAGCTGTAGGCAGCTAATCCTGGGAACTTCATACTTCCTTGAATTCCACCCATGCTACTTACAGTTATTACATGACTTCCTTTTTGCATAAACGGTAAAAGGTTTCTAGTTAATTCAGCAACTGCAAAAACATTTACTCTATATACCTCTTCAAAATCTTGTGTTGTTAATTGTTCAAAAGGTTTATTAATCAATTTTCCTGCGTTATTGATGAGAATATCTACCTTTTTCCATTCGGTAGTAACAAAACTAACCGCTTTTTCTATATCTATTTCGTTAGATAAATCAACAGAAATAGTTGTGATGTTTGAATGATTTATTTGCTCTAAAGGTTTTGTATTTCTAGATAAAGCTAATACTTGATGTCCTTGATTAGCAAACTGCTGTGCTAATTCAAAACCAATACCTCTACTGGTTCCTGTAATAACAACGTTCTTCATGTAACTGTTAAAATTTAAAAAGGCAAGCTACATAAAAATCACTACATTTATTGCTTAATCATTCTTAAATTATCATGAAAAAAAGATTTTTTTTAGTACTGTTTTTAACGATGTCGATTGTTTCATTTGCTCAGAATACCTATATATTCTGCGGAAAGTTAATTGATACAGAAAAAGGTAAAATAAATAAAGAGCAAACCATTGTAGTAAATGGAAATAAAATTATTGATGTATTAAAAGGATATGTGAGTCCTGAAAATTCAGAGGATGTTGTTATAGACTTAAAAGATAAGGTAGTAATGCCAGGGTTAATTGATATGCACGTGCATATTGAAAGTGAACATAGTCCGAAATCAAGGTTGGAAAAATATATTTTGAATGAAGCTGATAGAGCGTATAATTCTGTAAGGTTTGCAGAAACAACCTTATTAAATGGTTTTACGACAGTAAGAGACTTGGGAGGAACTGGAGTGAATATATCATTAGCAAAAGCAATTAAAGCTGGAAAAATAACTGGTCCACGAGTGTTTACAGCTGGGAAATCTTTAGCTACTACAGGTGGGCATGCTGATCCAACAAACGGTAGTAGTAGAGAATTAATAGGTAATCCAGGTCCGAAAGAAGGGGTTGTGAATTCGATTGAAGATGCTAAAAAAGCAGTACGTCAACGTTATAAAAATGGAGCTGACTGTATAAAAATTACAGCAACAGGAGGCGTGTTAAGTGTGGCTAAAAGTGGCGATAATCCACAATTTAATATTGATGAAATAAAAGCGATTTGTGAAACTGCAAAAGATTACGGGATGCACGTGGCAGCTCATGCTCATGGAGACGAAGGAATGCAGCGAGCTATTATTGGAGGTGTAAAAACTATAGAGCATGGAACCTATATGAGTGATATTACCATGGAGTTGATGAAAAAACATGATGCATATTTAGTACCAACTATTACAGCAGGAAAAGAGGTTGAAGAGAAAGCAAAAGTAAAAGGATTTTACCCAGAAATTGTAGTGCCTAAAGCATTGGCTGTTGGTCCGCAAATACAAGGAACTTTTAGTAGAGCTTACAAAAGAGGAGTAAAAATAGCTTTTGGTACTGATGCTGGAGTATTTAAACACGGTAAGAATGGAAAAGAATTTGGATATATGGTAGAAGCAGGAATGCCAGCTATGGAAACCATTCAATCTGCTACAGTAACTAATGCAGCATTGTTAGATATGAAAAATGAGTTAGGTCAGGTTAAAAAAGGTTTTTTTGCAGATATCGTCGCAGTAGATGAAGACCCTACTCAAAACATCCATACGATGGAAAACGTGGTTTTTGTAATGAAAAATGGAGAAGTATATAAAATGAAATAATTAGCGGAAGAAAGCCTTAATTATAAGTAGCAAAAAAGGAATACTTAAGTATTCCTCTTTTACCCTGTATAGATTCCTCAATCTATTAGTATTGCCCCCCGACAAATATTTTTATATATATTATTTTTCTTCTAAAAAAAAGAGCTATTCATTGCAGTTAAGAAGAATAGCTCTCAACTAACCAAACTAATTAATCTATTTATTTTATTACTATGAATGAAACAAATACACTACAAATATATATTTACTTAGTAGTGTACTTTATTATAATTCGACGAATGGATTGTTTTAATCGTTAAATGGAAGTGTTTTTGTAGATAAACCTTATTAGCTTAAAATTCAGTGTGTTGATAAGCGCCAATATCTGGCATAGAGTTTCGAGGAGTACCTAAAATATCTTCAGAAACAGTGGAAGGTTTTGCTTTATTAATAGCACCACTATTTTTACCAATGATAAATTCATTTTTAGTAACATCTTTGAAGTTAGGTTCTCCGTTTAAAATGTTGTTTTGATAATGTGAAGTGTCATCAAAATTTAATTCATTATTATCTACAAATGAATTATTAAAATCATCAAATTTGATTAAGCAATTTTCAACCATGTAGTTAAAAGTTGTTCCATCAATTTTATCAAGTATAAACTCTATATTGTTATTTCCTTCAATAATGCAGTTTGTAAAATTAGCGCTAACTAAATCATTAACTTCAGTAACTTCTTGGTTACTATCATTGATATAAGTGATATGGTTATTTACTAAAACTGAAGGTAACTGACGGATACTATTATTCCAAAAATTAGCAAAAGTGGCATGGGTAAAATTATACTTTCCTCCAAAAGTACAAGCTAATGCAGATTGTCCTGCACTACCTATTACTAAGTTCTCTCCTTCAATATGAGTATTTCTACCTAAAACACCATAATTTGAGCTGTTATATATCTCAGTGTTTTTTATAGTTAGCGTAGGAGAGGAAGTATTTTGTCCGTCAACAAGAAGTCCAACAGTTCCATTTTTAATTTGAGTATGATTTAGTTCGTTGTTATAACTACCTTCACGTATCCAAATAGCTCCCCATTGTCCTGGAATTTCACTAAACTGATGTTCTAGTCGGTCACCTTCAAAAACAATTTTTTCATCTAAAGTTCCATTGGTTTTTAAGCTAGCGCCTTTATCAATAATTAATCCAGAATTGTTGTGAAAGTGAATTTTAGCTCCTGCCTCAATTGTTAATGTTTTATTAGAAGGTACTGCTGCATAACCGTAAATAACATAGGGCTTTTCATTGCTAAAAGTGAGTTCTTCATCAGTTAAAAAGCGACCTTGAATCTCAGTTTCTTTACCATCAATAGTTAATGTCTCAATACCCGAACTGTTTTTAGTAGGAAAAATAAAATGAGCGTCTTGTACTAAAGTAACTAAATCTACATCTTGTTGATTTTCTCCATTATCAAACAATATTTTATCAGTATATAAAGGATCGGTAACGGTGTTAACATCAATAGTAGTTTCTATAAATACATAGATACTATCATTTGCTAAAATATCGATGTTATTAAAGTTATCACCAGCTAAACCATCTACATTTAATCGGTAATTTGAAGTACTTCCATTCTCTAGTTTAATCTCTGGAATAGTAATGGTTTTGTTACTCTTATTATATACTTTTAAGTTATAGGTTGCAGAGCCTATATTACTAAAAATAGTATCTAGAAATACTGTGTCTTTTGAAAATTGTAGCTTCCCATAACTAGGTACTGTAGTGAAGTCTTTTCTACAAGACATTACAATAATAGATAAAATAAGCGCTAGTATGGGAAGGGTATTTTTCATGATTTTAGGTAGTAGATTATTGTTTGATTAATTCTATTTCAAATAATTTTCCCCAATGTTTTCCTGTAACAAATAAACGGTTGTTTTCAGCATCATAAGCAATTCCGTTTAATACATCATCTTGAGGTTCTAAAGTTTGATCTTTAGCAACAATATCTCTTAACCCATTTAAGTTAGCTACACCTTCAACAACACCTGTTTCTGGATTGATAATAACTATTGAGTTTTGTTGCCATTTATTTGCGTAAATTTTTCCGTTGATAAGTTCAATTTCATTTAAATTATCAACAGGGTATTTGTTAGTGTATACTTGTACACTTCTTTTTTCTTCTTGGGTGTTTGCATCTAAAAACCAAACCTTGTTACTACCATCTGTTTTAATAAGTTCAGAACCGTTGTGCGTTAAACCCCATCCTTGATTACTATTTGTATAGTTAAAGCTACCAAGTTGTTTAAATGTTTCAAAATCGTAGATAAATCCTTTTCGAGCATGCCATGTTAACCAATAAATTTTATTGTTAAAAATGGTCATTCCTTCACCAAAGTACTTTTCATCCAAATCAGTTTTTTGTAAAACTTTTCCAGTTTCTAATTCAACTTTTCTTAAAGTAGATTCACCATTACGACCTGTACTTTCATACAAATAACCGTTTTTGTATTCTAACCCTTGAGTGTATGCTCCTTTATCGTGCGGATAAATATTTGCAATTTTATAAGAATATACAGCAGGAGCTTCTTTGGCTAATACCTCAATAGAGTTGTTTAGCTTTTTTGATTTGTTAGGGTAAAAAGCTAAAGCAGTAACAGCATGTTTTCCTACACCAAAATCAGCAGTGTTAATAGTAACACTTGTTTCGTTAGTATTTACACGCTTGTTGTTTACATAAAGTTGTACAGAATCTATCTGTTCACCCTTTAATTGTTCAAACTTAATAGCAGCTTTTTTACCTAGGGTAGTTTTTTTAGTAGTGTCTAGTTTAAATTTGTAATTAGTTTCGCTACAAGAAGTTATAAGTAAAGTAGTTAATCCTAAAGTTAAAAGTTTATAAAAACGCATATATAAAATGTTATTTTCTGTAGTTTATAAAGATGTTGTACAAATTAAAGCAAATTATTTGTTTGCAAATTAAAAAAAAGGGTTAAATTTGCACCCTCAAATAGCCATTGCAGGTTTTTGATATATGAAACAACTATAAAGCTTTACCAACTTTATAATTTTTTCAACAAAAATAAAAGATTTTAAATTTACAAGAGATGAAAAAAGGTATACATCCAGAAAATTATAGAATGGTAGCATTTAAAGACATGTCTAACGGAGATGTTTTTTTAACACGTTCAACTGCTAACACAAAAGAAACTTTAGAAGTAGAAGGAGTTGAGTATCCATTAATCAAATTAGAAATTTCAAGAACTTCACATCCTTTCTACACTGGTAAGTCTAAGTTAGTAGATACTGCAGGGCGTATTGATAAGTTCAAAAATAAATACGCGAAATTCAAAAAGTAATTTTAAGTATTTTAAATATAAAAGAAAGCTCTGGCTATATGTCAGAGCTTTTTTTATGCTAAAATTGTATTTTTGCCAGAAAAACAAAAGAGATGAGAGATACCATTTTATCTGTTATTATTGTAATTAATATATTATGTGGTGTGTTGGTTTATTTCATGCCAGATATGGGAAATTATATTTTGTTAACTGTTGCTTCTGCGGTAACATTATTAGCAATATATGATGCCTTTATTCAAAAAAAACACTCACTAATGCGTGCTTTTCCTGTAATTGCTCGTTTGCGTTGGGTATTTGAAGAAGAACGAGAAAAAATTCAGCAATATTTTATTGAAGATGATTTAAGCGGGAAACCTATTAACCGTGAGAAAAGAAGTATTGTTTATCAGCGATCGAAAAAAGAAATAGAAACAGTTCCTTTCGGTACACAACACAATGTATATGCAAAAGGATATGAGTTTGTAAAACATTCGTTGTTTCCTAAAGATCATCATCATATTAATGGTGAAAGAGTACTTATAGGTTCAGATAAGTGTACACAAAAATATAATTCTTCTATAATCAATATTTCAGCTATGTCTTTTGGTTCGTTGAGTAAAAATGCAATAATGGCATTGAATCAAGGGGCAAAAATGGGAGGCTTCGCACATAATACAGGTGAAGGAGGTATTTCTCCTTATCATTTGCAAGGTGGAGATTTAATTTTTCAGGTTGGTACAGGGTATTTTGGAGCGGGAAAAAGTGTAAACGGAAAACGTACTTTTGATGCTGAGGTTTTTAAGAAGAATGCAAACAGAGAAGAGGTGAAGATGGTTGAAATAAAGCTTTCACAAGGAGCTAAACCAGGTCATGGTGGAATTCTTCCTGCAAAAAAGAATACAAAAGAAATTGCTGAAATTCGTTCTGTAGAGCCTTTTACAAGAGTAGATTCACCACCGGCACATGATGCATTTTCAAATTTTGATGAAATGGTTGCGTTCATTCAACAAGTAAGAGATCTATCTGGAGGGAAGCCAATAGGAATTAAATTTTGTGTTGGAGACAATGATGAAATTGAAGCGATGATTAAAGCTTTTGCAGATGCTAATAATTATCCTGATTATATAGCTGTTGATGGAGGAGAAGGAGGTACAGGCTCAGCTCCTTTAGAGTTTTCAAACTACATTGGTACACCGTTGCTAGAAGGATTGTCTTTTGTGAATAAGATGTTGAAAAAATACGGACTAAAAGATCAAATAAAAATTATTGCAAGTGGAAAAGCTATTGATGCTTTTGATGTGATTAAATACTTAGCCTTAGGAGCTGATGCAATTGGAATGGCTCGTAGTTTTATGTTAAGTTTAGGATGTATTCAGGCACGTGAATGTAACTTAGATACCTGTCCTGTAGGTGTTGCAACACAAGAAAAAGATTTGGTTAAGGCGTTAGTGGTAAAGTATAAAAATATGCGTGTAAAGAATTACCATAACAAAACAATTAGTGCAATTAAAGAAATGGTTGCAGCTATGGGTAAAGAGTCAATAGAAGATGTGGAGCCAAAACATATTTTTAGAAGAAATAGAGCAGGGGAAATAACTTCGTTAGATGAGATCTACTACGCTAAAGAAAAGACTTTAGTAAATTAAACGTAGGATATTAATTGGATACTACAGTAAAAATACATTCAAAAACATATCAATTAGAGCGTTATCCCAAGACTTCCGACAAAAGTTTACGAGCTTGGAGTAGTGCTGAATTATTAGTATTAGATTATATAGCTGAAAAGAATATAGAGCACTTACACCTTTTTAATGATCGTTTTGGGGTGTGGAATTGTGCTTTACAGAATAAAAAAGTAACTACTGTTTGGACGTATGCTAGTCAGCAAAAAGCAATTTGTAAAAATTTGAAATTGAATAATTTTTCTACGGAAGTTGATTTTAAAACTCCAATTGATGATTTGCAGCACGTAGAAGTGGCCTTGATTAAAATTCCTAAGTCTTTAGAGTTATTTGAGTTATTTTTACAACAAATCCATAAAGCTTCACAAGAAAAAACTGAGGTTATTTGTGGGTTTATGACTAAGTATTTTTCTCCTTCTTACATAAAGGTTGCTGAACAATATTTTGAAGAAGTTACTCAGTCAAAAGCTTGGAAAAAAGCACGTTTGTTAATTTTAAAAGCACCTAAAAAAGAATTTCAAAAGAAAAATCTAATTAATACTATTCAGAGGGAAGACAAAACTTTACAGCAATATTATGGTGTGTTTTCCTCTGGAAGTGTAGATATAGGAACGCAATTTTTTTTAGAAAATTTAGAAGTTAAAACAGAGGAGTTAAAAGTGTTAGATGTAGCTTCTGGTAATGGAGTTATAGCTTATGAAGTTACCGAGCAAAATCCACAAGCAGAAGTAACTTTGTTAGATGATTTTAATTTAGCTATTGAGTCATCTAAAATTAACTTAGAAGGAAAAAAAGCAGAATTTTTATGCGATGATACCCTAGAGGAGTTAAAAGAAAATTCTTTTGACTTAGTAGTATCGAACCCACCTTTTCACTTTGAACATGAGAATAATATTGAGATAGCACTAAATCTTTTTAAAGGAATAGAAAATTGTTTGAAAAACAACGGAAGGTTTTTGTTAGTTGCTAATTCACATTTGAATTATAGTACGCACCTAACAAAACTTTTTACTTCGGTAAGTGTGTTACAACAAAATAAAAAGTTTCAAATAATAGAATGTATAAAAAAACGCTAAGAATTTTCTTAGCGTTTTTTGTTTGATTTGTAAAGTTTAATACTACCAATAATATGATAAACCGAACATTAAATCAGTTGAGTTTATATTAAACTGAAATGAATCAGATTCTCTGTCAGGAAAACTACTTTCATCTTGGTCTGTTTTAGAATAACCTAAGCTACCTATATTAGCTTCTAAAGCGATGTTTTTATTTAAAAAATAAGTAAGTCCAGGTCTTATCCCTACAAAATATTGGTTGGTGCTTCTTTCGTATGGAGTAGAATTAATATTGCTTGAATAATCAGCATAACTATAACTAAATTCTCCTTGTAACGAAATAGTTAATTTCTTTCCAAGTGGAAAGTGTTTTTTAACATAAGGAAAGATTTGGTAGGAATTACCTTTTCCAATTTGACTCCCTGATTCACTTTTTGAATATCCATATCCTACACCTAAACCTATAATTAAGTTGTCGTTAATAGTGTATCCTACCTTAGGAGAGAAGTTAAAGTTAAAATATTTAGAAGTTTCAGGAGAACCTTCAAATTCATTACTATTATGTCCTATAGAAAAATTTGCACTAGTATACCATGTACCTTTTTCAATAGTTAATTTTTCTTTTTTTTCTTGCCCATAAGCAAATGACAATGCAAGTAGCATTGTACTTAATAATAATTTCTTCATAATTAAATTTTCTTTTAAAGCAATCAAAAGTACTTGTCTTAGATTAATAAAAGGTTAGCTTAATGAAAAATCATAGGAAAATTCCTCTTCAATAATCTGTTCTGTACAATTTTTTAAATCGTTTACAAATTCATCAATTTGAGTCTTTGTTACGTTAGGCATACAAATAACATGAGAAATGTTCCCTTCAGTAGCTAACTGCCATTTATCTTTAATACTTTGTGGAGTTTTTGGTAATACCACAGTAATTGCATTAGGATTTCTCCAAGCATTTACTCCAATTTTTTGTAACTCAGCTTCGCAATATTCAGCTACAGCTAAACTATGTTGGTAACGTTGCTGTAAACCCTCAACACCTAATTGCTTTAAGGCATACCATAAGAATAAAGGAGAATGTCCGTTACGAGAGCCTGTAATAGTAGTATCAAAAGAACCGATGTACGAAATTCCTTTAGCAATTCTGTCTCTGTTCGATCGCTTTGCCATTAATACCCCAGTCGGTATTGGTGAACCGATAAATTTATGTCCGCTGATAGAAATACTGTCAGCCCCATCCATAAAATCAAAAGGAAGACGGGGTTGCATAAAGGGTCCAAATGATCCTGCTAAAGCAGCATCGCAGTGAATATAATGATCTTGAATAGCTAGGTTATGTAAGATGCCTTTAATTTTACCTATGTCGTCTTTAGCTTCTTTCATAGTAGTACCAAAAGTTGCTAATACTATTACAGGTTTATGACGATTCATACGAACAGTATTTTCAAAATCTTCATAATCCATTTCACCATTTTCTTGCGATTTAATTACAATACTTGGAATATTTAATAAATGGATGTTTTTACGTACACTGTAATGAGTAGATTCAGAATAATATACCATAGCTTTTGGAAACAGCTCACGAGCTATATATAAACCATATAGGTTACTTTCTGAACCACCATTGGTTACATATCCCCAAAAATCTTTTGGGTTAGCTCTAAATAGTTTTGCAAAAAAGGCAATAACCTCACGTTCCATTTCATGGGTTCGTACACGATAAGTACCTTGTTCAAAAGGATCACCAAGGTTGTTAATTGGATATTGAAAAAACTTATTTAATTCTGAATAATCAAAATCTTTTGATACAGGATACCCTAAAAAAGTATCACGAGCAGAAGCTAATTCTTCTTGTAACTTATCTAGTTTTTGTTGATTTTCTAATGATAATTTCCCTTCGTTAACCATAGTATTAAAATTTAAGCGGGCAAATGTAAACGAAGCAATGTTATTTATCAGTTAAAAAACTAATCTTTGGATTATTTTTCTAATTTAAAATATTTTATAGATAAATAATCTATTTAAGGTTGGTTATGGTAAGAAAAGGGGATATATTTTAGGAATGGTATTTAAGTTAAAAGTAAATAAAAAGCCCATCTAATTTAGATGAGCTTTTAAACTTTATAATTTAAATTTGATTAGACCTTATTTTGCGGCTTTATCAACCACAACACGATTCTCACGATTCGCAACTTCCCAAGCAGTATGGAAAACCAAACGGGCTCTATTTTCTAACATTTCGTAATTGATTTTGTCAGGAGTATCAGTTGGTCGGTGATAGTCGGCATGTGTTCCATTAAAATAAAAAATAATAGGAATGTTGTGCTTAGCAAAATTATAATGGTCAGAACGATAATAAAAACGGTTAGGGTCGTTATCGTCGTTGTATTTATAATCTAAATCGATGTTTGTATATTTTTTATTCATCGCTTCAGAGATATTGTGTAATTCAGTACTTAATTTATCAGAACCAATTAAGTATACGTAATTTGGATTTCCTTTATGACGGTCGTCAACTCTACCAATCATATCAATATTTAAATCAGCAACAGTATTAGCTAATGGGAAAATAGGGTTTTCTGTATAATATTTAGATCCTAATAAGCCTTTTTCTTCACCAGTAACATGTAAGAATAAAATAGAACGCTTAGGGCCTTTTCCAGCATCAGCAGCTTGTTTAAAAGCTTCAGCAATTTCTAAAATGGCTACAGTTCCTGATCCGTCATCATCTGCACCATTGTATATTTCTGCATTTTTAACTCCTTCGTGGTCTAAGTGAGCAGAAATAACCACTATTTCATCTGGTTTTTCTGTTCCTTTGATAAAAGCAACAACATTTTCAGAATCTTTTAAAGTCATTCCTCTACGGTTGTTACTTAAGTATTCAGAAGGTACTTCTTGAAAGTAATCATTTCCTCCTAAAGGAGATGCTATTCCTTGACTAACATAAAAATCTTTTAAATACTTTACCGCTTTCTTTTGTCCAGGTTCACCAGTGTTTCTTCCTTCAAATTCATCAGAAGCATAGATAAATAGATGTTTTCCTAAATCTTTTGCAGTAATGGTTTTTGCATATTTTGCAGCTTGGTCTGTGGTTACATCATTATCTGTATTTGCAGTCTCTTTGCTTGAACCACATGCTACCAGTGCAACTGCACTAGCCATATAAAGTAATTTTCTCATCAATAATTAAGGTTTGTTTAGTTTGATTAGCTTCAAAAGTAACAAAATGTTACAATCGTCCAAATTTAATTTTTCTTGATAACGAATTGTTCTAATGTTTTGTTAAAACTTATTAATTCTTTAGGAAAAAGTTCATCAAAAGCATTTTTAGCAATTAATTCTTGTGAGGTACCAGTATATAATTGTTTTTCAGAAAGTAATATGAATTCATCAGCTAGTTGAATTGCTATATTTACTTCGTGAGTGGAAATAATAATAGTTTTTCCTGTGTTTTCTACAAGCTTTTTTAATAAAGAAAATACTTTAAATGTGTGATGTATATCTAGATGTGCTGTAGGTTCATCTAAAATAATGATTTCGGTATCTTGAGCTAAAGCACGGGCAATAAGTACACGTTGTAATTGACCATCGCTTAATTCATAAAATCGTTTGTCTTTTAAATGTGTAATTTCTGTTTGTTCAATTGCCCAGAGAATTTTCTTTAAGTGGTCTTGTGTGAGTTTGTCAATCCAGTTGGTGTAGGGTTGACGTCCTAAAGCAACTAATTCAAAAACAGTTAACTGACTTAAAGGTAAACGTTCGGTTAATACTAAACTCAGCGTGGTAGATAATTCTTGATTAGTGTAAGATAAAAGTTCTTTTTGTTTGATTTTTACAACACCTTTTAAGGGTTTTTGAACTTTAGAAATAGTACGAAGCAAGGTTGATTTTCCAATCCCGTTTTTACCTAACAAAGCAACAAACTTCCCTTTTTCAATAGTTAAATCAATATTTGAAGCAATGAGAGTTTCTTGCTTTTTTGATTTGTAACCTATTGAAAGGTTTTCTGTTTGTAAGACAATATGTTTTTGTTGTTGCTTGATGTTTAACTGTTTATGTTTTTAGTTTTATACGTATATTTTCTTCTTCCTAATTAATAACCATATAACTACAGGTGCCCCAAATAATGATGTTATTGCGTTAATAGGTAAGGTAAACTCGCTTGTAGGTAACTGCGCTATACTGTCGCAAATTAACAGAATAATTGCTCCAATTAAAGCAACTGCGGGTAATAATATTTTATGGTTTGAAGTAGAGAAAATCATTTTAGCAATATGTGGAACAGCTAGTCCAACAAAAGCAATAGGACCTGAAAAAGCAGTAATTACCCCTGTAAGAATACTTGTGATTAGTAAAATAATATTTCTACTTTTTTTGATGTTGATTCCTAAGCTTTTTGCATAGTTTTCACCCAATAAAAAGCTGTTTAAAGGTTTAATAACTGAAAATGTTCCAAGAATTCCTACCAGGTAAATAATTCCAAAAACTGAAAGTTCTGTCCAAGTTAAATTCCCCAAGCTTCCAAAGCTCCAAAATAAATATTGTTGTATTTGTTCAGCTTCACTAAAAAAAGCTAAAACACTAATAACTGCTGATGTTAAAGAGCCAAACATTAATCCAATAATTAAAATAGACATCGTATTACGAACTCTATTTGCAGCTATAATAACAGCTGATAATACTAAAAAAGATCCTGCGCTAGCAGCAATGGCTAATGCCCAGTTAGAGTATATAGCTACAAGAAAGAATCCTCCAAAAACACTAGAGCCTAAAATGAGCAATGCTACACCAAGGCTTGCACCAGAAGATATTCCTAACACAAAAGGACCAGCAAGCGGATTTCTAAATAATGTTTGCATTAACAATCCACTTATAGCTAAACCTGATCCTACTAAAATAGCAGTAATAGCTTTTGGTAATCGGTAATTTATGATAATGGTTTCCCAACTATCTTTTGCTACAGGATTACCAAATAAGGAATTGAAAATTTCTTTTAGAGGAATTGATACGGAACCAAAACTAATGTTTAGTAGTAAAAAAACTATCAGTAAAACCGATAAAAGTAAGAAGTGAACTGTATATGTTTTTGATAAATTCAATTAGCTAATTGATTTTAAAAAAGCTACTAATTGTTGAATAGCTAATCCTCTATGACTTATTTTGTTTTTTTCTTCTGAAGTCATTTCTGCAAATGATTTGTTGTATCCTTCAGGCTGAAAAATAGGATCATATCCAAAACCTTTTTCACCTTGTTTAGATGTTAAAATAGTTCCTTTACAAACTCCATCAAATAAAAATTGTTTTTCGTCTAAATTTAAACAAATAGAAGTCCTAAACTGAGCATTTCTATTGGTTTTATGATTTAATTCTGTTAATAGTTTTTGCATGTTGTTTTCTGCATTAGCAGGTTCACCTGCATAGCGAGCTGAATAAACACCTGGTTCTCCGTTTATAGCTTCAACTTCTAAACCTGTATCATCAGCAAAACAATTGTATCCAAACTTTTCGGTAATGTAATTTGCTTTAATTTTAGCATTTCCTTCTAAAGTTGTTGCAGTTTCTTCAATATCATCAAGACAGTTGATATCTTTTAAAGAAAGTAACTCAATAGAGCTAGGTAGCATTTTTTGTACTTCAGCAAGTTTATTTAGATTATTGGTAGCAAAAACTAGTTTCATGTGTTGAAAATTAACAAAAGCAAATGTATTCAATTTTTATCATCTTTGCTGGTGTTTTTATTTTTTATAAAAAATGAATTCGTCTTGAAAGCATTGTAAATAAAGAGATGTCGTGTAAAAGTCGGGTTAAAAACCATTAAATAGTTTTATCAAATTTAGAATCAAAAGTAATATTGTATGAGAAATAAAAATTTACTTACCATGAAACAACCAGATTTAGGAAAAAAGATTCTTGAATTAAGAAAACAAAAAGGATTAACTCAAGAAGAGCTTGTTGAAAAATGTAATATTAATGTTCGTACAATACAACGTATAGAGGCAGGGGAAACTATGCCAAGAAGTTTTACGATTAAAACTATATTAGAAGCATTGGATGCAACTATTAATTTAGAAGAATTTACAAACGAGGTTGTACTTACAAATCAAGATAAAAAGAAATTAAACTTAGCTTGGATTTTTGGAGTTATTTATTTTGTTTTTGGTTTTGTTGAAACTATTGCTGATGTATATCAGTTTACAAAGGATGAATCAATTTTTAATGGATTGCTATATACTAGTATTAAAGTAATTTCTTCTATGGCTTTTGTATTATTCTTTATGGGGTTTTTAAGAATAGCTAAAATTTATGCTCATAAATTATTAGAGATAATAGTTTATGTCTTTATGATAGCTTATGTACTATTTGAGTTCTATGATATATTTTTAATAAACTTTAGTGAAGAGGTTGTTGGAGTATCTCTTATAGTAGAGCTACTTGTTTTTGGAGTCGTTCAAATAATTTTTGGTATTGGCTTATTACAGTTAAAGAGTAGGTTAGGAACTTTAGTACAAGTATGTGGTGTTTTAGAAATAATAACAGGAGTTTTATTGTCTACTACAGTTTTGGCTAGCTTAGGATTGTTCTTGTTAATACCTACTATAATAATTGAAATTATAGTAATTTATAAGATAGCAAGGAAATAAGTGAGGTTAAATAGTTTTAGAGACTTAAAAAGTCTCTAAAACTTATAAAATATAATTTCTAGATTTTTAAATAGATTAGAACTAAGTATGGTTAGCGTAAATTTTTTCCATTTTACGACCTTTAGCCAATTCATCTACAAGCTTGTCTAAATAACGAACTTGCTTTGTTAAGGGAGTTTCGATTTCTTCTATTCGATAACCACAAATAACTCCTGTAATTAAATGAGCGTTTGAATTTAAGTTGGCTTCCTTGAAGAAGGTTTCAAAAGTTACTTTTTGATCAATTAATTTGTTTAACATCTCGTTATCAAAACCAGTTAACCATTCAATTACTTGGTGTAACTCTTCTTTAGTTCTACCTTTTTTCTCAACTTTCGTAACATAGTGTGGATAAACAGAAGCAAAAGTCATGTTAGCAATTCTTTCGTCGTGCTTTGGTGTTGTTTTCATATTAAAACTGCATTCCTAGTTTAAAGTTCAGGACTCTACCTGTCATATAATTAGGAATACCATATTGATTTTTACTGTATGCATCACGTACCCACGTGTTTGTGTTGGAATTACGAATGTCAAAAATGTTAAAAAGTTCTAAACCAGCAGTAAGCTCTTTAAAACTTCTTAAGAAGCCTGTTTTATGTTGTTTGTTTGCATCTGCAAAAACATAAGAAATTCCTACATCAGCACGTTTATAATCGTTTAAACGGTTTTGAAATTGATATACATCTGAATAAGCAGGAGCTCCACCTGGCAAACCTGTATTGTAAACTAAGTTTAAGTAGGCCTTTAAATCAGGTAAGTTAGGTACATAATCTTGAAATAGTACTCCAAACTTTAAACGTTGATCGGTTGGTCTAGCTATGTAACCTCTATTGTTAATATTTTCTTCAGTTTTTAAATATCCAAAGCTTACCCAACTATCGTTACCCGGAACAAACTCACCATTTAAGCGAACATCTAAACCATAAGCATAGGCATCAGTAACATTGTCTGCGCGATAACGAATACGGACATTATCTACAGAGTAAGCATTTACATCAGATAAGTCTTTATAATAAAGTTCAGTAACTAATTTAAAAGGACGTTCCCATAAGTTGAAACTATATTCATTCCCAGCAACTAAGTGAATTGATTTTTGTGCTTTTACTTCGGGATGTACTTGTCCGTCATAATCACGTAATTCTTTATAAAAAGGAGGTTGTGAATACCATCCACCAGATATTCTAAATAGCATATCGCTCTCCCAATCAGGTTTTATAGCAAATTGCGCTCTAGGACTAAAGATTGTTTGAGAATAATTATTAGTAGAAACTGTTTTTATAGACCAATAATGAGAACGAACTCCAATATTCATCCAAACTTGGTGATCGTTCCACATTGCTTTTCTACTAAATTGTAAAAAACTAGTAATACGGTTAATGTCTGTTTCATTTTCTGCCCTCACATTTCTGTAAGGCTCAATAGGACCTGTAAAAGGTTCGTATGGTTGATTATTTGTGGTGTGGTGTGGTGGGCGAACAGAAAAACCTAAAGAGTCTATCACTTCCCATTCACGAATACGATCTTTAATATTTTCTTTTTGGTATTTGATACCGGCTTTCCATTCATTGTTACTGTCTTTTAAAGTAGCTTTTAGTTGAATGTTACTGATTAAAGCATCCAAGTCGTTACGTGCATGATTAATTTGTGAACCAATACCTTGAGAAAATTCAACTTCACCAAAATCTTCAGAACCAATATTACTATTTACTTCTCCTATTGCATAGGCAGCAGCAATATCAAAGTATTCTTCTTCTTGAGTATTAAAAGATGAGACTGTACCAGTAAGTTTTAGGTTATTGCTAACTTGATAATCAGCAGAAAAAGCTCCAAATAAGGTTTGAAAACGATCTTTTTCTTGTCCTTGATAAAAAACGATTAACTCTAGCGGATTCGTTAAAGTTCCAAATCGAGTTTTGCGAGTTAATGGTTTGTAATTATAGTTGTTAAGAGAAAAATTTCCTAAGAAATTTAATGTAAGTTTACTGGTTGCTTGGTAGCTTAAAAATGATTGAATATCTGTAAATTGAGGTCTAAAGTTTATTTCAGTTTGTTTACTGTTTACAAATAAGCTATTATCACGATAACGAACACCAACAATTGCACTTAGCTTATTGTTAGCAAAAGTATCTTCAATAGTAAAACTACCTCCTAACAAACTTAAATCTAGTTGAACACCAAAGTTGGTCGGCTTTCTATAGGTAATATCTAGTACAGAAGATAACTTATCACCGTATTTAGCTTGAAATCCACCCGCAGAAAAATTGATATTCTGAATCATATGAGGATTGGTAAAACTCAATCCTTCTTGTTGACCAGAACGAATTAAGAATGGGCGATATACTTCAATTCCGTTAACATATACCAAGTTTTCATCAAAGTTACCACCACGAACATTATACTGAGTACTTAATTCATTGTTGTTACTAACTCCAGGTAGTGTCATCAATATATTTTCAACACCAGCATTGGCGCCAAGTATGTTTTTTACTTTTTTAGTTTTTATTTTGGTAATTCCTTGGGCTTCTTTTTGTTGGTTTTTAACGATAACTTCTTCTAATTCTTCACTCTTAATTTTTAAAATAGGTGAGAAGTTAAAGTTTCTTTTTCCTCTGGAAGTGAATTTTTTTACTAAAGTTTTATAAGAAACATGTGTAAATGTAACGGTAACTGTTTTGCGGATAGGAATGGTAAATTGATACATTCCGTTAGCATCGGTAGTAGTTCCTTTTGATAAATAAGAAATCGCAACTCCTTCAATTGGTGTATTGAATTTATTGGTAATGATTCCTTTTACTGTAGCTGTTTTTTGTGCAAAAACTAGTGAAGGGAACAGTAATAAAAGAATAAATTTTTTCAAGCTTGTTTAGTTTACTTTTCTGAAAAATGTTGCTGAAACTGTTTCAGTATTACCCACATTATCAGAGACTACAAGTTTAAAAATATGTTTGCTACCTACCAACTTTTTATCATTAAAATCGTACGTAAGTATTCTTTTTTTATGGTTATACTCCATTAAAATCCATTCACCATCAATAGTAGCACGGTAATTTTTAATACCAGTTTCTTTATCTCCAATTTTAACTTTAAGTGTTTTATTTTTAGAAATCCACTGGTTATTGCTAAAATTATATAGTTGAATGGTCGGTTTTTCAGTGTCAAAACGTAAGGCATAACTACCTAAACGTTTAGTAGTGGTATATACTTTGTCTATTTTCTTTTTAGTAGATGTATATCTTGGGTATCTAGGATTTGTAACATTAGCAATGTATACATGTTGTTTTTGATCTTCTGTTAAAAATGAAGTTTCAAAAGTTAGTGTATAACGTTTGTCTAAAGGAATTATAGGTTCGTGAATTTTAGCAGTACCATTTTCAACCTTAAAGTCGATAAAACAATCTTCATAAAAGGTGTTTTTAGGAAAAGCGACAGTTACATTCTTTTGATGGAATTTATTAAATTCAGTTGCTATAATTTTGTAGTTAGTAGTGTCTTTTTGTTTAAAAACCAAATTACTTGTAGTTCCTCTAACAGGTATTCTTACTTTAGAGGTGTTGTGTTTAAAATCTTTGGCTATGATTTCAATATTGTAATTAGCTCCGTTTTCTATATGAATCTTTCCATTGTTTACTAAATTTTCATATAAACTAAGTCTGTTAGCTCTTACTTTATGTGTT
Organism: Tenacibaculum ascidiaceicola; assembly: GCF_047470925.1. NCBI lineage: Bacteria > Pseudomonadati > Bacteroidota > Flavobacteriia > Flavobacteriales > Flavobacteriaceae > Tenacibaculum > Tenacibaculum ascidiaceicola. Next base: position 36,751 of record NZ_JAZKJP010000002.1, read on the forward strand.
CTTTGTACTCTGTTTCTATACTTTTTATAGTGCTTATAATCTATTAATAAGTTAATATATTTACTTTCAGCAAAAGAAAAGGTTTCAACATCATGATAATACACACGCTTGCCATTAACCTTCATTTCTAAACTATAAATTCCATTTTTATTCAATGCTCCATTTAATCGGTCAAATACACTAATACCAAAACCAATAGTACCACTAGCGGTAATTTTTTCAGCTACATAATTACCATTACCGTTGTTTTTAAAAGAAATAACAGATTCTAATGCAGAATTATTAATTCTTGCGTCGTCACTTAAAGGATATGCTATTAATTTTTGAACTGTTGGGTGTTTATCATCTTTAGCTGTTAAACCAAAATGCATTGGGTTAATAATATGTTCTGTTTCAGTATTTCTAATTTCATAATGTAGGTGAGGGCCTCCAGAACTACCAGTATCACCAGTGTAACCAATAAGTTGTCCTTTTTTTACAGGAAATTTATCTGATTTTAAGAAAAGATTTCCTGTACTATATTTTTCTTTTTTATACTGGATATTTTTTACGTATCGTTGAATATTTGGTTCAAATCGTTTTAAATGAGCATATACGGTAGTGTAACCATTAGGGTGTGTTATATACAATGCTTTTCCAAAACCATATTGCTGTACTTTTATACGAGAAACATATCCATCTGCAGGAGCATAAATAGGAATACCTTCTTTTCCTTGGGTTTTAATATCTACTCCAGAATGAAAGTGATTACTTCTCAATTCTCCAAAAGTACCAGCAAGTACTACTGGAATTTTTAAAGGATTTGAAAAATAATTTTGTGGATATTTGTTTTGGGCATTTCCACTAATACAAAAGACTAATAAAATAATAGAAAAATAAAATTTCAAAATGCAATAGTTTTAAAGCAAAACTAGTAAAATTCTAACAAAAACCTTAAAGGTTCAGAATCAGTGTTTTGGTAAAAAACAATAAAAGAGTTGCTAATTATAAGTTATATTAATAACTTTGTGAACATAGTTTTATTCTCAAAAATAAATGAGTAACCCTTTAAAAGCAATTCATTTACTGGAAGATAAGTTAAAGAACTTACTTTCGAACTATGAGTTTTTGAAAGAAGAAAATAAAGTTTTACTTCAAAATAACGCGGAGTTACAAGTTTTATTACAAGAAAAAGAGAGGCAATTAGAAAAACAGCAAAAACAATTTAATTTGCTTAAAGTTGCAAAAACTATTGAGGGCAGTAACGAAAATACAAGAGAAACAAAACTCAAAATAAATGCTTTAGTTCGAGAGATTGATAAATGTATTACTCTTTTGAACACATAATACAAAGTTCTTTGCATGGCAAAAATAAAAGTTAATGTGGTAATTGCTGGTAGAACGTATCCGTTAAGTGTAAATAGTACCGATGAAGAGGAAGGATTACGAAAGGCAGCGAAAAGTATTAATGAATTGATCGCCAAGTTTGAACAGAGTTATGCGGTAGCAGATAAGCAAGATGTTTTAGCAATGAGTGCTTTACAGTTTGCGTCAAAAGCAGAAATAGTATCGTTAAAAAATACTAAAGAAAAAGCCGAAGTATTGCAAAAGATAAATGAATTGACTAACTTGCTAGAAGATCATTTATAAAACGTTCTTTAAAATATATTATTTAATATACTGCCTACATTAGTACATTGTTTGTTAAACTCAACGTTATTCAATTATAAAGGATGAGTCGTGGTTAGTAAAGCAAGCCGATTTTACCTCGGATCCTTGATCAATCAGTTAATCCTAAACTTGTTATTTTGGAGTTTTTAAAACCCTATTAATGTAGGCTTTTTTTATACAATCAAATCAAAATTATGGAGGGAATATTATTTCCTGTTTTAGCAGGAATTATAGGTGTAGCAATAGGTTTTTTTATTGCTAAAATGTTAGAGAAATCTAGTGCAAATAAATTAATACAAGAAACGAAGAAAGAGGCTAATAGCATACTTAAAGAAGCTAAAGTAGAAGCCGAAGCAATAAAGAAGGATAAGATTTTACAAGCAAAAGAAAAGTTTATAGAACTTAAGTCTGAGCATGAAAAAGTAATCCTGTCAAGAGAAAAGAAAGTTTCTGATGTAGAAAAAAGAGTAAGAGATAAAGAAAGTCAAGTATCATCAGAGCTAGATAAAACCAAAAAACTTAATAAACAATTAGAAAAAAAAGAAGCTGATTTTGATTATAAATTAGAATTCTTAGAAAAGAAAGAGTCAGAATTAGAAAAAATGCACAAGCGACATGTAGATATGCTTGAGCAGATTTCTGGATTATCTGCTGATGAAGCCAAAACCGAATTGGTAGCGTCATTAAAAGACGAAGCAAAATCTGATGCTATGTCTTTCATTCAAGATACTATTGAAGAAGCAAAAATGACAGCGCAACAAGAAGCTCGTAAGGTAGTTTTAAATACTATACAAAGAGTAGGAGTGGAGCAAGCTGTAGAAAACTGTGTATCTGTATTTAACTTGGAGTCGGATGACGTTAAGGGAAGAATTATTGGTAGAGAAGGAAGAAACATCCGTGCTTTAGAATCAGCAACTGGAGTTGAGATTATTGTAGATGATACACCTGAAGCAATTATCTTATCGTGTTTTGATCCTGTTCGTCGTGAAATTGCTCGTTTATCAATGCATAAACTAGTAACAGACGGAAGAATTCACCCAGCAAGAATTGAAGAAATTGTAAAAAAGACCGAAAAACAAATTACTCAAGAAATTATTGAAGTAGGTAAACGTACTGTAATTGATTTAGGAATTCACGGTTTACATCCTGAATTGATTAAAACAGTTGGACGTATGAAGTATCGTTCTTCTTACGGTCAAAACTTATTACAACACTCACGTGAAGTAGCAAACCTTTGTGGTATTATGGCTGCTGAAATGGGCTTAAATGCAAAAGCTGCTAAACGTGCAGGTTTATTACATGATATAGGTAAAGTACCTGAAACAGAAAGTGAATTACCACACGCATTATTAGGAATGCAATGGGCTGAAAAGTATGGAGAAAAACCAGATGTGTGTAATGCCATCGGTGCGCACCACGATGAAATAGAAATGAAAACGATGTTAGCTCCTATTGTACAAGTTTGTGATGCGATTTCAGGAGCAAGACCAGGTGCACGTCGTCAAGTATTAGATTCTTATATTCAACGTTTAAAAGATTTAGAAGATATTGCTTTTGGATTTAATGGAGTACAAAAGGCTTACGCTATTCAGGCAGGACGTGAATTAAGAGTTATGGTAGAAAGTGCTAAAGTAAACGATACTAAAGCAGCCGAATTATCATTTAATATTTCTCAAAAAATTCAGAATGATATGACCTATCCGGGACAGGTAAAAGTTACTGTAATTAGAGAGACAAGAGCAGTAAACGTAGCGAAATAATTATTAAAATAATATAATAAAAAAAATCCCTCATCAAATTTGATGAGGGATTTTTTGTTTAATCATGGTTTCTTCTTGATTTACCTTTTTGTTCAGGCTTTCCTTTTCTGTATTTATTTTTATATTTTTTGTTTTTGAAAGCTTTGTGTTTACGTCTTTTTATAATTTTACTACGCTTTCCAATTTTTGCATTTGGTAACGCTCTGTAGTAGTAAAAATTATTATCTTCTCTAAACTGACGATATTTTCTTCCAAAATCTTTTCTGTAAAAATAAACGTCATCATAATCAAAAATATCACCTATGTTTATATCGATATTTACATCAAATCCATCATCGTAATAATAATGATCATCGTCATGGTGATGGCGGTGTCCTGGTTTTACAAATCCTCTGAATCTTGGATTACCCCATCTATCATATTGAATATGTAAGTTTCCTACTTTAAATAAGTTTCCAAACTTATACCTCATAAATACACTACCAATTCTTTTTACATTTCCTCTAGCATCGTAGTTTATGTAAACGTTTCCTACACTTCTAACACGACCTCTTCTATCACGTTTAATACGAACACCATAATCTGAGTATCTATCATAGTGGGTATTGAAGTCGAAATCTCCGTTTAAAAATACGTGAAATTGAATTCCTCTTTCCACAAAGGTAACAGCGTCATTATAACGGTTTGTAACCCCAATTTTGCTAGTTGATTTTTCAATGTTGTCGGCATTTACAGTTGTTAATGACATCATTGCTAATAATAATAGTATCCCTGTTCTCATAATTGCTAATTTTAGGGTTATGCTTACTCTATATGCTTTTCGGCTTCCGCAGTTGATGTATAATTTTCAAAGAGCGTGCCAAAAAATATTTTAATATTAATTTTAAGTTGTACTTTAATTCTTTTTTTTGGTTTATGTTTTTGGTTTTTAGTGTTTTAATTTGGTTTTAAAAAATAATTTATTTCTCCAAGTAAAAAGTTCTATATTTATACGACTTACTTGAAAACTTACACTTACGAATGATAGCAGCTATTGATAAAAATTTACAAAGAGGAATTAAACTATTAGAAGCGATTAGTGATGAACAATACAGTGATACATCAATTCCACCTTATTATTCGAGTATAGGAGCAAATATGAGGCATATTCTAGATGTTTTTGCCTGTATTTTTAATGGATTGAATAGAAAATGTGTTGATTTTTCTGATAGAGAACGTAATCAATTAGCAGAGCAAAAAACTGAGTCTGGTATTGCATATTTTAATGAAGTTATTGAGCAATTATATTGTTTAGAAGCAGAAGATTTTGATACAATTATTTCTGTTACAGATGATTTAGGGACAGGAAAAGTAACAGCAAATTATACCTTGGGTAGTGCCTTAATACAAGCACATAGTCATGCAATACATCATTTTGCTAGTATAGGTTTTATCATAAATCAATTAGGGATAGAATTACCAGATGCAGATTTTGGTTACAATCCTACTACCCCAAAAAAAGAACTAGTAAAATAATTATCGGTTAATGTATACCCAACCTTTTTTTAGTTTCTGATACGCGTTTGGTTCGTCACCTAATTCTAGGTAGTAAAAGTAAGTAGCTGCAGGAAGTTTGTCTTCTCTGTTAATAGTTGATCTTCCGTTAGAAGTACCATCCCAGTTGTTTTTGTAATCTTCAGTTTGATAAACAATATTTCCCCAGCGATTATAAATTACCAATTTATTGTGAGCGTATTCATTTACTTCATCAAAAATTAAGAAGTCGTTAAGGTTATCTCCATTTGGAGAGATTAAAATATTGTTATTATTTGTGTTAATCTCATCATCTAATAGTGAGCCAATTGTAATTACTTCGTACTCGTTAGGGACAAATGAGGCAGATGTAATTGTTCCTTCAAACAAGTCTCCAGTAACTTCTAATACATCTAAATTTACCCATTGATTTTCAGTTTTACTCCAACCTACTACAATTAATTGTGAAATTTGATTAGCTAATGAAGCTATATCACTACGACTATTCCATGTTAATGTAATTTGGGTTTCATTTTTTCCGTCTAAATCCCAAAATTCAATATTGCTAATATTTTCAATTATAGCTTGCTTTTGGTCTGTTAAAAAATTAGCAGTAAAATTAGTAGGGAAATTCGGATCCTCATAAAAATAAGCTCCTTTAAAAAAGTAGTATTTATTGGTGTGAGGTAAACTCATAGGACGTAACATTGCTCCATCTCCTATAGGAAATGTAAAGTTTGATGTGTTTTTATTTCCTTGCTTTAAAGAGGCGTAGCCGTCTATATGTCGTTCATTATCTTCACCTGCATAGAAATCATAATCAATGAAATCGAATGAAATATCCGTATTATTCCTTGATGTAATTACTTGTCCATTGATAAAGCTTAACTGATTACGTACACCTAAAGAATTGTAAAGTTCTAGGTTTTGTAGCGCATCAATTTCTACATTAAAAAAGATGATTTTGTTAGTGCCAGAAATAGTTCTGGTTTCGTTATCAGCATAAAAACCAGCAAAACCAATATAATTGTTTAAGGTACCGTTGTTTACCAAGTTGGTATGGAAACCAATTTGAGCACCATCGTGTAACTGTACATTACCCGAATTTTGAAATGCATTTTGTGCTATAGTTAGAGTAATACTACTAATAAAAAAAATAAACGATATGTGTTTTTTATATAACATCATTTATTTACTCTGTAAGTTATACGACGGTTGGTAATTATTCTTTTATTACATGATATAATCTCAACTGAAACAGTATTTGTGTTTGAGACGGTTCCACTTGTGGCTGTAACTTCATAAATATAATTTCCTACTATAGTAGGAGAATCTGTTGGGTTTTCATTTGTAGAGGAAAATGTATAAGCAACAGGAGAGGAAGTGACTGTCCAAGTGTATGAGGCACTACCAGCATCGGTACCTGATGGGTTAGCGAATAAATTTACTGTTTGACCAGAACAAACAGGAGAGTTAGAAGTAGGGGTTACGCCCAAGTTACCCCCATTATTATTTGCTTCGTTAAACGTTAAGGGTTTAGGGTTTGGACCTCCACCATTACAGTTTGTATATCTTGTTGCACCGATGTATAAAATTTTTTGAACATTACAGCCAGCTGGGTTTATATAAATGCCGTGATCGGTACCTAGAGTTAAACCATCTGGATTGGAGTTTTCAATAAACAATGAAGCATTTGCAGTTAAAGACAAAGACACATTAGCATCCCATCTTAAAAGGCCGTCATAGGCTATGTTAAACTCAAGTGTATTAATGCTAGAGGTACCAGTGATGGATAATGTTTCAATAACGGGTGTTCCAGTTCGATCACCTATGGTTACTGAATTAATAGTATTACTAATAGTACTATTAATTGTTACAGTAGCTCCATTAGAAATAGTAACATCGTTTGTGCCTGCTACTTGACCAGGATACGTTGTTGCAGGAACCCAAGTAACACCATTGTAAACTTCCCAAATACTAATAGTTGTCCAGTTGCCCGAAGTTATAGTCCTATAATCATTTAAAGATTGAGAGAAGGAAGTACTTACTACCCCTGTAAAAAGGAAAAAGAACAATGTTTGTAACCACTTCATAAGGTTTATTTTTTTGAATTATTTAACTACAAAAACAACATTAATTATCGTGTTATCATCCGTAGGTATGTTGTCTACACTATAAGTCATTAACCCGCTATCATCTATACTGTTAATAGTAAGGATAGACGTGTCATAATCGGTAACGTAGTAGTATAATTCATCAGCATTATAAGTAGGTATTGTAGCAGGAGCACTAGTACTACCAATAGCAGGACTATTAAATTGAGCTGTATATTGTGTGTATAAATTGATAGTTCTACCCGAACCAGTTGTACTAGCATCTATTGCAATTGATGGAGGATAGAATATTCTAGAAGCTTTAGTTGGGGCTATTTGCTCCCAAGCACCATTGTTGTATATATATATGGTACTGTGTTCACCTGAGGTTAATTCATAAATAAAAAAATCATTTTCTATAGGGGTGTAACCTACAGGGAAAGAATATGTAGCAGGTGTGCTTGTTGAAGAGTTTGATGTTTTTGTTACAGTATTTTGTTGGTTATTAACCCATTCTACACCTGTACTTGTTGAGGTTAATATTTGACCAGAAGTTCCAGCAGAATTATTAACATCTAATAGTGTATTATTAAACTCAGTAGGGCTTTGTAACATAATGTTACTAGGAGCAGAAAGTTGTATAGTACTAGCAGATGAAAGCTGAATAGTGCTACCAATTCCTGTAGAGCTTATTTGCATATTGTTGATAGCATTCATTTGAATAGTATTGTCACTAAATACTTGAATACTATTATTACTAAATAATTGAAAGTAAGTTAAGTTTTCAAAAGTTAATCCAAAATTATTGATACCGGTTAATTTACGATTTGCTGTTAAAGCACCATCGGATGTATAGATGTTTTGAGAAGCTAATGTAGAGGTGATTAATTTCCAACCGTCCACAGTATCATATATTTTTATTTGATTGTTGGTTGTATCGAACCAAACATCATTTTCAAGAGGAAGGGTTGGTGCAGTTGTAGAGGTGGTTACAGTATTGTTATTAACTGTTTGTATAGTTCCTTTGTTATCAATAACCCTAACTTCTTGTGCATTGATACTAAAAGTAAATAGTATCAATGCAAAAGTTAGTATAAATATTTTTATATGTTTAATGTTTTTGAACATTAATATTAATTGATGTAGTGTACTTCAATAACATCTCCTAGATATAAAGGTAAATCAGCAGAGATATTTATATCAATAGATCCAGCTGTAGTTGCAGTGAAATCAGTATTCCAACGTAATTTTACTCCATTTCTAAATACAAATAACTTAGCTTCATTTGTAGCGTCAATAACAGGTAAACCAGCTACAAGAATACTTTCTGTAGGTCCAGTAGTATTAGTTGGAGGGGTAGCTTCTCTTCTTATAGCTGTAACTTGGAATAAGTCAGCTAATTGTATTTTTTGGATAGCTCCAGAATCTTCATCTCTGATTAATACTGTAAAACCAGTTCCGCCAGCAGCAGCATCTCCGTCATGAGATTCACGATCAACAGCGTTTGTAGAAGCAGTACCCGCAGTGACTAACTCTAATCCATCTAAAGCAAATTCTGTTCCTGTTCCAGCTGTAATATATGTGTTTTCAGTTAACGTACCACCTAATTGCCAAGTAGTAACTACACCACCACTAGGTGTTGTGTTGGTAAAAGAAGTTAAACCATTTTCAGCTTGTAAATATTTAATAGTACCCTTATTGTCTACTAATTTTACTACACCACCATTGTTACCTAATGTAGTAGCTGCTTGTACAGCAATATCACCAGAGGTAGTTTGTGCACTAACAGTACCAACAGTTAAGAAACCAATGGCTACTAAAGCGACTTTTAATTTGTTTGTAATTTTTTTCATAATTTGAGTATTGATTGCGTTATTAAACTTTTTTATTGGTTATTTATTAATATAATTGAACTATTCGTATTTCATCACCTGCATAGCATACAGCATCAGGTTCTATTGTAATTGTTGTAGTGTTATTAACTGTAAAATCTATTCGTACTCCGTTTCTGTATACGTTAATTTTATCAGTTGTATATAATGTAAGTCCCGTAAAAGTTACTTGTCCGTCTGTAGCTGTAATTTCTGTAATTTCCTCTCTAAGTAAATTAGAACTGGTTACTTTTTTCAAAACCCCAGTGGTTCTGTCTACTGTAACTATATCGTCAGATGTAGTGTCTCCATTTTCTAAACCTGTAACAGCTAGCGTGTTTGTAGTATTGGTTTCAATAGTAGTAGGTTGAATTAATACACCACCTAATTGAATAGTGTTACTTGCGTTTATCAAAAGCCCATTATTAGCAGATGCTGTAGAGTTTGATGTTACCCATGTTGTACCGTCGTAGGCATAAATTATACCAGTAGTTGTATCTACATAAACATCTCCAGGTGTTGGGTTAGGAGCTGTGCTAGCATTAGGACTTCCGTTACCTTTTCTTGGGTTGTTATCTATAGAAATCCAATTGGTTCCATCCCAAATACTAGTAGTATTGTTTAGAGTATCGTTAATCCAAAAATCACCTACGTTATTGTCAGTTGGAGCAGTAGAAGAGGTTGTAACTTTAATAGATTCTCTTGTGTTTCCAGAATCACCATCACATAAGCTTATCCACGAAGTTCCATCATACATAAAAACACAGTTTTGATCAGTATTGAAAACTAAGGCACCTCGTAAAGGTTGGATAGTGTTCATTTGAGTATCTGTCATTCTACTAATAACTAATACCTTGTCTGAACTTTCCAATTCTAAAATAGAGCTTGAATGTATAGAAGAAGGATTCTCCCCAACTTTAACTTGAGAGAAAGTTGGAATTATTGCACAGAAAAGAACCAATGAAAAAAGTAATCTTCTTTCCATTCAGTTGAGTAGTTAATTGGTTTTAAGACTCGGGGGGATTCTTAACAATACATGAACATGTATTCGCTTACAAAGATAGAAAAGATTTTCTATTTAGATAGACGTTTAATTTTTTTTGTATATTTTTTTAATAAAATGATCTCATTAAGAAAGCTTATAGAATCTTTGTATGGGGTGTTAAAGTTTCTGTGGTTTGTAATAGCAATAGTAAAGAGTGACTTCCAATGCGTTCTTATAGCTTTTAAGGCTTTTAAGTAGGTGTAATTTTGCGAATCGTAAATGTGAGTAGGCTCTGCTATTATTCCGTTTATTTCTAGTATCTTAAAATCGATTCCTTCTTCTAATTCTTCAAAAGTATTGTATTTTAAATCAATTCGACCATAGTACCAACCAGGTATTGATTTACTTAGTTTGTCAAAGGTTGTAGTTAATTTATCACTTATTAAATGATTACCGTTAATAAACTGTGTTCCTTTTGAATGATTACCTATAGCCGTAAGTTTAATAACCTTGTTTTTAATAGGGATTTCTGTAAGTTTATCTTGATGGATTTTAGAAAATAACTCTATGTATAATTTAGCTCTTTCATCAGCTAGAATAAGTTCTTTTAATGTAGAAGTTCCGTCTCCTGTAACAGATAAAAAACGTTTTAAAGTTAATGAAGAAATTTTACCAGAATCATTTTTGGGGTTTCTATGATAAAATATACCACATTCGTTTTCATAATCTAAAAATTCTTGAATAATAATATCAATAGTATATTTTTTAAGATAGTTTTTTAAGGCGTCTTTTGAAATTATTTTCTCAACCAGTAACCCACGAAAACCTATATCAGGTTTCGCAATTAAAGGAAAGTTGATTTTTTGTTCTTGAATATTTTTACAAACTATTTCAAAATCAGTATTAGGTTTAATTAAAACTGATTTTGGGCGGTGTTTTTCAGGAACCAATAATATAGTTTCATATTTGCTTTCAGTGCCATTTCCAGAGCTTTTTATACATGGGTTAGCCGCACTAAAAAAAGCCAAATGTTTTGCTTTATAAGCTAAATAAAAAGCATATGGAACATTAGGAAGATAAAACATAGCGGATGGCCAATGTTCCCAATCTGTTATTTTTTTTATGGAATTGCTTCTAATCAAAAGTTATTTGCTGAAAAGGTGATCCAATATGGTTTTAAATGTTTTAAAGCCATAATATACGGTAAAAAGTATTAACAAAACACCAATTACAAGCAATCCGTAAGCAATAAAAACTTTAGGAGATTCTTTAAAAGCTCGTAAAGCTTTAAAAGCAATACTTAAAACTAAGGGAGAAATAATAAGTAACCCTAAGAAAACTAATAGTTTTTTTATTCCAGTTTCAAAAGTAGTAGGTTTATTCATTAGTAAAGTTTTTTATAGCTTCACGAACATTTCCGTATTTTTTTAATAAATCGCTAGCGGTTTTTTGGTCGATATTTAATTCAGAAGCTAACATTTTTTCTCCTCTATCTACTAATTTGTTGTTGGATAGTTGCATGTCAACCATTTTATTTCCTTTAACTCTTCCTAATTGAATCATACTAGCTGTAGAAAGCATATTTAATACCAGTTTTTGTGCTGTTCCAGCTTTCATTCGGGAACTTCCTGTTACAAATTCAGGGCCTACAACGACTTCAATAGGGAACTGAGCAGTTAATGCTAAGGGGCTTCCTTGATTACAAGTTATACAGCCTGTTACAATATTATTATCATTGCATTTTTCTAAGGCAGATATAACATAAGGGGTAGTACCTGATGCAGCAATTCCTACAACAACATCTTTTGATGATATTTTATATTCTTGTAAATCTTTCCATCCTTGGTTCGTTGAATCTTCAGCAAATTCAACAGCTTTTCTAATAGCGTAATCGCCACCTGCAATAAGTCCAACAACTAATTCGTGAGGAACACCAAATGTTGGGGGGCACTCACTAGCATCTACAATTCCTAATCGTCCGCTAGTACCAGCACCTATGTAAAATAACCGTCCACCTTCTTTTAGTTTTAGAACAATTTGTTCAGTAAGTTTTTCTATTTGTGGGAGTGCTTTTTCTACAGCTAAAGGAACTGTTTTATCTTCTTTATTTATGTTAAGCAATAATTCAGAAATACTCATTTTTTCTAAATCATTGTAGTTAGAGTCTTGTTCGGTTGTTTTTGTAAACTTCATGCTTCAAATTTACTAATTAAAAGTTTCAAGAAATTAGAATGTGACGATTATAATTTTGTCGTGTCATAACTATGTGCCAAACAATGTTATGAGAAGTAAATAGTAATTCGGGGGACATTATTGTTTAATAATTTGTTTGGTTTAATTGTTTAAACAAAAAAGCAGGTGATAAAATCACCTGCTTTTGAATTTTATATAATTGTTTAATTATATGTTTTGTATAATGCTATTAAGAGTTTTGCTTGGCTGCATTACCTCATTAGCTAAAGTATCATTAGGTTCATAATATCCTCCAATGTTAACAGCTTTACCTTGTACAGAATTTAATTCTTCAACAATAGTAGTCTCATTCGCAGCCATTTTTTCCGCGATAGGAGCGAATTGAGCTTTTAAATCAGCATCTTTATCTTGAGAAGCTAAAGCTTGTGCCCAATACATAGCTAAATAAAAATGAGAACCTCTATTGTCTAATTCTCCAGTTTTTCTTGAAGGTCCTTTTTTGTTGTCTAATAACTTATCTGTAGCATCATCTAAAGTTTCAGCTAATACTTTTGCTTTACTATTATCATTTGTTTCACCTAAGTGCTCTAAAGAAACAGCTAAAGCTAAAAATTCACCTAAAGAATCCCAGCGTAAGTGGTTTTCTTCAACTAATTGTTGAACATGCTTTGGGGCAGATCCTCCAGCACCCGTTTCAAACAATCCACCACCATTCATTAATGGTACGATAGATAACATTTTAGCTGAAGTTCCTAATTCTAAAATAGGGAATAAGTCAGTTAAGTAGTCACGTAATACATTTCCTGTTACTGAAATAGTTTCTTTACCTGCTTTAACTCTCTCTAAAGTATATTTAGTAGCTTCTACTTGAGATAAGATTTTAATTTCTAACCCAGTAGTATCGTGATCTTGTAAGTACTTTTCTACTTTTTTAATAATCTCTCTATCATGAGCTCTTTCTTCACCTAGCCAAAAAACTGCAGGTGCTCCTGTAGCTCTTGCACGAGTAACAGCTAATTTTACCCAATCTTGAATAGGTGCGTCTTTTGTTTGACACATTCTCCAAATATCGCCAGCTTCAACAGTATGCTCTAATAAAGTAGTTCCGTTGGCATCAATCACTTCAACTTTTCCATTAGAAGTAATTTCAAATGTTTTATCATGAGAACCGTATTCTTCAGCTTTTTGAGCCATTAAGCCTACATTAGGAACTGTACCCATTGTAGTAGGATCAAAAGCACCATTCTTTTTACAGAAATCAATAGTTTCTTGGTATAAACCAGCATAAGAACTATCAGGAATTACAGCTTTAGCATCTTGAGGCTTTCCTTCTTTATTCCACATTTGACCTGAAGTACGAATCATTGCCGGCATAGAAGCATCAATAATTACGTCAGAAGGAACGTGTAAATTGGTAATTCCTTTGTCAGAATTTACCATTGCAACATCAGGGTTACTAGTGTAAATAGCTTCAATATCTGCTAGAATTTCTGCTTTTTTATCAGCAGATAACTCTTCAAGGTTACTTAGTAAGTTACCAAAACCGTTATTTACATCTACACCAATTTCTTTAAAGGTATTACCATGCTTAGCAAATAAATCTTTAAAGAAAACACGAACAGCATGACCAAAAATAATAGGGTCAGAAACCTTCATCATAGTTGCTTTCATATGTAAAGAGAATAATACTCCTTTGTCGTTAGCATCTTTAACTTGTTCTTCTAAGAAAGTTAATAATGCTTTTTTACTCATTACAGAAGCATCAATAACTTCTTTCGCTAATAATGATAAGTTATCTTTTAATATAGTTTTGTTTCCATTATCATCTGTATGTACAATTTGTACATTAGTTGCATTTGGTACAGTAACTGATTTTTCACTGTGTGCAAAATCACCTTCTGTCATTGTTGAAACGTGAGTTTTAGAGTCGGAACTCCAAGCTCCCATTGAATGAGGATTCTTTTTTGCGTAGTTTTTTACAGCTTTTGGAGCTCTACGGTCAGAGTTACCTTCACGTAAAACAGGGTTTACTGCAGATCCTTTTACTTTATTATAACGTGCTAAAATTGCTTTTTCTTCATCAGTAGTAGCTTCTTCAGGATAATCAGGTAAAGCATATCCTAAAGCTTGTAGCTCTTTTATAGCCGCTTTTAATTGAGGAACAGAAGCTGAAATGTTAGGAAGTTTAATAATGTTAGCTTCTGGTTTTTTTGCTAAATCTCCTAAAAAAGCTAAAGCGTCTTCAACTTGTTGTTCTTTAGGTAAAAAGTCTGAAAAATTAGCAAGAATACGACCAGCAAGAGAAATATCTTTGGTTTCTACTTCTATGTTAGATGATTTTGTAAAAGCTTTTACGATTGGTAAAAACGAACGAGTAGCTAATGCTGGAGCTTCATCCGTTTTTGTGTACATAATTTTAGCAGTCTTATTCATATTTATAAGTAATAAATTAAATTATATTTTGAAGTGATGCAAATTTAAGAATTACGGGTGAGTTTTTTGATAGTAAATTATTATTAATTAGGGTGTTTTGTTGTGAATATGATAATTTAGAGAAGAGAAATGGAGATTTTGTTATTAAAAACAAAAGCCATATCAAACAATTTCTTGTAATTGACATGGCTTTCTTGAAATAGTAAGAGGTACTGATTTGTATTACTACATAATCAAATAAAACAGTGTTTATGCTTTTTCCTTAGAAAAAGCTACGTTACCATCTCAAAAAGAAACTCCACTTTATAAATTATACCATTCATAAAATAAAAGCTTCAGTGTTTTTAAACAGGTTAGTTAAGCTAAATATAAACCAATAATACTTATAAACTTATAACTAGAAAACTATAAATTATTAATAACTTACAATTAATCAAAAAATTATGATGATTGTATTTAGTCTTGATTCTGTTTAAAAACAAAATATATAAAGAACGTTACTTTAAAGGTTTACTTTTGGTGATTAATATAGCTAACTATAACTCTGACGTCACTTACTTTGTAAACTCTTTTCCAAAGATAAGAAATAATTATCTCTTTTTTTTGGGTTTAAGTATTTTGTTATCAACAGTTTAAATAAGTGTGTTATTAACAAATGGGAATAAAAAAAAACACCATGATTATCATGGTGTTTTTTAGTTTTCTTGATAAGAAGCTTTTAACGTCTTCTTTCTTTAATTTTTGCTTTTTTACCAGTAAGACCTCTAAAGTAGTAAATACGAGCTCTACGTACTTTACCTGTTTTATTAATCTCAATCTTTTGGATAGATGGTAAGTTGATAGGGAAGATACGCTCAACACCTACAGTACCAGACATTTTTCTGATGGTAAATGTTTCTGAAGCACCGCTTCCTCTTTTTTGGATAACAACTCCTCTAAAGAACTGAGTACGAACTTTGTCTCCTTCTCTAATTTCGTAGTATACTGTAATAGTATCTCCAGCTGCGAATTCTGGTAATTCGTTTTTTGTTACAAATTCGTCTTGAACAAATTTTACTAAATCCATTTCCTTGTTATTTATGGTTGTATAAAAGCAACATTCACGATTTTCGTCAGAGGTTGATTTTGTGGCTGCAAATTTAAAACTTTTCTTTTGATAAAAAAAATAAATAAATTGTTGATTATTAGTTAATCTAACAAATCAGGACGTATTTCTTTAGTTCGTTTGTATGCTTGTTCAGAGCGCCACTCTTCAATTTTAGGAAAATTACCCGATAATAATACTTCAGGTACTTTCATTCCCTCATATTCAGAAGGTCTCGTGTATACAGGAGGTGATAGTAGGTTATCTTGAAAACTATCTGTTAAAGCAGAAGTTTCATCACCTAAAACCCCAGGAATTAAACGGATAACAGCATCACATAAAACTGCTGCAGCCAATTCTCCTCCAGTTAATACATAATCTCCAATAGAAATTTCTTTGGTAACAAATTTATCACGCACACGTTGGTCGACACCTTTATAATGCCCAGTTAAAATAATAATATTTTCCTTTAATGAAAGAGTGTTTGCTGTAGCTTGATTTAGGGTTTTAGCATCAGGAGTCATATATATGATTTCATCATATGTTCTTTCTGATTGAAGTTTTTCAATACATTTTGCAATGGGCTCAATCATTAAAACCATTCCAGCACCTCCGCCAAATTGGTAATCGTCTATTTGACGATAGTTGCCAAAACCATATTCTCGTAGGTTATGAAAATGAACTTCAGCGAGTCCTTTGTCAATAGCCCTCTTCATCATCGAGTTTTCAAATGGGCTTTTTATTAAGTCGGGTTCAACCGTAATAATATCTATTCGCATGCGGCAAAGATAGATGATTTAAAGGAGATTTATTGTGGGAATATTTTTTTGAATTTCTTAGGAAGTTCTTTTGTAATATTGATTGTTTCTTTAGTAAATGGATGTGTAAAGGATAGGGTAGATGCATGTAAGAATAATCCCTTTCCGTTTAAAACCAAATCTTCTATAAAGTATTCTTTATCACCTAAAATTGGATTACCGATAGTAAACAAATGTTTGCGTAATTGGTGTTTTCTTCCAGTTTTAGGAGTTAATTTAACTAAGTTCAAAAAATCAAATCTAGGTGATTTAACAGTTTCAATAACTTCAAACGAAGTAAAAGCATTTTTATCACTTATAGGAGAATCTATTTCTCCATTTAGTTTCATTTTACCAATACAAATAGCATGATATATTTTATGAATTTCTTTCTTTTCAAATAGTTGGTTTAACGAAATGATACTGGCGGTTGTTTTTCCGATGAGTAATAACCCGCTTGTTGGATAGTCCAGTCGATGAATTGGTCGAGGACGAGTAGCATCAGCTAGTGTGCTTTTTTGCAGGTTTTGTGTAAGAGCATTGTCAATTGTAGCAAAAGAATTTCCACTTACTAAGATTCCTGAAGGTTTATAAATAATAGCTAAATAGTCATCTTCATAAAGAATTTCTAAAGGAAAATTAAATTGTTTTTTCTTAAGAGTTTCTTCTGTTTGAAATAAGTCAATAGTTTCTCCTCCTTTAATATATAAAGCTGTTGTAGCTGTTTTACCATTAACATTTACGAATCCTTTTTTAATGGCTTTTTTTATGCCAGATTTTGTAGGAATAGTTTTGAAAATTCCAACAGCATACTCTTGTAGTCGAATAGGGGTTACTATATTTTTTACGTTATGAGTTTCAGAAATTTTCAAAAAAGAAGGACTTTGTTTTGTTCAAAACTAGTCAATAAAATTAAAATGAGATGTTATTTATAGCCATAAAAAGAGAAAATAGTTACGAATGGTGACAAATGTGATTAAATAATAAGGTAAAAACAATTGTTTTCAAGTTGTATGTTGGAAGTATAAAGGACATACTTGAAAGATTGATGAGGAATTAGGAACTACCTTTTTTTGTTTTATAAAAGAACTCTCTTACCTCATTTTTATACGTTTAAAGATGTTTTTAAAAAAAGATATTAAAGATGTAGTAATTTTAATAATCAAACAACAAAAACTAATTAATAATGAATCATTCAATATTTAAATCAATTATAGGAGTTAATTTTAGTAATACTTTTCAAAGTGCAGGAAAACAAGTAAGTGCAACAAAAGCAGCTGCGCAAATAAAAGCAACGGGCGTTAAAACGGTTAAGATGTTTACGTACAATCAGGCAGATTGTATTAGTGCTTTTGCTAAGGAAGGATTGCAAGTTTTAGTTGATGTGCCAAATGGAGATTTAAAAGCTTGTGCTAAAAATGATTCAACTACTATTAATACAATTGTAGATGTGTTATCTAACAACGCTAGCTCCATTCCTATGATTTGTGTTGGAAACGAACCTTTAGGAAGTTGGTGGAATAATGCATACGCCCCATATCTTGTAGAAGCTATAACAAATATTAAAACAGCTATAAAAGCAAAAGGATTATCTGCCAAAGTAACTGTTCCTTTTAATTATGCTATTATGGGGAATTCATATCCGCCTTCAGCAGGAGCTTTCAATAGTAGTCTTAAGAATACAATTTTAGATGTTTGTGCTATTTTAAAAGAAGATAATTCAGTGTTTATGGTTAATGTATATCCATTTATTACTCAAAATAATCAGCCAAATAATGTTCATTTAGATTATTGTTTGTTTACTGCAGGTGAAAAGCATTGGGTTCATGATGGAAGTTATACATATAAAAATATTTTTGATGCAATGTATGATGCATTATATGTAGCATTAGGAAATAATGGATATGGAAGCTTACCTATTGTTATTGGTGAAGCAGGATGGCCTACAGGACCTACAGCTACTTACTCTACAGCAACAAAAGCAAATGCACGAACATTTAATCAAAATTTAATTAATCATTGTAAAAGTGGAAACGGAACACCACGTAACCCTAATGTTAGAATTCCTTGTTTTATTTTTGAAATGTATGATGAAGATAAGAAGCCAACTGGTGCTGGTCTTTTTGAGCAACATTGGGGAGTTTATGGATATAATTCTCAAAGTAAAAATTATGAAGCTAAGTATAGTTTAACTTGGTAACTAGTTGTATGATAAAAAAAGGATAGTTAATTAACTATCCTTTTTTTATTTTTAATACCCATCAGGTCTTTTCCATCGAACAGGTGGAGCAGGCTCAGGTTTAGGAATGAATTCATTAGTTTTTAGTAAGCGTAAAGCTTCATTAACAGCCTTTTCGAGTTGAGGGTCTTTTCCTTTTAAAACTTTACTTGGCTCTTGGTGTACTTCAATATCAGGAGCTACACCTTCACCTTCAACAGCCCAATTACCATCTAAATCAAAAAAACCACCACGAGGAGCAACCATTCTACCACCATCAATAAAAGCAGGTGTATCCCAAGTTCCTACTAAACCTCCCCACGTGCGAGTTCCTACTAAAGGCCCTATTTTTCTTTCTTTAAACATGTAAGGGAAAAGGTCTCCTCCAGAGCCAGCACGTTCATTAATGATCATCACTTTTGGTCCCCAAATACCAGCAATTGGAGTTGTCCATGGTTTTCTTTTATTAGCTTTACTATTAAAGTAACCAAAAGGTTTTCTCGATAAAATATCAATCATATAATCAGCTGCACTACCACCACCATTATTTCTTTCATCTATGATAACTCCTTTTTTATCTTGTTGAGAAAAGTAGTAACGGTTAAAAGAAGTGAATCCGTTGTTTGATGTGTTCGGAACATATACATACGCTAATTTTCCACCAGACAGTTCATCTACTTTTCTTCTGTTTTCTTCTACCCAGCCTATAGAACGTAAACTTCTTTCGCTGGCAACAGGTTTTACCAAAATGGTTTTTGCTCCCTTAACTGTAGGTTTAGAATTTACCTTAATATAAATTTCTCTTCCAGCTGTTTGCTCTAAGGCTTTATATAGATTGTCTTCTGAAGTAAGGGTAACTCCATTAACTTCTAATAAATAATCTCCTTCTTTAACATCAATTCCAGGAAGCCCTAATGGGGCCTTAATAGAAGGATTCCAACGCTCTCCTTTGTATATTTTAGAAAACTTGTATAAACCATTTGCTTTTTCAAAATCACAACCTAATAATCCAACAGGAACATAGTTGGTTTTAGGAGTATCACCTCCGTAAACGTATGAATGACCAATAGCAACTTCACCGCTCATAATGTCTACAACATAGTTTAAGTCAGTTCTGTGTCTTACATGATCAATCCATGGAGCGTACCATTGGTAGATTTTATCCCATGGGGCACCGTGTACATTGTCAACATATAAAAAATCTCTCATATAGCGCCAACCTTCTTTAAAGATTTGATGAGCTTCAGCTTTTGGATCGACCTTAATTTTTAAATTGGTTTTTATAGAGCCTTTACCAGGTTTTACTGGAGATTTACTACTAACAATACTCCAGTTTCCTTTACTTGATAGTAATACAGATTCTCTATCTTCTGAAACTGTTATTGAACGAGCTTCTTTGGTAAATTCAGTCGCTTTTTCTTTTGAAATATCATAGTCGTGAATAGTAGTACTTGGGCTGTTTTCATTTGCTTCTGCTACAAAAACATGATTTTTTGGAGCTTTGTATAAAGCTGTATAATTTTTAGCAGGCAATTTTAAAGCAATAGCTCTATTGAAAATGCCTTCTTCATCAATCACAACTTTTATTTGATCAGCTTCTTTTGATGTTTTTTTATCGTTTTTTTCTTCTTCTTCTTCTTCTTCTTTGCTCTTTTCTTCAGAATCTTTTTTTTCAGCTTTCTCTTCGTCAGTTTTAGGTAGGTTAGGAGCTTTGTCTTTGCTGTTCAGAACAATTGCATATAAACTACGTGTTACTGAAGGGTCGTAAGAACTCATGTCTAGCCATCCAGATGCTAACCCGTAGTTGGTGCTAGCCAAGGTGTAAATATATTTTCCTGAAGCATCCCATACAGGAGAAATAGCATCTGCTAAAGGATCTGTAATTTGAACTGTTTTTTTAGAACTGATTTGGTATGCATAAATAGACTTAAAATGATTTTCGTTTTGTTTAGCATAAGCAATCCAATCACTATCAGGTGACCATTTAGGATTCATAGTTCTATTTGGGTGTGCAAAATTATCAGTCGCTACTTTTTCGGCTTTTTGGGTTTCTAAATTTAAAACCCAAATATTAAAATGCGTATCGGTAAACGATACATATTTTCCATTAGGAGACCAATCAGGTTTGAAATAAAAAGTAGGATTAGGAATTTTAATATATGATTTATTATCTCCATTTTGGTCGGCAATTACCAACTCGTATTCTCCATTTTTGTCAGAAAACCAAGCTACTTTATCTCCTTTTGGAGACCAAATAGGGTACCTATCAGCAACACCTGAAGAGTTGGTTAAGTTTCTCCAAGTACCATTTTCTTTAGGGATAGTAAAAATTTCACCGCGGTATTCAAAAATGGCTCTTTTTCCTTTAGGAGAAATATTAGGGTTCGTTAAATTTCTTCCTTTTACATCCATCCAACGCGTTCTCGCATAGTTTAAATCACCATGAACTGTTATGGGGATTTGCTTGGTAGCTGAGGTGCTAGGGTTTAAAAAGTGGATGTACCCTCCTTGTTCATAAACAATCCCGTTTGAATTAGCATCCAGACTTTTTACGTCGAATTTTTTATGAAATGTAAGTTGTTTTTCTTGTTTCGTTGTTAAATTATATGACCAAATATTACTAGTGTAGTCTCTTTCAGAAATGTAGTAAACACTACCGTTATACCAAACAGGATCTAAATGCCTTTCTTTATTTTTTTGAGGAGTTTTAACTAGTTTTTGATTTTGCATATTCAAAATCCAAATAGGCATTGCTTGACCACCACGATAGTTTCTCCATTCTGCATCCCAACTAGTAATAGGAGTATAGGCGAGATATTTACCATTTTTTGAAAATTCTCCATAAGCAGCTCTTGGAACTTTTACAGCTTCAGGTAAGCCTCCCTTTAATGAAACGGTATAAAACTTATTTGTTTGAGTAGGTCTGCTTTTTCTAGAAGAACGGAATACAATTTTGTTGTCAGGTGTCCAGCCTTGTACAAAGTCACCACTTGGATGATAAGTTAAACGTTTGGGTTCACCACCAGTAGCAGGAATTACATATACATCAGTATTCCCATCGTACTGTGCGGTAAACGCGATCATAGTGCCATCATTAGAGAAATGCGGGTTTGACTCATAGCCATCATCGCTGGTAAGTCGTATGGCATCTCCGCCTTTAATCGGAGCCTTCCAAAGGTCGTTTGCATAAACAAAAACAACCTCAGAATTAGATATCGTAGGTTGTCTTAATAAACGTGTTCCTTGAGAGAAACCAGTATAACAAACTGTTAAAGTAAGTAAGGTTAGTATTTTTTTCATGTTTTTTGAAATTTTAAACTTTAAAGCTACTTAATTAGCTATTAAAGGAAGTGAAAAATTTGTTAAAACATGAAAGTCTAAAAAAAACTAAAAACCAATAGCGGTATCATCACCTCTAGGATCTGCACCACCTTCTAATTTTCCGTTAGGAAGTACTAAAATAGCATCCACTTTTCCGATAACAGGTGAGTTTGTTTCATCTAATTTGTATCCTAATTGTTGTAAGTCTTTTTTTACTTGTTTGTTAAAACCTTTGGGCTCCATTTTAATAACATCAGGTAGCCATTGGTGATGGAAACGTGTTTGATTCACGGCTTCTTGCATTCCCATGTCAAATTCATGAACATTTAAAATGGTTTGTAATACGGAAGTAATAATTGTTGAGCCTCCAGGAGTTCCTACAACCATATGTAGTTGACCATTTTTCTCTACAATAGTAGGAGTCATAGAACTCAACATACGTTTTTCAGGTTCTATTTTATTAGCTTCAGCTCCAACTAAACCGAACATGTTTGGTACACCTGGTTTGCTTGAAAAATCATCCATTTCGTTGTTTAAGAAGAACCCTAAGTCAGCGCAATATAGCTTAGAACCATAAGCACCGTTAATTGTTGTGGTAGCAGAAACAGCATTTCCAAATTGATCAACAATAGAGTAGTGGGTGGTTTCATCACTCTCAGTCATAGTAATACTTCCATGAGAGACATCGGTAGAAGAAGTTGCTTTTTTAAAAGAAAAATCATTCATTCGATTTTTTGTGTATTCTTTACTTTTGAGAGTTTCAATTGGAATTTTTACAAAGTCTGGATCACCTAAATAAAAACTTCTATCTGCGTAGGCTCTACGTTCTGCTTCTGTGATAACTTGTATGGACTTTGTTGAGTTATGCCCAAACTTGTCTAAGTCAAAAGGTTCAATTCCATTCATAATTTGTGCTAAACAAATTCCGCCACTGGCAGGTGGGGACATAGAAATGATACGTAAATTGTCGTAGGTAAAGGTAATTGGGGTTCTCCATTTAGCTTCGTATTTAGCTAAATCTTCTTCAGTTATAATTCCGCCATTTGCCTGCATAAAAGTAACGAGACGTTTTGCTGTTTCACCTTTATAAAATTCGTCTCTACCATTTTGTGAAATACGCTCTAAAGTTTTGGCTAAAGCAGGATATTTTATAGTGTCACCCTTTTTCCAAGGTTTATCAAAAAGAATAGGGTTTTTGTTTACTTCTAAAAAATAATGTTGGTATTTTTTTATACGGTCTTCTTGTTTTTGAGTAACAATAACTCCTTTTTTAGCTAAGGCAATGACTGGTTTTAAGATTTCTTGAATAGGTAGTGAACCGAATTTTTTATGTGTAGCAAAAACACCAGCAACTGTCCCTGGCACTCCAACTGCCATAGCCCCTAATGTACTTTTGTTTTTAATTACATTTCCTAAGCTATCTAAATACATATCTTTATGAGAAGCAAGAGGTGCTTTTTCACGATAATCTAATGCGCCAATTTCTCCTGTGTTTTTTCGGTATACCATAAATCCACCACCACCAAGGTTTCCAGCATATGGATATGCTACAGCCAACGCTAATTCAGTGGCAACCATAGCGTCAAAAGCATTTCCTCCTTTTTGTAGAATATCGGACCCAATTTTTGAAGCTTCTTTACGGGCAGAAACTACCATAGCTTTTTCAGTAATTAGACCTACAGTTTTTTCTTTTTTACAGTTGCATAGTAATATTAATGCTGAAAGAAATAAGAATGTTTTTTTCATATGTTTTTAGCTTAATTCTTTTAGTTTTTGATGAGAAAATTCGCGTAAATCTTCAAAAAAGGTAGTAAAATCATTTTCAAAAATTTGATAATGCTCTAATAAATCTCCAGTAGCCAAATTCATTTTTGATTTACCATTAGTGCGCTTATTCATTCCGTTTAAGACTTCTTGAATTCCCTTAGCAAATTGGTAGTTATATAACCAATTGTATTGTACCATATAAGGAAGTATTTTCTGAGTTTTCTCAGGAAGAATATCAATGTTTTCTTGAAGCAATTTATAAACTGAGTTTACATAAATGTTTAATGGAATTTCTGAGTAATTTCTCCAGTTTTTTGCTAAATAATGATCGTAAAAAATATCAATAATTACACCATCATAGTGTCGGTAACGTTCGTGTAATCTTCGTTTGCTAATTCTAACAATTTTGTGCGCATCTGTATAGGTGTCAATTTCTCGATGTAGTAATATACCTTTTTGAATGTCTTCATGAAAGTGAGAAAACTTATTGCCTTTTATATGGTCAGCTATGAAGTTACCAATCATAATATTGGTGTTGCTTTCAGAAAGGTATAAATGCGCTAAAAAATTCATTTTATAAATGTAAACAAAAAACCACAACTGAAGCGTTGTGGTTTTAAAGTTTATGTGTAAGTCTTTAATTCTTTACAGGAGTGTTCTTTAAAATTTCTAATAAAAACTTCCAGAATTTTTGTGTTGATGATATTTGTGCGCGCTCATCAGGTGAATGAGCACCTTTAATATTTGGTCCGAAAGAAACCATGTCCATTTCTGGGTAGTTTTGACCTAAAATACCACATTCTAATCCTGCGTGACATGCAGCTACGATAGGTTTTTCGTTGTGTAATTCTTCGTATAAGTCAGTTACAGTTTTTAATATTTCAGAATTTACGTTTGGTAACCATCCTGGGTAAGAACCTGAAAATTCTACATCAAAACCAGCTAATTCAAAAGAAGAACGTAACGAGTTGGCTAAATCCCATTTATTAGTTTCAGAAGAAGAACGTGTTAAACATCCAATTTTAATAGCTCCGTCTTTTACAATGATACGAGCAATATTATTTGAAGTTTCTACTAATCCTTCAATATCAGGACTCATACGATATACACCATTTAAAGCAGCGTAAACAGCTTTAATTAATCCTTCTTGAACACCTAAGTCCATTACGTTTTCTGGAGTGTCAACTTCTTTTAATTCAATAGTAAGGTTAGGTTCTAATGTTGAAAACTCAGCTTTAATATTGTTAATAAGCTCATGTATTTCAAATAAGAAAGGTTCTTTAGAAACAGCATCAATAACTACAGTAGAAAAGCTTTCACGAGGGATAGCATTACGTAAACTACCTCCATTAATTTCTGCAACACGTAATCCGAAGTTAGTAAAACCGTCAAATAATAAACGGTTCATAATTTTATTTGCGTTTCCTAAACCTTTAATAATATCCATTCCTGAGTGACCACCATTTAATCCTGTAACAGAAATTTCATAGGCGATTGTATTTTCAGGAGTAGTCTCTTCATTATAACTTCTAGTAGCAGTAACATCTACACCACCAGCGCATCCCATTCCTATTTCATCATCTTCCTCAGTGTCAAGGTTCAATAAAATTTCACCTTCTAATAATCCACCTTCAAGCCCCATGGCACCAGTCATACCTGTTTCCTCATCAATTGTGAATAAAGCTTCGATAGCTGGGTGAGCAATATCAGTAGACTCTAAAACTCCCATAATAGCAGCAACACCTAAACCGTTGTCAGCTCCTAACGTAGTTCCGTCAGCTTTTACCCAATCACCATCTACAAACATTTTGATCCCTTCAGTGTCAAAATCAAAAACAGTATCAGCATTTTTTTGGTGTACCATGTCTAAATGACTTTGCATAACGACTGTTTTTCTGTCTTCCATTCCAGTTGAAGCAGGCTTGCGAATAATTACATTCCCAACTTTATCAACCATGGTTTCAAGATTTAATTTCTTACCGAAATCTACCATAAACTGAATTACTCTTTCTTCTTTTTTAGAAGGGCGAGGTACAGCGTTTAAGTCGGCAAAATTTTTCCAAACAGCTTTTGGTTCTAGGTTTCTTATCTCTGAATTCATGTGAATTGAAGTTTTAATTTTAAAGCTACGAAGATACTTAATCCTTATCGAAAAATTGTAAATTCGCAACATGGATTTTTCGTCGAAATTATTAGAAAATGCAGTAAATGAAGTAAGTCGGTTACCAGGAATTGGTAAGCGTACAGCACTTCGTTTGGTGTTACACTTATTAAAACAACCGAAAGAAAATACGAAGTATTTAACAGAGGCTTTAACGCATTTACGTAACGATGTAAAATCGTGTAAAAAATGTCATAATATTTCAGATACAGTGTTATGTGATATTTGTAGTAATCCGAAGCGAAATGCTGAGATTGTATGCGTGGTAGAAGATATTCGTGATGTGATGGCGATTGAAAATACAGCGCAATACAGAGGTTTGTACCATGTGTTAGGAGGGAAGATTTCTCCTATTGAAGGAATTGGTCCTCAAAATTTACAGATTGAATCATTAGTAGAAAAGGTAAAAGAAGGAGAAATTAAAGAGTTGATTTTTGCTCTGAGTTCTACGATGGAAGGTGATACCACCAATTTTTATATTTATAAGCAAATAGAACAATACGGAGTAACTACATCAACCATTGCTAGAGGAATTTCGGTAGGAGACGAGTTAGAGTATGCAGATGAGGTTACGTTGGGGCGTAGTATTGTAAATAGAATACCGTTTACTCAATCATTAAAAGGATAAAAAACACAGCTTTGAAATTACTTCAAAGCCGTGTTTTGTTGTTAAATGTAAATAGATTATTTTCTCTTAAAAACAGTTATGTCTGTAAGAGTTTCACCATTATATTCTTGTTTGTATACAGATGTCATAGTGTTACCATTATCAGAAAAAGTAATGCTTGAATCAGATGATTCACCATTATGGATTCTTGAATAAACTCCATTTCCTTTGTTTGTCCATGTAGCAGAAAATTCATCCTCTATAATACATTTTTCCTCAATAGACTCATATGATATTGAGTTAAAGGTTCCGTTTTCGTTAAAAGTAACAGAAGATTTTTTTTCACAGTCACTTGCTTCTATGCCTTCTTCAGAAAACTTATACCAAGTACCCACTATAGGATCTAAATTGTTTTCATCGTCAGAAGAACATGCTAATAAGCTAAACATAGCAATTGTTAAAACTAAAATTTTTTTCATAGTTTAAAATATTAAGATTTATAATTCGAAGCGAAAGTAAACTAAATAGTTTTATAGAAAGAGAAATTATTCATCTAACTTTTCATCTTCTTCAATCAACTCTTGTTCGTATTTATCCCAAGATTTTTTAGCTCTTACTTTTTTATAGTAACGGATACCAATCATCAATAATACTCCAAATAAGATAATTCCTACAACGCCCCAAATCCAGTTAATAGCACTTTTTAAAACTACTAAAAATACAACAGCAAATAAAATTACAGTTGGAATTTCATTAAACATTCGAAGTTTATTAGGTGTGTATTTAATCTCATCACGTTGTAGTTCTTTGTAGATTTTATGACAAAATCCGTGGTAAAAATACAGCGCTAATACAAAGGCTAGTTTAACATGCATCCACGGCATTTTTAAATAATAAGGATTTTTATACAGCATCCAAAAAGCAAAAAAACTTGCTAAAAATAAAGAAGGCCAAGTAATAATGTACCATAAACGTTTAGACATTAACTTGTATTGGGTTTGTAATATAGACTTGGCTGGCTCGTCTTTTTTTTCTGCCTCTACATGGTAAATAAACAGACGACCTATGTAAAATAATCCAGCAAACCAAGTTACTACAAATATGATGTGTAATGCTTTTACGTATAAAAAGTCCATAATTAATTCTTATTGAAATCGTTAATCCATCCAGCTAAAACATCTACCCATTCATCATTATCATTAATACAAGGAACAGTGTAAAACTCTTCACCACCAGCTTCCAAAAATTCATGTTTACCCTCCATTGCTATTTCTTCTAAAGTTTCTAAACAATCAGAAACAAAAGCGGGAGTTACTATCGCTAGTTTTTTTATGCCTTCTTTTTCAGCTTTGTTAACAATAGTTCTGTCTGTGTATGGCTGTAACCATGGATCGACACCTAAACGTGATTGAAATGAAGTTGATACTTTATTTTCGTTTAGACCTAATTCAGAAATCACATTTTTGGTAGTTTGATAACATTGGTGACGGTAGCAATATTTATGAGCTTCAGAAGAAGTGTTACAACAACTTAAATTTCCTGCCTCAGGATTACAATGCGATTTTGTAATGTCAGATTTTCTGATGTGTCGCTCAGGTACTCCATGATAAGAGAATAAAATATGGTCGTAATCTTTATCAGATAAATAATCTTTTATGCTATTAGATAATGCTTTGATGTATTCTGGTTTGTTATAAAAAGCAGGCACATCGGTAATTTTCATGTTAGGAAAGAATTCTTTTCTTAACTCTTCAGCTAATACCAAAATAGTTTCAGTAGTTGCCATGGCAAACTGAGGATATAACGGAACTAATAAAACTTCAGTAACCCCCTTATCATGTAACTCTTGTAATCCACTTTTAATTGATGGATTTCCATAACGCATTGCTAAAGCAACAGGGAGTTCTGTTTTTGCTTGTACTTTGTTTTGTAAACGTTCTGATAGTACAATTAAAGGAGAGCCTTCTTCCCACCAAATTTTTTGATAGGCTTCTGCCGATTTTTTAGGACGAGTATTTAAAATAATACCTTTAACAATAAATGTTCTTAACCAATAAGGAACGTCAATAACACGTTCATCCATTAAAAATTCTCCTAAGTATTTTTTTACGTCTTTCGGGTTTGTACTTTCTGGTGATCCAAGGTTTACTAATAAAACTCCTTTCATATTTTGGCTGAATTTATTTCAGAATCTTTTTATTTAATTGGTTTGTTGTTTCGTATAGAGCAATAGCTAAGCTATGAATTACATTCATGCTAGAGTTACGCCCATACATTGGTATAGCTACAGTTGCATCTACTAAGTTAACGTTTTCTATACCATTTCTTTCGCTACCCAAAAGTAACACAATTTTAGAATGTGAAGTAAAATCGTAATCGCTAATGTTTATACTTTCATCGGTAATTTCAATACCAATAATAGTGTTTCCATCTTCTTTTAATTGATGGATAAGTTGTTCAAAATTCCCATAGGTATCATATGGTATTTGTTGAATAGTATTTCTAGCAGTTTTCTTAACAATTCTGTTATCAATAGAAGGAGAACTTTCATGTAAATAGATTTTAGACACTCCAAAACTTTCAGAAATACGAAAGCACATTCCTATATTTTCAGGAGTACGGATAGCATCACATACAATAGTTACTGGAAAATCTTGCCGATTGTTTTCTATATCGTAATGAGTTAGTTGTTTCATTTTGTAAGTTTTTAATTTTGTCTACTGTCTACTGTCTACTGTCTACTGTCTACTGTCTACTGTCTACTGTCTACTGCAAACTCATTACATATTGTTTAGGTGTAGTTCCAAATTTCTTTTTAAAGGCAGAAATAAAGTGGCTAGAAGTACTATAACCAACTTGTAACCCAACCTCATTTACATTGTACTGATTGCTTTCTAATAGTTTACGAGCATGTTCCATTTTATAATCAAATAAAAAGCTGTACACTGTATCACCGTAAATTTGCTTAAAACCTTCTTTTAGTTTTTTTAAATTCAAGCCTACTTCATTTGCCAAGTCTTGTAAGCTTGGTGGTTCACTCATTCTAGAAATAATAATATCTTTTGCTTTTCTAATTTTTAAAACCTCACGATCATCAACTAAGAAAGGACAGTATTCTTCATTGGTGTTTTCGCCACTGTCAAAATGTAAACTCAATAATTCATATGTTTTACCTTTTATATAAAGGTCTCGCATTGAACTCTGGTTTTTTGCAGTTAAAATTTGTTGAAGCACTAATAAAACATTAGCGTTTATTTCTGCATTGTCGTAATATTTCTTGTTTTTATTGTTTTCACTTAAAAAAGGGATATAGCTAGCTTCTTTTGAAAAAAATGTATGAAATTTTTCAATAGAAATTAGCACGGATACCAAAGAGGTTTTTGGTAATATTTCTAAGTTAATTGGTAAATCTTGTTGTGGATTATATAAGAAAATTGAATGCTTGTCTAAAACATTAAAAGTGTAACTGTTATTGTTAAAATGAAATTTACAATTACCTTTAACACAGTAGTGTAGTTGTATGTAAGAGTTGTCAATATCTCTTTTGAAAAACTCTGTTTCGTCAGAGTTATTCTGAAATTTTAGTACAAAAAAGCCCTGTTCTATAGGAACTTCCCTAAATGTACTTTCTGCGATGTTTTTTGACATGGATTCAGTGGTTTTTATAAAACTTACTATTTAGAATGATTCTAAAATAAAATGTTTCTCCTAGTCTATTTTACTGCAAAAATACACTTTTGTGTAAGTTTTTAAGGTGTTTTTGAGTGAAAAAACGAATAGCGACATTAAAAGTTCTTTTAGCGATACTTTTTTTTGTTCAATATTTATATTTTTGACCGACTTTTTTGAAGAAGACTCAATGACAGTAGAAAATAAACATCATAGTAATTTATACAACATAGGCGTTAGTTATAAAAAAGCTGATGCTGCGATTAGGGGGAAATTTAGTATTTCTAAAGAAAATCAAAAACAACTTTTAGAAGAAGCAAAACAAAAAGGAGTAGACGGAATTTTTGTATTGTCTACTTGTAATAGAACAGAGATTTGTGGTTTTGCAGAACACCCTTTTCAGTTAATAAGTATGTTGTGTAAATACTCAAATGGTTCTGTAGAAGAATTTGCCAACGTATCAAACGTATATAAAAATAAAGAAGCCATTAACCATTTGTTTAGAATGGGAACAGGGTTGGATAGCCAAATTTTAGGAGACTACGAAATAGTTGGGCAGTTACGTCAAGCATTTAAGCAAGCTAAAGAAGTAGGAACTACAAATGCATATTTTGAACGTTTATTGAATCATGTAATGCAAGCAAGTAAGCGAGTTAAAAATGAAACTAAATTAAGTTCAGGTACAACTTCTGTATCGTATGCAGCTGTTCAGTATTTAATTAATAATTTACCAGATTATAATTCAAAAAACATTTTAGTATTCGGTTTAGGTAAAATGGGAAAACATACCTGTAAAAACTTAGCAGAGTATACTCAAAATAAATCGGTAAGTTTAATTAATAGAACCGAAGAAAAAACTTCAGCGTTTGTAAAAGAGCATAGTTCCATAATAAAAGCATCATATGCAAATTTAGCAGAAGAAGTTTATAAAAGTGATGTACTAATTGTTTCTACTGGAGCTAGTTTTCCAACAATAACAAAAGAACATGTTCCTGCAGATAAAGAATTGTTGATTTTAGATTTATCAATGCCAGCGAATGTATCAAAAGAAGTTGCTGATTTAGATAATGTAACGATGGTGAATGTAGATGATCTTTCGAAAATTACAGATGAAACATTAGCAATACGTCAACAAGAAGTACCGGTAGCCGAAGCGATTATTGAAACTCATAACCAAGAATTTCAAGAATGGTTAAATCACAGAAGATTTACCCCAGCAATTACCGCTTTAAAAGAATCATTACAAAACATTCAACAAGGAGAAATAGCCTTCCATAAGAAGAAAATTAAAAATTTTGATGAAGAACAAGCAGAAATATTAACATCAAGATTTATTCAAAAAATAACCACACAATTTGTTAAACACTTAAAAGACGAAGAAACTTCAGTAAATACAAGTATTGAAGTAATGGCTAAAGTGTTCGGAGCAAATTTAGAATCCATCCATGCAGAAGATAATTAGAATAGGTACACGCGATAGCCAATTGGCTATGTGGCAAGCAAAAAAAGTTCAAAAACTTTTAGAAGAATTAGGTCATCAAACTCAATTAATCCCCGTTAAAGCAACGGGTGATTTAGTTTTAGATAAACCCCTTTACGAATTAGGAATCACAGGAATTTTTACTAAAAATTTAGATATCGCCATGTTGAATGACGATATTGATATTGCAGTACATTCCATGAAAGATGTTCCTACAGTATTGCCAGAAGGTATTATACAAGCAGCTGTATTAAAACGTGCGAATTATAACGATATTTTGTTGTTAAAAGACAATGAAGAGTTCATGGCACAACCTAATGGAGTAATTGCTACAGGTAGTTTACGTAGAAAAGCTCAGTGGTTAAATCGTTACCCAACACATACCGTAGAAGGCTTACGTGGAAACGTAAATACACGTTTACAAAAGTTAGAAGATAACGATTGGAACGGAGCTATTTTTGCAGCGGCTGGACTAGAAAGAGTTGGTTTACGACCTAAAGGAGCAGTTAATTTAACGTGGATGATTCCAGCACCAGCTCAAGGTGCGATTATGATTACAGCTTTAGATAAAGATGAAGAAATCAAAGAGATTTGTGCAGAGTTAAATGACAAAGACACCGAGATTTGTACAGGTATAGAGCGTGAGTTCTTAAATCGTTTAGAAGGTGGATGTACAGCACCTATTGGAGCGTTAGCTTTTATAAATGAAAAAGAAGAAGAAATTAACTTTAAAGGAATTTTACTAAGTAGAGACGGTAAAAAGAAAATTGAAGTTAGTAAAAAAGTAAAAGTAGGAAAGCATAAATATGTAGCAAAAGATTGCGCTAATTATGTGATTGATAAAGGAGGGAAGTTAATTATGATGGAAGACGAAGGAATTGAAAAAGAGTTTTCAATCTATTCGACAAAAAAACTATCTGAAGCGCAAAAGAAATTATTACCAACACACATGAGTGTTCAGGATAGTGATTTTATCAAAATTCGTTTTAACAGAATTGCTCCTAAAGTAGTAAAAGAAGAAATAGAAAATGTAATTATTACAAGTAAAAATGGGGTAGAAGCACTTTTAAACTCTTTTACTTCAGATGAATTGCAATTTAAAAATATTTATTGTGTTGGAAGAAGAACTAAAAAGTTAATTGAACAACGCATTGGTAAAGTAACACACTCAGAAAGAAATGCTAAAAAACTATCAGAGTATTTATCTAAAGAATTAAAAGGACAAGAGGTAACTTACTTCTGTAGTAATTTGAGATTAGATACGTTACCACTTATTCTTAAGGCGAACGATATTGTTGTAAACGAAGTCGAAGCTTATAAAACAATGTACAGTCCAGCAAAAGTTGATGAAAAAGTAAACGGAGTATTATTTTACAGTCCATCAACAGTTGAAAGCTACATGGAAAAAAACACTGCTGATAAAATAGCTTTTTGTATTGGAGATAGTACTGCTAATGAAGCAAAAAAACATTTTAAAGAAGTACAAATAGCAAAGATGCCAACCGTAGAAAGTGTACTAGAGTTGGTAAACCTTCACTTTGTAAAAGAATAAACTATGTTTAGAACACGCAGACTAAGAAAAACAGAAAATATCCGTCGTTTAGTTCGAGAAAACAAACTATCGGTAGATGATTTTATATACCCATTATTTATTGAAGAAGGAACAGGTATTGAAACAGAAATTCCTTCTATGCCAGGAATCAATCGTTATTCATTAGATACCATTTCTAAAGAATTAGACGAAGTTGTAGCCTTAAAAATTCCAGCAGTTTTACTATTTGGAATACCATCTAAAAAAGATGATGAAGGCACCGAAACTTGGAACGACAACGGAATTATGCAACAAGCAATCCGATTCATTAAAAAGAACTATCCAAGCTTATATGTAATTACAGATGTATGTTTCTGTGAATACACCTCACATGGTCACTGTGGAGTTATACACGATAACGATGTAGACAATGATGCTACCTTAGTAAACTTAGCAAAACAAACAGTTTCGCATGCAAAAGCAGGGGCAGATATGGTAGCACCATCAGGAATGATGGACGGAGCAATCGCTATGATGCGTGAATCATTAGATAATACTGGTTTTACGAACTTACCAATCATGGGATATTCTGTAAAATACGCATCAGGATTTTACGGTCCTTTCAGAGAAGCGGTAGATTCAGCACCATCATTTGGAGATAGAAGAACTTATCAAATGGATCCTTCTAATAGAGATGAAGGATTACGTGAGGCAACTTTTGATGATGAAGAAGGAGCAGATATTTTAATGGTAAAACCAGCCTTATCATACTTAGACATCATTAGAGATTTAAAAAATAATTTCGATAGACCAATCGCTTGCTATAATGTAAGTGGAGAATACTCAATGATAAAAGCAGCCGCTGAAAAAGGATGGATTGATGGTGAAAAAGTAATGATGGAGAGCTTACTTTCTATGAAAAGAGCGGGAGCAGATATTATCATAACTTATTTTGCCAAAGAAGCTGCTAGAGTTTTAATGAGATAATTTAAAAATGAGTTTATCAACTAAAAACTCATAATTAACAACTAATAATTAGCGAAGAATGAGCTTTAAAAAATCACAAGAATTATATAACAAAGGATTAGAAAACTTAGTAGGAGCAGTAAATTCACCAGTACGTGCATTTGCTTCTGTAGGAGGGAATCCTTTATTCATAAAAAAAGCGAAAGGAAGCAAGATTACTGATGTAGATAACAATTCATACATCGATTTAGTATTGTCTTATGGTCCAATGATTTTAGGACACCGTCATAAAAAAGTAGAAAAAGCCATTAGAAAAGCTTTGAAAAAAGGATATTCTTTTGGAGCATCAACAAAAGGTGAAATTAAATTAGCAAAAATTGTTTGTGATGCTTTCCCAGGAATGGACAAAGTTCGTTTTGTAAATTCTGGTACTGAGGCGGTATTAAGCGGAATTCGTTTAGCGAGAGCGTTTACTGGAAAAGACAAAATTATAAAGTTTGCTGGTTGCTACCACGGACACCAAGATGCCTTATTAGTGGCAGCAGGTTCAGGTTTAGCTACGTTGAGTTTACCAGGAAGTAAAGGAGTGCCAGAAGGAGCTGTGAAAAATACGTTGATTGCAAACTACAATGACTTAGAAAGTGTAAAAGCACATTTTGAAGCTCATGATGATATTGCAGGAGTTATTTTAGAACCTATTGCAGGAAATATGGGAGTAGTAACTCCACAAAATGATTTCTTAAAAGAATTAAAAGAGTATGTAAACTCAAAAGGAGCCTTGTTGATTATTGATGAGGTAATGACAGGTTTCCGTTCTAAGTTCGGAGGAGCACAAGAAGTATTAGGTGTTGAAGCTGACATTACTTGTTTAGGAAAAGTAATTGGGGGAGGTTTTCCAGTAGGAGCGTATGGAGCACGTAATGAAATCATGGAAACAGTAGCTCCATTAGGAGGAATGTACCAAGCAGGAACTTTATCAGGAAATCCAATTGCGATGGCAGCGGGAATTTCAACTTTAACAGAATTAAAGAAACAAAATCCGTACGAAAAGTTTAACGAGATTGCTCAGATCATTGAAGTATTTTTGTTAGAATCAGCAAAAAAACATGGAGTTGAAATTACAGTTAACCGATTTGGTTCGATGATAAATCCATTCTTTACCAATAAAAAAGTAACTAACTTTGAAGAAGCACAAACTTCAGATACAAAGAAATATGCTACTTTCTTTTGGGAGATGACTAGAAATGGTGTGTTTTTACCTCCAAGTCAGTTTGAAGCTTGGTTCTTATCATCAGCTTTAACAGAAAAAGATATTCAAGAGATAGCGAACGCCATTGATAAGTCGATGGAAGCAGTATCAAAAATGTAGAATAAATAATTGTCATTACGAGGAAGGATGACATAAAGATAGACATGATAAAAAACGATTTATTTTTAAGAGCTTTAAAAGGAGAAACAGTTGACCGTCCACCAGTATGGATGATGCGTCAAGCAGGAAGGTATTTGCCAGAGTTTATGGAAATTCGAGAAAAGTACGATTTCTTTACACGTTGTAGAACTCCAGAATTAGCTTCAGAAATTACAGTACAACCAATTCGTAGATACGGAATGGATGCTGCGATATTATTCTCAGATATTTTAGTAATTCCACAAGCAATGAATATTGAAGTGGAAATGAAACCTAACTTTGGACCTTATTTGCCAAATCCTGTAAGAGATAAAAAAGGGTTAGACAACGTAATTATACCTGATATTCATGAAGAATTAGGATATGTGATGGATGCTATTAAAGCAACCAAAGAAAAGCTAAACGATGAAATACCATTAATAGGTTTTGCGGGGTCTCCATGGACAATTTTATGTTACGTTGTACAAGGACAAGGGTCTAAAAATTTCGACAAAGCAAAAGAATTTTGTTTCACTCAACCAATTTTGGCACACGAATTGCTTCAGAAGATTACAGATACCACAATTGCATATTTAAAAGAAAAGGTAAAAGCAGGTGTAAACGCTGTACAAGTTTTTGATTCTTGGGGAGGAATGTTATCTCCAACAGATTATCAAGAATTTTCATGGCAGTACATCAATCAAATAATAGAAGCATTGAAAGATGATGCTCCAGTTATTGCTTTTGGTAAAGGGTGTTGGTTTGCCTTACATGAAATGGCACAATCAAACGCCTCAGCTTTAGGAGTAGATTGGACATGTTCTGCAAGAAATGCTCGTTATTTAACAGGAGGAAATATTACCTTACAAGGTAACTTTGATCCTTCAAGATTGTTGTCTCCACCAGCTGAAATAAAAAAGATGGTACACCAAATGATAAATGAGTTTGGTAAAGACAAATATATTGTTAACTTGGGGCACGGAATTTTACCGAACATCCCGCTAGATAATGCAAAGGCATTTATTGACGCGGTTAAAGAGTATAAAGCCGACAGATAACCCCCTTTAAATAATTAAAAATGAAGAATTTATATTTTGTTTTGATGTGTTTTTTAACAACCGTTATTTTCGCACAAAATAAAACGTATTACAATTTTGCAGTAAACAATTGTGTAGAAGAAAGTGCTGAAGGTTTGATTGATAAGTGCATTAAAGGCTCTTATTTGTTAAATTATAATTTTACTACGATGGATAGTAAAACGGTAAGTACTGACAAAATTAACAAGCCAATTGTGCTTATAGCCAATGCAACTTGGTCAGCTCCATGTTGGGGAGATGTACCAGCTTTAAACAAAATGGTTGAAAAATATAATGACCAATTAGAGTTTGTTATGATTTTTTGGGACAAAGAAGCTAAAGTTAAAAGAATGGCTGAAAAACTAGACAAAAGAATCAAACTAGTACCTGCAAGAGAAATAGATAAAGTTAAAAAAGGTTATTTAGATATTAGTGGATTTGTTCACAAACTAGATTACCCTACAGCTTATTTAATTAACAAAGACAAACAATTTGTAAACGTTAAAAGAGGAGCAGCAACACCAACAAAAGAAGTAGGTTGGGATAAAGTAAACGAAATTAATACAAAGAATTTTGAAGACTTTTTAGCACCAATTTTAAAGTAAATAGATTCAACAATATTTTACAGACCTCTTTCTTTATTGAAAGAGGTTTTTTATTTTCACATAAAAAAATATGATACAAAATATAGTAAAAGGAATTCAAGCTTATTTTGGAGCTTTTGGAATGATTTCAAAGTTAAAACTATGGAAGTATTTTATCATTCCAATGTTTATAAGCCTATTAACAGCAACATTTGTTGGCTTTATGGCATATACATTTTCAGATAACATAGGTCATTATGTAGCAAATTTTTGGAAATGGGAATTTGGTAAAGAAACCTTTGAAGTAATTAGTACTTTTTTAAGTGGATTACTTATTGTGGTAATAGGTTTGGTATTATACAAACATATTGTAATGGCATTATCGGCGCCTTTTATGAGTCCAGTTTCAGAAAAAATTGAAGATCATCTTAGAGGAGAAGATCATACACATAGAATAACTTCTTTTCAAGAACAATTAATTAGAGGTATACGAATAAACCTTAGAAATTTAACCAGAGAACTCTTATTGACAATTCCTATCTTATTATTAGGATTGATTCCTGTGATAGGTATTGTTTCAACTGTGTTACTATTTTTAATGCAAGCATATTATGCAGGTTTTGGTAATATGGACTATACGCTTGAACGTCATTTTAAATACAGAGAAAGTATCAATTTTGTAAAAGAAAACAAGGGGTTAGCTATAGGAAATGGAGTTGTATTTATGTTATTTTTATTAATTCCTGTTATTGGAGTAATTCTGGTATTACCATTATCAGTAACCGCAGCTACTACAGAAACTATTAAGAAAATACAGCTTAAAAAATTACCAGAATAAGTACTTTTGCACTTCAACAGAAACAAACACATGAAAGAACAATTTTACGCCTACATTCAAGAATTACAAGATACCATAACATCTAAATTAGAAGCTATAGATGGGAAAGCTAAGTTTCAAGAAGATTTATGGAAGCGTGCTGAAGGTGGAGGAGGTAGAACTCGTGTGATTGAAAATGGAAATATTTTTGAAAAAGGAGGTGTAAATATATCTAAAGTTTTTGGTGAGTTGCCTGAAGCATTAAGAAAGCAATTTGGAGTGGAGAGTGGCGACTTTTTCGCTTGTGGATTAAGTTTAGTAATCCATCCAAAGAATCCATTTGTACCTACAGTACACGCTAACTGGCGTTATTTTGAAATGTATGATAGTGATGGAAACATTGTTACACAATGGTTTGGTGGTGGGCAAGATTTAACTCCATATTATTTATTTGAAGAAGATGCAAAACATTTTCACACTGTTTGTAAAGAAGCTTGTGATAAGCACCACCCAGACTTTTATCCAAAATTTAAAGAAACTTGTGATAACTACTTTTGGAATGCACACAGAAATGAAGCACGTGGTTTAGGAGGTTTGTTCTTTGACTATTTAAAAGAAACAGAGGAGTTCTCTATGCAAGATCGATATGATTTTGTTACCGAAGTAGGAAATAGCTTTTTAAACTCATATGTACCAATTGTTGAGAGAAGAAAAGATATAGCGTACACTCAAGAACATAAAGACTGGCAAGAAGTACGTCGTGGTCGTTATGTAGAATTTAATTTAGTACACGATAGAGGAACCTTATTTGGTTTAAAAACGAACGGACGTATAGAAAGTATTTTAATGAGTTTACCACCAACGGTACAGTGGAAATACAATCACCATCCAGCAAAAGGTTCTGAAGAAGCAAAATTATTAAAGGTATTGGCTAAACCTAAAAACTGGGTATAATTTAAAACCTATTTCCAAACAACATTTTTCTTAGTAAGTTCACTATTCACATTATGAATATGGAAAAGACGTGCCTTTAGTAACAGTTTTCTTCCATCCAAAGTTCGTGTGTATACTAACTTAGATTTACCAAGATGTTTGTTCCAGTGAGATTGAAAAACTTGACATTCTTTTTTGCGAACACCAAAAATTTCT
Source organism: Tenacibaculum ascidiaceicola (assembly GCF_047470925.1). Lineage (NCBI taxonomy): Bacteria > Pseudomonadati > Bacteroidota > Flavobacteriia > Flavobacteriales > Flavobacteriaceae > Tenacibaculum > Tenacibaculum ascidiaceicola. The sequence goes on from NZ_JAZKJP010000002.1 coordinate 75,862, forward strand.
GGAACAGGAAAGAAATTATTTAATTTTAATTTTCTGCGGAACCAACTCGTTTTTATCAGTAAATATTTGGGGTTATCGATAGGTTGTAACAACTCATCCAAAGCCTTTATGAATAGTGTGCTTTCATACCTGTTTGCTCCGTGAATGGTGCAAGAAACATTTCCTTTAGCTAATAATTGAGTTTGAACTAGTATACCGTTTAATGGTGTTGTTAAAAGGTTTAGCTCATAAAGAGATTCCAAAATAGCCAATGCGATTTTATCTATTTTTTTATGAATCAATCCGAAGTATACATACAATTGAACAGACTTATAAATTTTATAACCAAAAGTTAGTCCTAAGGCAGAAGACAAAGCAAATAGGAAGTAAATAATACCCTTTTGTAATAAAACATTAAAGTTTTTGATGATAAATTCAGGAAGAAAAAAGGATAAACCAATAATAATTTCACCAATCGTGTATTTTACAATATCTTGATAATACAACTTTTTCTGTTTAGGATATTGTTTATTCTTTTCATTAAAAAAGGTAAGTTCTTTAATAATTCCTTTTCCATTGCTAATGGCATTTGTCCATCGTTGAGAAATTAAATTTCTGTTTTTAGAAAGCTCTAAAGTCTTTTTATTTTGTTGTTGAATATCATCATCAATAAAATTAGCAGGAAGCTGCAGACGTTCAATTCCGCTAGTTATAACAGCTTTTTTACCATTGGAAATACCTAAGAAAGCATTAAAACGACGAGTAAGAATTTCAAAGTCTCGTCCTCCAAACTCATCCGAAGTATCAATACAAGCCAAATGCCAAATTAAACCAACTTTATTAGGGTTTTTGCTATCTACTCGAATTGCACGTCCACGCATTTGATTTGAAGTAACAAATGAGCCTACAACAGAAGCTAAAATTAAGCTATTGATGGATGGGGCGTCCCAACCTTCACCTAATAACGATTTTGTACCCACTAAAATTTTGACATGTCCGAATTCAAAAAGCTGAGTAATGGCTTCAACAATACTATGTTTAGATGAATTTTTAGTTGTAAGAATTACAAACTCGGTATCCGATTTTAAAGGAGTGTAATTGTAGTTATCAATAGCATCAACCAAACCAAGTTTAGCAATATTACTACTATGAATAATTACTAAACTACCTGTAAGAACAGCTAAACTATTTTTGTTTTTAGTAGTTGTTCTAACATGATGAAAAATAGGAATAACTCCTAGTTTTTTAATTTCTTTTATTTCAGGTAAAGAACAGTTTAGGTATTCTTTTCTAATATAATCTGATAAAATAACACAACGTAAATCGTCTTGTAAATTTTGTTGTTCTTGTTGAACAATAGTTGTAATACTTTTTAATTTACTAGGACTATTACTGAGTGATTTATACAAAAGTTCATTTCCTACTAAATTGACTTTGTTTTTACTAAAAACTGCCAATTTTCGAAGTTTTTTTTCTAAAAAATCTAAATAAACTTCATCTTCAATAAGATTTTTACGATCAGTTACTAATAAGTGTTGAAACAAAATTTGAATCCATTCATTTGTAATTGAAGGAAAATCAATCTCTTCATCTTTATCAAAACCTAATACACGTAGTTTTTCAAAAGGAATAGTTTTTCCTGCTTCGTGTAAGAAGATTAACATAGAAGAAAAGAAATCAGAATACTTGTAGAGTTCTTCTAAGTTTTCCTCTGTTTTAGCATAAAATCTGTGTTGTTTTAGAAAAGAAATAAACTCTTTATCTTTTAAGATGTCAGTAACAAACTGAGAAATTTTAAGCCTAAAATCAGTAATAAAATTAATTTCTTGATCTTCAGGTTCGGATAGAAAAACTAAATCTTGATGTGGACAAAGATTTTGCTCTTTCACTAAATCAGGAACTACAATTTCATCATCAATTTCACCACACAGTTTAAAATATTTTTGAATTTCAGTATTGTCACTGTCATACGGTGGAGTAGCGGTTAAGGCAACAACAGTTTGCATGTGTTGTTCTTTTAAGTCAAATAAACATTTCCACCAAGCGTTTTTTAAGTGATGAGCTTCATCTAATAACAAAACTTCTATTTGATGTTTTTTAAAGAAATTATAATAGGCTTCCTTAGTATCAAAAGACTTATAAAAACTGTGTAAAGCCTGATATGTAGAAAAAGTAATATCAGAAGGTTGTTTAATATCAAATGAAACCTGAGAAAAATTACAATCGGTAGTAAAAAAGTTTTGTAAACGATCTTCCCATTGATTTCTAATGGTTAAAGTGGGAGCTAGAATCAATGTTTTTTTACCTATTCTTTTAATAATTTCGATTCCTAAAATTGTTTTCCCAGAACCAGGTGGAGCAACTATATGAAAATGATCATCCTGTATATGAACTGAAAAATTTTGAAGCACTTTTGTTTGATAAGGTCTCCAGTCAAATAAGAAGTTAAGTTTGGTAATAGCTTCGTTCAACAATTTTTAATTAGGTTAAGGAGTTCAAAAATAGAATTTTGAGCGAACAAACAAAAGTTTAATTAGATATTAGATTATTCGTAATGATATTTGTTTTTTATAGAGATAACAATAATCTATTTGTTGTTTTTTAGAGTTGAATTGAGGATAATTTAATCAGTAAAGAAGAAATCAAAAATATTTAACGGATAAAATCATGAAAAAATCGTTGCTTTTTAGTAACTTCGCAAGCGTTTAAAATTATACACTATGGCTAGATACGAATTGAAGTTGCCTAAAATGGGCGAAAGCGTTGCAGAAGCAACAATAACTTCTTGGGTAAAAGAAGTTGGAGAAACTATTGATATAGATGATACCGTTGTTGAAGTAGCTACAGATAAAGTAGATAGTGAAGTACCTAGTGAAGTAGAAGGAACCTTAGTTGAAATCTTATTTGAAAAAGATGCTGTTGTACAAGTAGGTGAAACTATTGCAATTATAGAAACAGAAGGAGAAGAAGGAGCTACAGTAGACGCACCTAAGAAAGAAGAGGTTAAACCAGAAACTGTTGCAGCAGTAGAAAAAACAGTTGAAGTAGCTAAAGAGACAGTAGCGACTACGATTGATACTTCATCAAGCGATCGTTTTTATTCACCATTAGTAAAAAGTATTGCGCAAACAGAAGGAATATCTGTAGAAGAGTTAGAAACTATAAAAGGAACTGGTAAAGAAGGAAGAGTTACTAAAAATGATATTTTATCATATTTAGAAAATAGAGGAAGTCAACCAACAGTTGCAGCGCCAGCTTCAACAGAGAAGAAGTCGGTACCTCAATCGGCACCAGCACCAACTCCAGTTTCGTTAAGTGGTCAAGATGAAATTATAGAAATGAGCCGTATGGGGAAATTAATCTCTAAACATATGGTTGACTCTATTCAAACATCAGCTCATGTACAATCGTTTATTGAAATTGACGTAACAAATATTGTTAATTGGAGAAATAAAGTTAAAAATGCTTACCAACAAAGAGAAGGGGAGAAGTTAACATTTACACCAATATTTATGCAAGCGGTAGCTTCTACAATTAAGAAGCATCCAATGATAAACATTTCTGTTGATGGAGATAAAATCATTAAAAGAGGAAATGTAAACTTAGGAATGGCAGCAGCTTTACCTGATGGAAATTTAATTGTACCAGTAATTAAAAACGCTGATATGTTAAATTTAGTTGGTATGACTAAGCAAGTAAACGATTTAGCAGGTAGAGCTCGTGCTAATAAGTTAAAACCAGACGAAATTCAGGGAGGAACTTATACAGTAACGAATGTTGGTAGTTTTGGAAGTATTACAGGTACACCAATAATTAACCAACCTCAAGTTGCAATTTTAGCTTTAGGAGCTATTGTTAAAAAGCCAGCTGTTATTGAAACTCCAGAAGGAGATTTTATAGGAATACGTCACAAAATGATTGTATCACATTCTTATGATCATAGAGTGGTAAATGGAGCTTTAGGAGGTATGTTTATTAAAACATTAAAAGAAATTTTAGAATCTTGGGATGTAAATCAAGATTTTTAAAAAAGCGATATAATATTTTAAAAGGCTTAGGTATTTCACCTAAGCCTTTTTTATTTTTAACTATATTAGCTACTTTAACTACTAATAGAAATCAAAAAAAGATGAGAAAAATTTTAATAGCACTTTTTTTAGGTGTAACAATGGTGAGTTTTGCACAAGAAAAGGTGTTACTTCGTTTAAACTATGAGAAAGGACAAAAGTATACTATGGATATGAAAATGGCTCAAGTTATAGGTACTGGAATAATGACAAATAATATGCATATTCAAATGAAATATAATATAGCAGGTGTTTCAGGCGATACATATGAAAGTAGTTCTAAAATTACCAAAATGGTAATGGATATGAAGCAAGGAGCAGTGAATATATCATATGACTCATCTAAAAAGGATGAAGAATTAGATGAGACAGGAAAAATGATGAAAACTAAAATGAAACCATACTTGGAAGCGACAATTATAACCAAAGGAGATAATTTAGGTAATATTTTAGAAACAAAGATTGAGCCTAGTAATGTTCAAGGAGTAGGAGATTTAACAAAACAATCAGGTAGTGTAATTTATCCTAAAGAGGCAGTTGCTGTAGGAGATACTTGGACAAAAACTAAGAATGACGGAGCAATGAACTTCAGCTTTACCTACAAAGTAAAATCAATATCTTCTAAAAATGTTTTAATAGATATTTCAGGAAAAGTTACAGGAGCTGCTGATGGAGATATTACAGGAGCGATGGATATAGATAGAGGTTCTGGTATGCCTTTAGAGTCAAACATAAATATGACAATGAAGATTCAAGGACAAGATGCAACAACTAACATGACTGCTAAGTTTACCAAAGGTTAAAAACATATTAATCATATACTTATTTGAAAGCTCAGAATTTATTCTGAGCTTTTTTTATGATAAATACAGTTAAAACACTTACTCATAATGTGTTATAATTTGTTAATTTTGTAAAACTCTCATTATACTTCTCAATAAGGGGCTAGTTTATAATATATTTCTTAAGCAAACCCATAATTACATTTTTCAATCATAACTAAAACTTAACTATTATGAAAACGGTTAAACTTAAGCTATTAATGGGATTTCTATTACTCATGGTTATTCCATCAACTATCTTTTCACAAGAAGAGAATCAACGTCCTGAGTATATAACTGTCACGACGGGGCACTGGAACCTTAATTATGAAAACTTTGATAAAGGAGAATGGATTGCTGTAGAAAAAGAATTTTTAGACAAAGTTGTAAAAAAGAATGAATTTATTTTAAGATCTTTTGTTTTTTTACATCGTTTTACACCAGATAATACAGAGATAATTTTTGTAAACACGTATTCTTCTTGGGATAATATTGACAAAGCTTACAAAAGAAGTGGTGAGTTAGCAAAAGAGGCTTGGCCAGATAAAGATGAAAGAGCTGCATATTTTAAGAAAAAGGATGCTTACTACACACACCATCATTCAGATGAAATTTATGCACCAATTGGGGGAGCAAAGATGTTACAACCCACAAATAAAGAAATGATTTGGTTAGTAGTAAAAGGACATTTTGCATTTCCAGAAGATGGCTCAATGAAAGAATTTGATGAATTATCTAAACAATATTTAGATAATGTTATTCAAAAAAATGAATTTATAAAAGGATTTTATCAACACGGACACGCTTGGGGATCTGATAGAACAGAGTATACCAGAGCTTATGTAATAGAGTCAATGGGAGATTTAGATAAAATGGGAAAAAGAAGCAATGAACTTTATAGAGAACATTGGTCTGACGAAGCAAAAAGAAAAGAGTTTGGAAAGAAAATGAGTAAGTATTTTACAGGTAAACATGGTGATTATATTTATACATCAGTACCAGAATTAACTAAATAAAAAGAAAAGAGCTCAGAAATTTCTGAGCTCTTATTTTTTATGAAAAAACCACCAATTCATATCTCTTGTTAGTTTATATCCCAACTTTTCATAAAGTTGTATTGCTGGATTTCCTTTATTGGTATGTAAAATAGGATGTTTTCCATCTTTTAAAATTTCTTTAGTAACATGTTGAGAAAGTTGTTTAGCTAATCCTTTTCTGGTATGCTCAGGGTGAGTGACTACAGCACTAAGTTCAATAAAATTGTCAGTTTGCATGCGTTGTCCAGTTACAGCAACAAGTTTATTATTCTTAAAAATTCCAAAATACTTTCCCATATCAAATGTTCTTTTTCTGTAATAACCAGGCATTACTAACCATACTAGGTTATAAATTTCATCAACATGTTTTTCAGTTAATGGTATAATCTCTTCGGTAATGTCAACATCTGTTATGTTTTCTAAAACCATTTGACAGCCATCAATCTTTTTGTACAGAAGAATTTTATCTTTGTCGTAAGTAGGAGTTTTATTTTCAGAAACCAAAAAGAATTGATCTGTAAGTTTCGAATATTCATTTAAAGCTTCAGTAGTTTTTGAAGCATCAGTAAAAGCACCGAAAGGACAAACTGTAGGATTATAAAATTTCACACTATCATAATTGATAGCAAATTTTTGATGTGTTTCACACAACGAATGCCAAACAGGATTTTCAAGCTTATTATTCATTATAAATATTAGTTAAAGCAGTTTTTAAGGTTGGAAAAATAAAAGTATAATTATTATTTGTTTTTTTAGAAGAAACTCTACTTCCTTTTAATAAGATATAAGCCATTTCTCCTAAAGCAGTTTTTAAAATAAATGAAGGAGCGTTCATTGGAAGTACTGGTTTATTAATACTTTTTCCAAGTAATTTTGTAAAACTTTCGTTGGTTTGATGTTCAGGAGCAACAGCGTTAAAAATACCATTAAAGTCTTTGTCTTCTATTGCTTTTGAATAGAGTTCACATAAATCATCAATATGAATCCAAGGCATATATTGTTTACCGTTTCCTAAGGCAGATAAAAATAAAGGAGTATTCATTTTTTGTAAAGCCCCTCCATTTTTTGAAAGAACGACACCAGTTCGTAAAATGGTTACAGGAATATCTATTTGTTCAAATTGAAGAGCAGCATTCTCCCATTTTACACAAATTTTAGAGATAAAATCATTTTCAGGTTTATCTTTTTCTGTAAATACTTTGTCAGAAGTAACAGCTCCATAATATCCTATACCAGAAGCAGAAATAAATTTTTCAAGAGGTACTTGGTATTCTTGTACTTTATTGAACAGTAAATTAGCTGTTTTTACACGGCTATTTATCAATTCTTTCTTTCTTTCATTAGTCCATCGTTTATCTGCTATACCTGCTCCAGCTAAGTGAATAATATGGCTAACATTGTTAAAAGCATCCTTATCAATAAAACTTTCTTTTACATTCCAGCGAAACTCATTATTCTTTTTAGGTGTTCGGGTAAGAATGTTTACCACATGCCCTTTACTAGTTAATTTTTTGGTTAACTCTTTTCCAATTAACCCTGTTCCGCCTGTAATTAATATTGTAGCCATAGTACTCAAAAATAAACATTCATTTTTAAAGAAATGAATAGATAAAAGAAGAGTATAAAAAAAATCACCTGTAATCCCTTTAAAATAGGAGGGTTTCATGTTTTTATAAAAAAAAGTTAAAAAAATAAAAACCGTCATTACTATTTTCTCGTAAGTATGGTTGAATGAGTAATTAACTTTAAAATTTACAACCATGAAAAAAATGAAATTAATTATTGGAGCCGGTGCTTTAGCATTAATAGGTTTAGTCTTATTAGCAGCCGATCACATTGATGCTCCAAACGTAACAGGAGGCTCAAGTGATATTACAGACTTTTATGCTTTCCAAGGAGATAATACAAGCAATCTTGTTTTTGTAGCAAATATTCAGGGATTATTAAGCCCTTCAGCTACAGCGTCAGCAAGTTTTGATGAAAATGTATTGATTGAATTTAATATCGATAACAATGATGACAAAGTTGAAGATTTAGTAATTCAAGCAATTCCAAGAGATGGAAAAATGTACTTTTTTGGTCCATATAGTCCATCAACAACTGGTTTAACTAGTATGTTACCACAAGATGGGTCAGAGTATGGTGTTTCTATAACTCCTTATGGATCTAGTGCCATAGTTGGTAGTAAAGGAGGAATGCAATTTTTTGCAGGACCTAGAGACGATCCTTTCTTTATGGATTTTGCTCAATACGGTGAAATTATTGCAGGAAATGCAGGTGGTTTTAATGATCCAGGAGCAGATACTTTTGCAGGTACTAATGTATTATCAGTAGTAGTAGAGGTACCAAAATCTATGATTGGAGGCTCAGGTACTATTAATACTTGGGTAGAAACAAAAACGAAGCAGTAAAAAACAATCAACTTTAAAATTCAAAGACATGAAACTTAACAATATAAAAATCTTAGCAATTTCAATCCTATCAATTTTTGCCTTAGCAAGTTGTAGTGATGATGATAATAATGTACCACCAATGGCTTCTATTGACTTCTCGGGAAGTTACATGCAAAAAGACCAAATGGGTAGACCAGCAGTGAATACTGTTTTTGTAAATAGCGATATGAAAGATGCATTTAATGTAACAATACCATCTGAGCAAGGAGCAAATTTTGCAGCAATGTTTGAAACGAATTTAAAAGCGTTAAGCCCTGCATATGCAAATGCTGGAGATACGAATGCATTAGGTTTAGACGCTGCAACTTTTGCGAGTGTTTTAGCTACCGATGTATTAACCGTTTCATTGGATGGTACAACAACTTTTTACGATGGAACCAATGTGTTAACAGGTAGAGCTTTAGCAGATGATGTGATTACCGTTGAGCTATTATTGATTTTTGGAGGAGAAGACTTTTCTGAAAATCCAACATTATCAGATGATCATGTAGATGCAAATGATAAAGACTTTTTAAGCTCTTTTCCATATTTGGCAAGTCCTTGGTAAAACAGGATGACAAAACCTCCTATAATTAAAATTGGTTGCTTTTTAGCAACCAATTTTTAAACAAACTATTAACTAAAAATCCTTCTAAAATGAAAACTATTAAAATAATTATATGTGCTATTCTAAGTAGTAGTATATTGAGTTGTACAACTTCAAAAACAACAAAAGTAGCTAGCCAAGAAGAGTATAATAAGTACTTACAAAAAACAGTAGTTACTTCAGAATCGTTAGCTCAAAAAGAACTAGATTTTTGGCAGAAAAAATTAAACAATCAGCCAACACAGTATCCATATTTAAGTAAAATAGCAAAGGCTAATACATTACTTTTCTCAGAAAAAGGAAATATTTCTTACTTGATAGAAGCGGAAAAGAAGCTGTTAAAAATTAATCAAAAAACGAATTATAACAAAGCTTCACATTTACGATCTCTAGCAAGAAACTATATCTCTCAACATCGATTTAAAGAATCGTTAGAACTACTAAAAAAAGCCGAGGTAAATGGAGAGAACTTAAATGCTACTCAAAAAATGTTATTTGATGTTTATTTAGAGTTAGGTGAACCTAATAAAGCTTCTAAATACTTAGCTAAAATTGAAAACTATGCTGACTTTGATTATCTAATAAGAGTTTCTAAATGGCATGATTATAAAGGAGATTTGTCTTCAGCAATTCGATTTATGGAAAAGGCTATGAAAAAAGCAGAAGAAGCTAATAATAAAGATTTAAAAGCATGGAGTTATACCAATTTAGCTGACTTTTATGGGCATAACGGTCAAATAAAGGATTCTTATAATTTATACTTAAAAGCATTAGAACTAGATAACAGTAATGCGTATGCAAAAAAAGGTATTGCTTGGATTGTATATTCTCATGATAAAAAAGCAGATGAAGCACTACGAATTTTAGATATTATAAGCAACGAACATTCTTCTCCAGATTACTATTTGTTAAAGGCAGAAATAGCCGAGTTTAAGAATAATTTAACAATGAAAGAAAGTAATATAGAGGTATATTTATCGGCTGTAAAAAATAGCTCATATGGTGTAATGTATAATCAGCATCTAGCTAAATTATATTTAGAAGAATTTAATGACACATCTAGTGCATTATCATACATCGAAAAAGAAATAGAAAGTAGGCCTACGCCACAATCTTACGATTTACTAGCCTGGTATTATTACAAAAATAAAGACTTTAAAAAAGCTTTAGAAGTAATTAATACACATGTAGTAGATAAAACTTTCGAGCCCGAAATACAGTATCATATAGCTGAAATTTACAAAGCAAATGGAATTAATGATAAAGCTATGGCTTTAAAAGATGAGTTATTAGAAAGCTCTTTTGAATTAGGTCCGTTGATGACAGAAAAAATTTTAAGTATATAATTAAACCCCAGTATTTTGAAAGCAAAGATTTTATTTTTAGCATTACTGCTAGGTAGTTGCCATGTATTTTCACAAGAATTTAAAGGAAAGGTATTTAATACCAATAAAAAGCCTTTAGAGAATGTATATGTATATAATACTACCAGTAATAGCCACACACATACGAAAGTTAATGGAGAATTTATCTTAGATAATTCAAAAGCAGGAGATATTATTGAGTTTGGGATTTTAGGGTATAAAAAAATCAATTTACAATTAAAGAAAAGTGATTTAAAATCTCCTAAGACAGTTCTTTTAGAGATGAAAAGTTTTTTGTTAGATGAAATGGTATTGTCTAATAAAAGAGATCCATTACAAACAATTGTTAGAGTTGATTTAGATAAAAAACCAGTAAACTCATCTCAACAAATTTTACAACGAGTACCGGGGCTTTTTATAGGTCAACACGCTGGAGGAGGAAAAGCTGAACAAATATTTTTAAGAGGTTTTGATATTGATCACGGTACTGATATAGCATTGTCGGTAGACGGAACACCTGTAAATATGGTTTCTCATGCTCATGGACAAGGATATAGTGATTTACATTTCATTATTCCTGAAACTATTGAAAAAATTAACTTCGGAAAAGGACCTTATTATGCTAGTAAAGGAGATTTTAATACAGCTGGATATGTAGACTTTAAAACAAAAACATATTTAGAAAACAGTAGAGTAGAAGTAGGTATTGGACAATTCAATACATTTAGAACATTAGGTATGTTTAATTTGTTAGATAAAAACAGTACAGATAATGCTTATGTTGCTATTGAATATTTAGAAACAGATGGTTTTGTAGAGTCTCCACAAAATTTTAGTCGAATTAATATTTTTACAAAGTATAGAACTTTTTTAAAAGATAATAGTAGTTTGTCATTATCAGCTTCGCATTTTACGAGTAAGTGGGATGCTTCAGGACAAATACCACAGAGAGAAGTAGACAATGGAAATATTACTCGTTTTGGTTCAATTGATGATACTGAAGGAGGAACAACTTCACGAACGAACATAAACTTAGAACATTCAAAAGTTTTAAAGAATGATGTTAGTGTAACTTCAAACGTTTTCTATTCAAATTATAATTTCAATTTATTTTCAAACTTTACTTTCTTCTTAGAAGACCCTGTAAACGGAGATCAAATAAAGCAAACTGAAAACAGAGATGTTTTCGGGTTTAACACACAGTTTAAAAAGAAAACACAATTATCAAATACACCTGTAGAGTTAACTTTCGGAACAGGTTTACGTGCTGATATTGTAGATAATTTAGAGTTATCGCATACGCTTCAAAGAAAAGAAGTATTAGATCAAATTCAATTAGGAAAGGTAAATCAAACGAATTATTATGCCTTTGTAAATAGTGAATTTGAGTTTGGAAAGTTTATGGTAGCACCGGCGTTACGTTTAGATTATTTAAAATTTAACTACAATGATTACTTATTAGATGAGTACAAAACATTTTCTAAATCACAAGTAGTAGTAAACCCTAAAATAAATGTAACCTATACTCCAAATACTAAAATTCAATGGTTTTTAAAATCAGGAATAGGTTTTCACTCAAATGATACTAGGGTAGTGGCTACACAACCTAATAGGAAAACATTACCAAGAGCTTATGGTGTTGATTTAGGAACTGTTTGGAAGCCTACTTCAAAAGTAGCTATAAATACAGCATTATGGTATTTACTTTCAGAAGATGAATTAGTATATGTTGGAGATGCTGGTATTGTAGAGCCTTCAGGAGAAGCACAACGTTATGGTATTGATTTAGGGATTAGATATCAATTAACAGATTGGTTATATTTTGATAGTGATGCTACTTTTACAAAAGCAGAAAGTGTTGACGATCCGTCTGGAGAAAACAATATTCCTTTAGCTCCTAAAGTGACAGTAACAGGAGGACTATCAGTAAATAATTATAAGAATTTTTCAGGAGGTATAAATTACAGATACTTGGGAGATAGACCTGCGAATGAAGATAACTCAATAGTAGCAGAAGGTTATTTTGTTACCGATGTAAATATTAGTTATAAAATAAACAACATAACATTAGGCGTATCGTTAGAAAATATTTTTGATGTTGCTTGGAATGAAACACAGTTTGCTACGGAATCGAGGTTGCAAAATGAGCCAAACCCAGTAGAGGAAATTCACTTTACACCAGGAACTCCATTTTCTGCAAAAGCTACAATACGATATTCTTTTTAGAAATTATGATAGTCCGGGGGGACTTGATAAGTTGTCATTTTTTTAGAAGGATTAATGTCAACAAAAATATAGCCGCTTTAAGCGGCTATATTAATTTATAAGTAATTATTATTTATACTGCACCTAGAGTATATAATTGTTCTAAAGTAGGTGTTTCGCTTCCACCTGCAGGCTCTAAAGTAATACCGAAAGCTTGTGAATCATTAGGGTTATTAATAGTAAATATTTTATTATCACTAGCAGTAAAGTTATCTATAGTACCTAAACTGGTTGGAGATAACGGATCAAGTTTTAAAGACCATACTTGGTATACCTTTCCTTTTGGTGGATCAGGTAAACCTTGAACATCTAAGTAAATGTTTTTAGAGTTTTTGTTCCAGTATACTTTTGCATAAGCTTCTGGATATACTTTTTGTCCTTGTAAAGGAACCGTAACTATGTCTTTACTTCTTATTACTGCTAAAAGTTTTTTGTTTTCAGCTAAATCGGTATTTGTTTTGTCTAACTGAATTTCATATTGCTCTTTAGCCTCATTAATAGTGTCTATTTGACCTTGTAAATTAGCACTCTTATTTAAAGATAAAATTAAAGTACTCCCAACAACTAAGGCAGCAGCCCATCCAGTATAAGTTACCCAATTATTCTTTGATGTTCGTAAAGGAATTGTCTTTGCTGAATCTTCTTTTTCTTGTAACATTTTTATTAAAACATTTTTAAAAGAATTTTTAGCATCTTTAGGAGCAACATGAGAAGTAAGAATAGAAATAGATTTTTCAATCTCTTTTACTTCTTCTAAAATCTCAGGATGTTCCATCATCAAGCTATATACCTGCTCATTTTCTTTATCAGAAAGAGCTCCAGCTATGTACAGTTCTAGTATTCCAGATTCTATGTGTTTATTTGTAGCCATTATTTAAGCATAAGTCTTAATTCGTTAATACAATTTCGGCTTCTAGTTTTTACAGTGCCAAGAGGCATTTTTAAACTTTCAGAAACCTCTTTTTGTGTAAAGCCTTTAAAGTAAAGAAGCTCTATAACCTTAATACAAGTATCTTTTAACTTGTTTACAAAGTTTTTTATACCAATTGCATCAGTTTTAGAGTCTAAACTGTCGTGGTTCTCTAATATATCTACGAAAATTTCGGCATCAAGGTTTTTAGAACTGTTCTTAAAGTTTTTAGATCTTGTTTTATCAATAGCTGCATTTCTAGCAATATTTATAATCCATGTGAAAAAACGTCCTTTTTTTTCGGAATATGTACTTGCATTATTCCAAGCTTTTATAAAAACATCTTGTGTTATTTCTTCTGCTATTGTTTGATCTCTAACAATATTGTAAACTACACCAGTAACACTTTGTTTGTACATCTCGTAGAGGCTTTCAAAAGCTTTTACATCTTTGTTTTTAAAATTTTTAACGAGGGATTCTAGTTGCATATAGTTGATTGATTGGAGTACAAAATACTAAAAATCATTTAAAATATACCTAAATATCTTTTCTATTAGGTTTATAGCTTTGTGATTAAAAGTTATAAGTGTAAAGTAAAAAAGAAACCCCATCATTATATAATGATGGGGCTGTATTATAACTCTTAAATAATGTTACTTTATATCTTTAAGATTATTATTAATTAAGAGTTTTAATTGACTCTTATGAGCTTTTGTAGCAATATTACCAACACCATTACTTACCCATGATTTAATTCTGTTTAAGTTGTATAAAGCCATAGCTTTAGAGGCATTTGTATATTTACTTTTACCATTAACCATTTTTAATAACATCTTAGTATACTCAGTTTGTAAGTTCTGACGGAAAGAATTTATATTGGTATTTACATCAGCTCTAAAAATTGCGTTATTAAGATCAGTCATAAAAGTAGACAGTTTATATTGGTTTCCATATAATTCAGAATCAGAAATTCTTTGTAAAGTATTTCTATGTAAAATATGGTTTAAGACCCTTTTTTGGTAACTTAAAACTTGCGCGTGGATTTTTGGATCTTCTGGACCTGAGAAAAAGTTATAGCCACGTCTTTGTCTGGCTAGATAATTATACAAGTCTTTAGGTGCTTTAAAAGCATTAGGAGCAAAAACATAAGTTTTTAAAGCTTCCATAGCTCTTTTTTGATCAGCTAAACTAACTGGGGTGTAAGGTTTTGTTGCTCCTTCTTGACCAGATACAGCTCTGTCAACATAAACACCACCTATAAATCTAGAAATTACATCACCAGCTCTAGCAGCTTGACCGTTTAAGATGTAATAAGCATTTCTAAGCTCTTCGTAGGTTTCTCCATCTTTTGAAAAACGTTGTTTAATGTCTTTCATTATCTTATTAGACAATTTAATACGATCAATAGAATACTTAATTTGATCGTTTGATAAATCACCTGTCATAACACGAGGGTCGATTGCCTTACCAGGAGAACGCATATCATCAGCGTCGTTACCAAAAATCAATTCTGGTTTTGTTGATTGTGATAATAAAGCATCCATTTCAGCTCTATTTTTAAAAGGAGTATAACCAAATTGAATAGCCCAAATATCATAAGGCCCTAAGGCAGTATCGTAATATTGGCCTTGTTTACTTCTATCAAGTGTTAGGTTAATAGCAGCATAATCCATTACAGAACTAGTTAAACATTTTCCTTTTATAAAATCAGCATCAGCTAATTGTTCAGGTGAAAATAACTGACTTGCTTTCATATTGTGGTTTAAACCTAATGTATGACCAACTTCGTGCATGATTAATGATTTCATAGCTTCTCTTTTCATACCTTTCATCTCTAAATCAGATGCACCTGTTGCTGCTAAAACTGTTTTACCAAACATTGTGTTTTCATGCATTAAATGACCTGCTGAACAATACATAAGGTTCTTTTCATTGTTTAAAATAGCACGAGTTTCTTCTTCTGAAGATGCTTTTGAAACATCACCAAATATTTTATTATATATCACACGATTGGTAAAGTGAACATATTCAAGCATGATATCTGCCCCTAAGATTTCTCCTGTTTTTGGGTTAACAAAACTTGGTCCGTAACCACCAAAAGGAGGGTTAGGAGAAGAAGTCCATCGTAATACATTGTAACGAACATCACCAGCATCCTATGTAGCATCATCTGGTTGAACTTTTACAACCATAGCATTTTTAAACCCAGCTTTTTCAAAAGCCTCGTTCCAAGCTAAAACTCCCTCTTTTATAGTTTCAATAAATTCTTTAGGTGTTGAGTTTTCAATCCACCAAGTAATTGGTTTTACAGGCTCTGAAATAGCTAATTCAGGATTTTTCTTAACAAGTTTCCAACGATGAATAAAATCTCTATAGTTAACAGCTTCCGTAGAGGTCATATCGTTAGTATTAGTTAAGAAATAACCTACTCTCGGGTCATCCATCCTAGTTTGATAGTTGTTTTCAGGAAGATTCATAAACGTGTGAAAAACCTTTATAGAAACATATCTACCATCTTTAATAGCTCTTGATCCTTGATTTAAAACTGAAGGATTGTTATATACATACTCAGTTTTAATATTAGTATTTTCAGGATAGTTTTTTATGGTATTTATTTTTGACTTTTTCTTGTCAAACCTACCTAGCTTGAAAGCAAAAGGTGAGCTTTTAGGAAAGTTTGGAGCTTTAATTCTAGTAAAAGCTTCAGAAATAAATAAAGGATTAGCGTCTATTAAATACTCTCCTTTTTTTTCATCAGAAGCTAAAATTTTAGTGCTAGCTATAATGGCATCACTAATATTTGCTTTTGCTGATTTAGAAATAGCGTTATTTTCATCGAAATAAAAAGAAGTATTTGGAGCTACAAATTCAATTTTATTAAAGTGTTTTTTTATGTTGAAAACACTAGAGCCTCTATAAGATCCTCTAAATGCACCAGCTTCTAGAACACCATCAGCTATT
Source organism: Tenacibaculum ascidiaceicola (assembly GCF_047470925.1). NCBI lineage: Bacteria > Pseudomonadati > Bacteroidota > Flavobacteriia > Flavobacteriales > Flavobacteriaceae > Tenacibaculum > Tenacibaculum ascidiaceicola. The sequence continues at coordinate 92,305 of NZ_JAZKJP010000002.1, forward strand.
TGCGAGAAATAGATAAAATCTTTGTCTAGTTGATCTTTTTTCAATAGTAACTTAACGTCTCCAGTAACAGTATCTTGGAAGATGGTAAATAAACCGTCTAATTTTTTACTACTTTTAGTTAAGTTTTTAATTGTTTTTTTTGGTTTCTTTTTTTTAGTTTTAGAAGAAACTTCTGTTTTAGCTTTGTTCTTTCTCTTTTTCTTTTTTTGAGCGCTTATGTCTTGAATGCCCGTTATTGAAATGGTTAAAAAAAGTAAACAAACTAATTTTAATTGTTTTGTAAACATAATAAATTGTTTGAGTTGATAAATAAGGCAACCAATTTACTTTTATTATTGTTTATTATTGTTAATTAAATTATAAAATTTAACAGTTTATTTAGATTTTATATTGGCCTCACACAAACGAATAATTTCATTAATTCGTTTTGTTCTTGTGGCTTCTCTTTTAGCTTGATGTATCCAGTACAAATAACTTTTACGATAAGATGGTGCAAAGTTTTGATAGTTGTTAAAAGCAGTTGGATTTTTATCAAACTCAATTTGTAGGTCTTCAGGAACAATTAATTTTTCTACAGGGTCTAAAGCATTCCAAGAACCATTTTTTTTAGCAATTTCAACAGAAGCAATTCCGGATGGATGCATTAATTCGGAAGCAGTTAGTTCCTTGATATATTTCTTGTTCAAAGCACTCCAAACACTTTTAGGTTTTCTAGGGCAGAAATATTGTCTCCTTTTTCCATCTCCTAAACTTTTTACAGTGCTATCAATCCAACCAAAGCATAAAGCTACTTTTACGGCTTCTTCCCATCGCATGCTAGGTATGTCAACATCAACTTTGTATAAAATTAGATGAACACCGTCACTTTCATTATGGTTGTCTAACAACCAAGTTCGCCATTCAATATGAGTTTTAAAATATAAATGAGGTTTATTATGCATTTATTAACGTATAATTTTTGAAGGGAATGAAACTATACTTTCATGTCCGTTTTTGCCAACAGCACTTACACCGAAGAAGTAATTGTCTAAAACAATTCCGTCTAAAGTAAACTCAGTAGTATTTTCCACATATTTGAAATGATCCCAAGTAGGAGAAGTAGTGTCTCTCCAGTAGATTTTATATCCTTTAGCACCATCAACTTTATCCCATTGAAGTTTAGCAGAAGCTTCAACAATACCTCCAATTCCTACATTTTTAGGAGAAGGTGGTGCAGCAGCAATACTAGCTATGTTAATAGCGTTTACAGCTGTTAATTTTTTAGCGTAATCGAAGTTTACAAACTTAAGTCTATCACCATATTCAATTCCGTTTTCTGTTCTAATATCTTGGTGTTGTTGTGTGTAATTCTCATGAGCTTCCATAATTCTAATACCAGCAAAACCAGCATCGTTAAAAGGTCTGTGATGTCCACCACGACCAAATCTATCTAAACGATAAATCATTTTCGGATTCATTTCTGGCATATACGTTTTGGTAGTTTTGTATATATAGCGAGCTAGCTGACGTGAAATACCATCGACCTCACCACCATAAAAACGACGTGCTTTTCGTTGGCGTTCTGCTTCTGTTGGAGGCACAGGTTCAGAAAAGATTCTAAACGTACGATTATCAATTACGCCGTCAACACCTTTAATATTTCCTATCATGTCATTATTCATTACACCAACAATATTCCAGTTTTTTTCTTTTGCATATGTAGCTAATCCTTTTCCACCAAATAGACCTTGTTCTTCACCAGACAAACCAACATAAATAATACTGTTTTCAAAATTATAGTTACTCAAAACACGAGCAACTTCAATTGTTCCTGCCATTCCAGAAGCATTATCATTAGCTCCAGGTGCATCATCGGTAAAATTATTAGGATCGGAAATTCTTGAGTCAATATCACCACTCATTACAATGTAATTGTTAGGATATTTTGTCCCTTTTTGAATAGCAACAACATTAACGACCCAAACATCTTTGGTGATTCTGCTATTGGTTCCTTTTTTTACAAAGTCTTTTTGGTAAAATACCTCTAAACAGTTGTTGCAATCAGAAGATATTTTATCAAATTCAGATTTAATCCAACGACGTGCCGCTCCAATTCCACGAGTATTTGAAATTGTATCACTTAGTGTATGGCGTGTTCCGAAATTTGTTAGAGTAGTAATATCAGTTTTGATTCTATCTGCTGAAACAGCATTAATAATATCGTATATTTTAGTGTCGGTTTGCGCTGATATTGTTGTAGAAATTAGTAAGAATAGTACTGTGAATTTTCTCATGTTAAGGAATTTAGCTTACTAAATTACAAAACAAAAAAGAGAATAAAATCAGCTTTATTCTCTTTTAACATATTTATTAAAGTAGTTTATTATTTAAACAAACTTTATTCGTTGTCTAATTTTTTAGTTTGATTAAAACCGATTAATAAGGCCCCACCTGCACAAAGAAAAATAGATGAGATAAAGAAAACTTCTGAGTCAATAGCATTTGATGGTCTATCTGCCCAAGAACCACTATATCCAAATAAAGAACTTAAAATAGCACCTAATAAAACACCAACACCTATTCCCATAGCTAATAAAGCTAAGTTTAAGATAATTACCCTACCTGTTAATGTAGAACGCTTTTTTTCGCCTTGCATAAAAATTTTGGCATCTACACCTTTTTCAATTAAAGCTAAACGTTCCTTATTTCTTGTTGAATAGAATAAATAAAAGATTCCGAATATTACTGCAAACAAGAACATAAATACAATTGCTACTTCCATATTTTTGAGTTTAAAATGATTATTTTTAATGTGTTTACAAGTATGACAGCTACATTTAAAAAAAGGTTACAGAATATTTTTAATTTTTTTAATGAATAGTTGTAACCTTTTTTAACTAAGTACAGTCATAGTATAAAACGACTATTATTAACGATCAAACTTATATAGATAAGATCCTTAGAGGAGATGCTAATGCTTATGCTTTTTTAGTTGAAAAGTATAAAGTAATGGTGTTTTCGTTGGCGTTAAAAATGGTAAAGAGTAGAGAAGAGGCTGAAGAAATATCACAAGATACTTTTATAAAAGCTTATAAGAATTTGAGCAAGTTTAAAGGAGAGTCTAAGTTTTCTACTTGGTTATATAAAATAACATACAGAACTTGCTTAGATAGCTTAAAGAAGAATAAAGAAAGGTATAATACTGATATAATTGATGAGGTAACTATCAATAGAATTAAATCTGCTGATAGTATTTTAGAGGGTATTGAACGAAAAGAACGAGCACAAGTGATTAATAACTGTTTGTTAAGTTTACCTGAAGAAGAACGTACAATTTTGTGGATGTTTTATTTTGAAGAATTAAGTTTGAAGGAAATAGTAGAAGTAACCGATTTTTCTGAAGCGAATGTTAAAGTGAAATTACATAGAGCTAGAAAGAGTTTACTGAGTATAGTAGAGAAAAAAGTAGAACCTGAATTGATAAAACATTATGGGAGAAAATAAAGATATTAAAGAGTTGGATACTTTTACAAAAAAGTATATCAACGAAATAGAAGCAGAGACACCATCTATTGATTTTACAGCTAATATTATGGATGCGATTTTAAAAGAAGAGCAATCTTCTATTTATAAAGCAGCACCATTAATATCCAAAAGAGTATGGTTTGTATTAGCAGGTATATTAGCTGTTAGTATTTTGTTTGTATCGAAAGGAGCTTCATCAAGTTGGCTTCAAATACCCGAGATAAAAATGGATTATTTATCGAATATTCAATTGCCAAATTTATTTGAAAATATCACAGTATCAAATTTAATGCTAAGTGCTTGCTTCTTTTTTACCGTAATGGTATTTGTACAAATCTATTATTTGAAAAACCATTTTACTAGAAAATTTAACTGATAAAAAAATCCGCTTTGAGTTATCAAAGCGGATTTTTATTTTTTATTAAAGTAATGAGATTACTTTTGAGAAGCAATCCACTTGTCAATTTTGTTTTCTAATAGCGCTAAAGGAATACATCCTGTCTCTAAAACCTGATTATGGAATTCTTTAATATCGAATTTATCGCCTAATTCCTTTTTGGCTTTTGCACGTAATTCACGGATTTTCAATTGCCCTATTTTATAAGATAACGCTTGTCCAGGATTCGCCATATAACGCTCAATTTCAGAGATAATACTAGCTTCACCTTCAGCTTCGTTATCTAATGAATATTGAATTGCTTTTTCGCGACTCCAACCTTTAGCATGGATTCCTGTATCAACTACCAAACGAATAGCTCGGTGCATTTCCATACCTAACATTCCGAAGTATTGATATGGGTCTGTGTATAAACCTAATTCTTTACCTAAATTCTCAGTATATAACGCCCAACCTTCACCATAAGCGCTGTACCATAACGTTTTTCTAAAATCGGGTAAATCTTCATTTTCTTGTGTTAATGAAATTTGATAGTGATGACCAGGGATAGCTTCGTGTAAAAACAACGCTTCATCAGAAAATACATTGTATTTAGTTGCATCAGGAATAGGGGTGTAGAAAACTCCAGGACGTGTTCCATCTAATGAACCAGGGTTGTATTCAGCACTTGCAGAAGCTTCTCTGAATTTTTCAGTTTGTTTTACCACAAAAGGAGTTTTTGGTTTGTTACCAAATAACTTTTCTAATTGTGGCTTCATTTTTTCGTGAATCGCATTAAAATTATCAATGATTTGTTGTGGCTCAGTATATGGCATTAACTCCTTGTTGTTACGAACAAAATCAAAGAATTCTTTTAAACTTCCTTCAAAACCTACTTGTGCTTTTACTTTTTCCATTTCTGCCAAAATTCTAGCAACTTCTTTCAACCCTAATTCATGAATTTCATCAGCATTCATATTGGTAGTGGTATAATTTTTAATAGCATGTTGGTAGTATGCTTTTCCATTAGGAATATCAGAAATACCACTACTTTCTCTACCAGCAGCTAAATAGTCTGAGTTTAAAAACTCATACATGGCTTTGAATGACGGAATTAATTTATCATTCAACATGTTGCTATAGGCTTCTGTCAACCTTGTTTTATCAGCATCAGAAAAATCAGCTGGTAAAGTGTTTATTGGAGAATAAAATAAATGCTCTGAAAAATCTGTAATTCCTTCAGGAGAAGTTTTTACAATTGTTAAGCTTTCAAACTGTGGAATTACTTTTTTAATCAATGATTTAGGTAACACATACCCTTCATTCATTCCTTGCTGCATACGTTCTTTAGCCGATTGTAACCAAGTATTGTATTTGTCTAATCTGCTTAACCAATTGTCGTAATCTTCAACTGTTTTAAAAGGTTGTGCGCTACTACCACTTGCTAATTGTCCCATGGTAAGGTTAATTGTCCACATTTGGTTGATTGGCATTAGTAAATCATTTTTATAGCTAGCTTGTGCCAATGCCATATCACAATCCCAATCAAGAACAGCTTTGCTCATTTGTTGACTTTCGTTTAAGTCAGCGTCTTTAAAGTTGTTAAGTTTTTCTTTATAATTTTTGAAAAACTCATTACTTTTTGCTTGATATTTATCAGACAACGTATTAGGAAACTGGTCGTTAAAACGATTATCACCTGCAAAAGTCGCACTTACAGGATTTAATCGTAGTTTACCTTCGTTGTAATCTTTTAATAACTGATTGAATTCAGTATTTTCTGTAGTAGGAATGCTTACTACTTCCTTTTTTTCTTGCTTACAAGAAACTAGGAAAGTAGCTGTAGCTACTATGGTTAAGAGGATTTTCTTCATGGTTATATTTTTGAATGTGAACAAATATACCAAAAAGAAAAAGAGAGGGGTAGATTGTTAATCGTGATTAGGTAAAATAGATTCTTTAATTATATTGGATATTTTTTCATGTCCCTCAGCGTTAGGGTGAACACCATCGTAGGTGAGTAAATTCTCTTTAGTAATATCAAATTTGCTATGTACATCAATAAGATTAATGTTTTGTTTTTGTGCTATTAATAACAATGCATCGTTGTATCTTAAAATGTCTTTTAAAGACCTCTTTTTAGTATTATTATCATCTTCTATGACTGGAAGTATATTGATTAAATATACCGTAGCATTGTGTTTTAAGGCATGGTCAATACACAAGTTGAGATTATCACGAAACTTTTCTATCGAAACAGCGTTTTTACCATTTAAAGAAGCTATATCATTGGCACCATAAGCTAGAGTAACAATATTATTTCCGTCTTTTAAAAGCCTTGTATCGAATTCATTTACAAATCGTTTAATTAGACCTTCTGTTGTCTCTCCACCAATTCCCATGTTAAAAACACAAATTTCATCTTTTCTGTTTTTTAGAAAAAGTTCCATGCAGTAAGCTTTCAAACGATCTGTCCAGCCACCTTTTTCATTATCATTTTCACCTCTGGTAATACTATCTCCAAAGCAAATAATATGTGTCATAGTTTTAAATTGATATTAGTTTTTTAAGTGAAACGAAGCTAATGTTTTTTGTAGATAATTGAAAAGTAAAAAACCTCTCTGTTTTTACAAAGAGGTTTTTGAATAATTTATTTAAAGAGTTTTTTTATTTCTGAATCATTTGTTAAATCTATAGCTAGTTTTTTTGTATCATCTTTAATAGTAGTGTCTGCACCAACAGAAAGTAAATATTTTACGATTTCTTTTTGGTTTGTAATACAAGCAAAATGAAGAGCTGTTCTTCCATTTTTACTAGTTTTATCTAGATTTACTCCAGCTTTATGAAGGTATTTCACTACTTCTATTTTTGTTGAAAATATAGCAGAGTGGAGTGTAGTCATCTTAAAGTATTCTTCAACTGAGTGTACATCAGCTCCGGCATTAACTAATTGTATTAAAATCTGTAAATTTCCTTTGTATGCAGCAGTATGTATAAGAGGTTGACCTTCAGTAGTTGATGTGTCTACATTGGCTTTAGCAGTTATAAGTTGTTCTGCAATTTTTAATCTCGAATTATTTATAGCAAGATATAAAGGAGTTTCTCCATCATTACTAACAGCTTCTATATTAGCATTGTTGTTAATTAAATAACTAGCTACTTTATCATGGCCTTTTCTTATTGCTAAATGTAAGGGCGTTTGTTTGTCTAACCTTGGTATATTTATATCGGCGCCAGATTTAATCAAGTATTTTACAATTTCTAAATAACCTTTTTCTGCTGCTTTAGAAATAGGAGTTTCACCAAACATATTTTGTTTGTTTATATCTGCTGATTGTTTAGTTAAAAACTGAACGATCTCTAAGTGATTATTTTGAGTTGCTAAAAATAAAGCTGTGTTGTCCATCAAATTAATTGTTCTTATGGGGGCTTTATGTAAAACCAAGAGTTTTACAATATCTAAATAACCATTTTCTGCAGCGATCATTAATGCTGTATCTTTATTTGACTTATATTTCAATAAAACGTTTGCACCTTTTTCAAGTAATAATTTTACAATTTCTTTTTGGTTTTGAGAAACGGTTCTGTATAGAACAGATTCACCTAATCTATCTAATAAATTGAGATCTGCTCCAGCCTCAATCAATATTTTTATAATTTCTGAATTATTGTTATACACAGCCATATAAAGGGGAGATAAACCAAGTTTGCCAGTTAAATTTACTGAAGCACCTTTTGAAAGTAATAATTTAACTATAGATTTATAATTTTGTCTAGCTGCCATAGAAAGTGGCGAAATTTTAGCAACTAAGTTAATATCTGCTCCAGCATTAATTAATAGTTCAACTATATTTAATTGATTGGATTCAACGGCCAATAAAAGAGGAGTATAGTTGTTTTTATCAATATGATTAATTTCTGCACCTTTTGAAAGTATTAAACCAACAAGTTCAATATAACCTTTATCAATGGCTAAGGATAATGGTTTTAAAAAGCTTTCTTTAGGTTCATTTACGTTTGATCCTTTTAAAATAAGCATCTTAGCAAGCTCTTTATGTTTATTTTTTATGGCATTTGTTAATGGAGTAAAATTATTTTTATTCACTTTGTTTATTAAAGCTCCAGATTTAATTAGGTATTCAGCAATTTCTAAATGACCTTTATATGATGCCCAATGCAAAGAAGTATTTTGTAAATCGTCTTCATAATTTACGTTAGCCCCGTTTTTAATTATCTTTTTAATTACGCTGATATCAGCATTGTTCTTTTTTATTTCTTTTATAAGCTTAACATGTATAGAGTCATTTGATATACAGCTAATGGTAAATAAAAATTGAGATAAAAATAGAAGTAGAGATATAGTTGATTTTCGATATACTAGCATTTGGTTTTTTCTTTTTTGTTAAAAACAATTTTATAATTAGTGTTATTTTTAAGGTGTTTAATATCCAAGGAAATTACTATAAAAAAGTATATATAAGTAATAAGTATGGTGGTTTTCTTTTTTTTGAGTTTGTTGAAGATACCTTTTTAGTTAGATAGTAAACTATAATTGATTTTATTAATTGGTATTAGTAATTAATTCAGTTTAAAACGAAACTTCCGTTTTTTTATTTTACTGTAAAACAAAAGTCTTTGCTTATGATTAAGGGATTTTAAATGTTAATTACCTGTAATTTTTATAGCATTTAAATGGTGTAGTAAAATGATTTATTAGTTGTAGGATAAACATTGTGGTGACAACTATAAAAAAAGAACCCTCCTTTTTTTAGAAAGAGGGTTCTAATTTATCTATGACGATTCGTCATTATTTAATTAATTCGTAAGAACGTTTAATAAAGTTTGTTAACTCTTCACCATGTAATAGGTTTTGAGATAGTTTAGCTAAATCAAAAGCTTGTGATACTAATTGTTTTTGCTTGTCTTCATCAGCATTTAAAATTTCTGATACTAACTCGTGGTTGGTGTTAACTACCAAGTTGTACATTTCTGGCATGTTACCCATTCCCATCATTCCACCACCAGTAGCACTCATTTCTTTCATACGACGCATAAATTCTGGTACGGTAATTAAGAAAGGAGAAGCACTAGAGTCCATAGCTTCTAATTGTACTGTGTAGCTAGAGTTGTTTACAGCGCCTTCGATAACTGGTTTTAATTTCTCTTTTTCTTCGTCAGAAAGTTTAGAAATTACAGTGTCATCTTTCTTAATTAAATTATCAACATGGTCAGCATCTACACGTTTAAACTGTACTTTGGCATCACCAGATTCAGTTTCTAACTTCTGCATTAAATGCGGAACAATAGGAGAATCTAATAATAATACTTCATATCCTTTAGCTTTTGCTTCTTCAATATAACTGTGTTGAGCATCTTTGTGTGCAGCATATAAAACAACGTGATTTCCGTCTTTATCAGTTTGAGTATCTTTAGTTTTCTCAACTAATTCATCAAACGTAAAGAATTTACCATCAACAGTTGGATATAAGGCAAACTTCTTTGCTTTATCAAAGAATTTTTCTTCTGATAACATTCCGTATTCAATAATAACCTTGATATCGTTCCATTTTTGCTCAAAGTCTTCACGGTTGTTTTTGAATAAAGAAGAAAGTTTATCAGCTACTTTTTTGGTGATATATCCAGAAATCTTTTTAACAGCTCCGTCAGCTTGTAAATAAGAACGAGAAACATTTAAAGGAATATCTGGTGAGTCAATTACACCTTTTAACATTTGTAAGAAATCAGGAACAATTCCTTCTACATTATCTGTTACAAATACTTGGTTTTGGTATAATTGAATCTTGTCTTTTTGCATATCCAAATTCTGTGTCAACTTAGGGAAGTATAAAATTCCTGTTAAGTTGAATGGATAATCTACATTTAAGTGAATGTGGAATAAAGACTCTTCAAATTGCATTGGATATAACTCACGGTAGAAGTTTTTATAATCTTCATCTTCTAAATCTGCTGGTTTTTTAGTCCATGCTGGCTCAGTATTGTTGATGATGTTATCAACTTCAATTTGTTTGTGAGGTTCCGTTACTTCTTTACCATCTTCGTCTTTTGTAGTTTGAGGAGTGAAGTCAGGATCGTTTATTTTCTTGGTTCCAAACTTAATTGGTACTTGGTTAAAACGATTGTACTTAGTTAGTAATCCACGAATTTTACCTTCTTCTAAAAACTCTGTAGAATCTTCAGCAATGTGTAATACGATTTCTGTACCTCTGTCAGCTTTGTCATGTTCAACTAAAGTATATTCAGGAGAACCATCACAAACCCAGTGAGCAGCAGGCTCATCTTTGAATGATTTGGTAAAGATTTCAACTTTATCAGCAACCATAAATGCAGAGTAGAAACCTAACCCGAAATGACCAATAACGCCTGTCTCGTTTTTATCATCTTTATACTTTTCTAAGAACTCTTCAGCTCCAGAAAAGGCAATTTGATTAATGTATTTTTCAACCTCATCCATTGTCATACCAATACCTTGGTCTTTTATAGTTAAGGTTTTTGCTTCTTTATCAATACTAATTTCAATTTTAGCATCACCTAATTCAGTTTTTGCTTCACCAATTGAAATAAGGTGTTTTAATTTAGTAGTAGCATCTGTTCCGTTAGAAATTAACTCACGTAAGAAGATTTCGTGATCAGAATACAAGAATTTTTTAATCAGTGGAAATATATTTTCTACCGATACATTAATGTTTCCTTTACTCATAAGTATATATTTTTAATTGATATTATTTTCTGTTGAATGAATAGTCAAAAAAAATACCAAATAAAAAATAGTGACAAGATGACACTTTTTGTACGAATTATATAAAATTCATACTTTTACAGGCTTTTAATTTGTTAACAACAAAATAATCAACATAAAAAAATATGTATAACTCAAAAATTACAGGATTAGGTTATTATGTTCCTGAGAACGTAGTGACTAACGATGACTTGACTCAGTTCATGGAGACGAGTGATGAATGGATTCAAGAAAGAACTGGTATTAAAGAACGTCGTTGGATTGATCCAAAAACATCTGATGACTCTACATCAGTTATGGGTGCCAAAGCAGCTAAAATAGCTATAGAGCGTGCTGGTTTAACAAAAGATGATATAGATTTTATTGTTTTTGCTACGTTGAGTCCTGAATTATATTTCCCTGGAGGAGGAGTACAAATTCAAGACTTGTTAGATATGCCTACTATTGGAGCATTAGATGTTCGTAATCAATGTTCTGGGTTTATTTATGCAATGTCTGTTGCTGATCAGTTTATTAAGACTGGAATGTATAAGAATATCTTGGTAATTGGATCTGAAAATCATTCTGGAGGTTTAGAAAAATCTACTAGAGGTAGGGGAGTGACTGTAATTTTTGGTGATGGTGCTGGAGCAGCAGTTTTATCTCGTAGTGAAGAAGAAGGAAAAGGAATTCTATCGTCTCATTTACATTCGGAAGGAAAGCATGCTAAAGAATTGGCATTAATAGGACCATCAACAGGAAGATGGGTTGATACTATTATTGAAGAAAACGACCCTGATGATACTTCATATTATCCATATATGAATGGACAATTTGTATTTAAACATGCAGTAGTTCGTTTTTCAGAAGCTATTATGGAAGGTTTAGAAGCTAACGGTTTGCAAAAAGAAGACATTGATATGTTAATTCCTCATCAAGCAAACTTACGTATTGCACAATTTATTCAGAAGAAATTCCAGTTGTCTGATGATAAAGTATATAATAATATTATGAAGTATGGTAATACTACTGCTGCTTCAGTTATCATAGCATTGACAGAAGCTTGGGAAAAAGGAAAAATAAATGAAGGTGATTTAGTAGTGTTGGCTGCTTTTGGTAGTGGATTTACTTGGGGATCAGTAGTGATTCGTTGGTAATTTTACTTACTGTATATAAAATAAAAAGCCCGAAGTTTTATGACTTCGGGTTTAGGTATTTTTATTAAAAATAGTTTTTTGATTTTATAAGAGCTATTTTTTTGTATTTAATTAATGATTAATCCTTATTGAATTCTATCAAAATCATTGTCATCTTTGCATTCACAAACAACAAGTCTTGGTTTTTTGCAACAAATATCATCGGTGTATGCTCCTCTAACCTGTTTTTTTTCATTAATACTTAGTTGTCTCCCTAAAGTTGTTACTTTTTTTTTCATCATTTTTTAATTTTATTTATTGACCAAAATAGTAATTTTGTTTACTAAAACCAAATGTTATGTTAATAATAGAATATTTATGAGGTAGATTCAATATTTGATAGAAGTGCCAATGCTAAGTGTTTTAGGTATATAATTAATGTTCTAGATGTTTTATTAAAACATACCTCCTTGAGATTCATTATCGTCTCTGTACTTTCTACTTTTACTCTTATTTTTTCCACTTCCAAAATTATAAGAAAAACCTAGGTAAACTGAGTTGTATTCTAAGATGTATTTTCCTTTTTGCATAAATGGATTATTTGATGTGTAATCAAAGTTTACATTATTAAAAATATCAGAACCTCTCAAGGTAATACTTCCTTTACCGTTTAATATCTTTAATCTAGCTGCAGCATTAATCATTGTATATGGTTGTACTGTGTATTGAATATTTTCACTTTTACCTCTAAAAATACCTGATAATTGGAAACTCAGTTTTTTTGAAGCTTTAAAAGAGTTACTTATACGTCCTTTTACTAAGGTGTTTTTTACCGTTTCAAAGTTACCGTTTAAAACACCTTGAGAGTCTTGAATGTAAGTTTCGAAAGAAGGATTTAACGTCCACCATTTGGTTGGTTTAAGACTAGCAGAAAGTTCAATACCATAACTATCGGCATAATCGTAATTGGTAAATGAAGTAATGATTCTGTCTGGAGTTTGTTCATCTTGTTGTAATAATCGACCAATTTTATCATTTGTTCTTCGATAAAATGTTCCGAACGATATATAGCCCTTTGTAATTGTTTTGGTATAATTAAGCTCTAGAGAGTTTGTAAATTGAGGCTGTAAATTAAGGTTTCCTCTTGATATAGTTAGAGGCGAAAACCATTCTTGAATAGGAGTTACTTGGTAAGCTGAAGGTCTGTCAATTCTTCTACTATAAGCAAATTGTAACTTATCTTTTTCAGTAAAGCTGTATAGAACTGATGCTGAAGGATACCAATTAAAAATATTATTTTTTAAAATGGTGTTTCCTTGTTCAGTATTCGAAAAAAGAGCATCTAAATTAAATTGTTCTAATCTTATACCTGCTTGAATTGAAATTTTTTTGAACTCCTTGTTAAAATTTAGATATCCTGAATAAATATTTTTGTCATAATTTAGAGTTGTATTTCCTACGGGTTCAAGAGCAGTAGAATTATTTATGTGTTCTCTATCAGTAAGTATTAAATTATAAAAATCTTGTTTTCTAAATTCAAATCCTAGTTCTAATTTTCCAGATTTTATAGGTTTTACATAATCAATATTTAATAACCATAACTTTCGTGTATCTTTAATGTTGTTTGTGTAATTATATTCTTTTGAATTAGGATTGATAAGTTCTTCATTAATAGTTTTTTCAGGATTTCTTGTGAGAGAATGGTTGAGTTCAATTTCTAAATTCTGACCCTTATCATCAAAATTGTAGACATAATCAATGTTATAAGTTTTGTCCTTTTGGTCATAATCAGAAAAACTTTTGTTATTAAAAACTAGTGAGTTGTTTTCATGGACAAGAGTATTGGTAGCTAAACTATTATTATCAAAATTTAGAGAAGTATACATAGATAATATACTTTTAGGAGTAACATCTATGTCTACACCAAATTTAATATTGTGATTCTTTGAGTTACTCAAAAAGTCAATATCTTGGGTTAAGTTGATGTCGGATCTTTTTAAATCGTTAAAGGTTTCATAATCTCCCCAACTTGTATTATAGTTTAGGTAAAAATTAGTTATACCTGTTTTATAGTTTGTGTTTAAGGAAAGTTCGGGTCTTAGATTTCTACTTTGAGTTGCTCCGGCTGATAAACTTCCGTTAAAACCAATTTTTGTATTCTTTTTAAGAATTAAATTGATGATACCACTCATGCCTTCTGGTGTAAATTTAGCTGAAGGGTTTGTAATTATTTCAACACTTTTTACAGAGTTAGATGGTATTTGTTTTAATAATTGAGCTGTATTTATGTTGGAAGGTTTTCCATTCACTAAAACTCTAACATTTTCATTACCACGTAGACTTACAGTTCCCGAAAGTTGATTAACATCTACTGAAGGAATGTTTTCAAGCATTTCTAATGAAGTAGCTCCAGCAGTAGTTAAGTCATTACCTACATTAATAACTTTTCTATCAATTTTTTGAATAATAGTTGAAGTTTCTCCTTGTATTTCAACTTCATCTAATTGAGTAGTATTTTCTTCAAGAAAAATTGTTCCTATTTTACTATTCTTTTTTAAGTCAATTTTCTTTTCAAAAGTTTTGTAACCAATAAATTGAAAAGTTAAGAGCAAACTCTCTTTAGAAAGTTTTTCAATTTTAAAATTACCTTTTTCATCAGAAATGCTACCTGTTAGTATTTGGTTAGAAGTATTTTTACAAGTAATTGTGACAAAAGGTAGTGGTTGATTATTTTTTTTATCTAAAACGATTCCGGTAAGCCGTAAATTTTGTGCTTGACAAAAATAAGTGCCTAGAAATAAAATTAATATTAGCAATCTTTTCATATATTGAAGGGAATGAAATTGCGCTAAAATAAAAAAACGAAGTTAAATACTTCGTTTTTTTCAAATAATTAATTAAAAACTTATTTTATAAGAAACCTCCGCCTCCTTGTTTTTCATTATTATCACGTTGTTTACGAGAGCGGGCTTTGTTTTTTCCTCCACCAAACCTATAGTTAAATCCAATATAAGCTGTTCTGCTTTCCCATTTAAAACGTCCATTTTGAACAAAAGGTCTTTCAGAGTTAAATTTAAATCTCATATCGTTAAAGATATCATTTACTCTAAGGGTAATATTTCCTTTCCCTTTAAGAATACTATAGTTAGCACCAATGTTAACCATTTTCATAGGATCTACGTTCCATTGAATGTCTTCTCTTGGGCCTCTGTACATTGCAAATAATTGTAAACGTAACTTTTTAGATACTGTAAAACTATTACTTATACGTGCGTTAAAAATGTCTGTTTTAACTTCGGTAGTAGAAGCGTTAGGGTCGCTAAAATCAGTGGTTCCAAATTGTTTTTGAGAATAGTAGTCCATACTAGCATTAGCTCTCCACCATTTAGCTATTTTATAGTTTACAGAGAATTCTAAACCATAAGCATCTGTGTCATCGAAATTAGCAAAAGTTAATATTTGTCTCACATCATTAGCATCACTTGGATCTTTATATGTAGCTCTATTAATTACATCGTTAATATTTCTGTAAAAACTACCTAGAGTTATCGACCCGCCTTTTATTTTTCTTGTATAGTTAAATTCTACTGAGTTTGTAAATTGAGGAACAAGATCAGGGTTACCTACCGAAGTAATTAATGGAGTACTCCATTCTCTAATAGGGTTTACTTGTTGTATTCCTGGTCTATCAACTCTTTTACTATAACTTAATTGAAATTGATTCTTTTCAGAAGGATTATAGGTAAGAAAAGCTGATGGATATACACTAAAGATATCATCTGTAACAGTTTCTGTAGGCTCACCTTCTTGATTAAACACTCCTTTTATTTTATACTGCTCTAAACGTGCACCTAACTGCATAGTAAGCTTACCAAATTTATGCCCGTAGTTAGCATAAGCAGAGTAAATGTCTCTATCGTAACTAAAAGAAGAGTTATTAAAATTAGCTTGTGTTGTTAAGTTAGTATTGTCAGTATTATTAACTCTATACTCTAAGCCTAATTCTAATTTTCCATTTTTAGAAATAGGATTTGTATAGTCTAAGTTTAATAGAGTGCTTTTTCTTTTATTATTGATGTCATTGAAATAATCTGGTTGTGAGTTTTCTAAGAAACGATTTTCTAAAAAGCTAGGTGTGTCATTTTTAGAGAAATTAGCTTCAAACTCTATATTGTGCCCTTCTTTTTCAAAATCATGTTTAAAGTTTACATTATAAGCTTGATTATGACTTTCATTTGTTTGTGTGTTAGGAGAATGTTCTATTAAATCACCATTATTATCTGTAATTATAGCACGTCCGCTAGCATTACTGTCAAACCAGTTTTGAGTAGTGTAAAGAGATAAGGTGTTTTTATCATCTAAATAAATGTCTGCTCCAATTTTAAATAAATGAGATTCATTGTCATTAATAAAAACAAAGTCTTGGTTGTTAACTCCAGGTCTATTTACATAACCAAAGTTATAGCGATCTCCACCATTGAATCCATAGTTTCCAAAGAAGTTAACTTTTCCTGTTTTATAGTTCATATTTGTTGAAGCGTTGTAACGAACATAATGTCCAGCTTCAACACCTGTATTTATAGAACCATTAAAACCCATGTTGGCATTTTTATTAAGAATTATATTGATAATACCACTCATTCCTTCAGGATTATATTTAGCAGAAGGGTTGGTAATTAACTCAACACTTTTAATTGATGTAGAAGGGATTTGTTTTAATAATTCAGAAGCAGGAATGTTTGTAGGTTTTCCGTCAACTAATACACGTACGTTCTCATTACCACGCAAGCTAATGTTTCCAGATTGGCTATCAACACTTACAGATTGTACATTGTTTAGCAACTCAGAAGCAGTAGCGCCTGCTGAGGTTAAATCTTTACCAACATTTATTACTTTTCTATCTACTTTTTGAGTAACAGAAGAAGTTTCTGCACGAATTTCTACTTCATCTAGAGTAGTACTATCCTCTTCAAGAGAGATGATTCCTAAATTAACTTTACTTGATTTACGACTTACAGTAACTGGCTTTGAAAAAGTTTTATACCCTATAAACTGGACTTCTACAATACTATTTCCTTCAGGAATATTTTTTATAGAAAATAATCCGTTGTCATCAGTAATTCCACCAGTAATAATTTTTTTGGCAGCATCTTTGATTATTATATTAACATAGGGAAGAGGTTGCTTGGTTGCTTGGTCGACTACTTTACCAGTAATAATTCCTGGTTTAGGTAGGCTACTTTTAGGCATTTGTGCATAAATACTTGTAGTAAATACAGCTAAAAGTATTAGTAATATGTTTTTCATTTTTGTTGTTTTTGAATTGTTTTGGTGCTTAATAGACTCTTAATTGTCTAACTTTGTTACTCAGTTTAAGAGAGTTTAACGTATTATTAACAGAAAATGAAAAAACGTACTTTGGTGCTAGGAGCCTCTTTAAAGCCTTCTAGATACTCTAATATTGCTATTAAAAAGTTAAGAGATAATGATATAGAAACTGTAGCAATTGGGTTACAAAAAGGAAATGTTGGAGATGTAGCCATTGAAACAGAAAATATTTTTTTAAAAAATATTGATACTGTAACATTATACTTAAATCCAGAGCGTCAGAAATTGTATTATGAGTATATAATTAATCTACAACCTCGCAGAGTAATTTTTAATCCTGGAACTGAAAATATTGAGTTTATAGAGTTGTTAAAAGAAAATGAGATTGAGAGCGAAATAGCTTGTACTTTAGTACTCCTATCAACAAAGCAGTATTAATTTAGAACTTCAACAGGAAAAGAATTAGTACTATATCTTTTTCCTGCCTCTGCTAATTCAGTGTTTTTGAAAACTGTTTGAGCTTCAATTTTAAAATCATTAATGTTTTTATATCTGCTAGAATAATGTCCAATAATTAACTTATTTACGTTTGCTTGATTAGCAATAGAAGCAGCTTGTTCAGCAGTAGAGTGTTTTGTTTTATCGCACAAATCTTCTCTATCTTTTAAAAATGTAGCTTCATGATATAATAAGTCTACCTCTTTAATTATAGGAATAATATCTGGCTTATAGGCAGTATCACTACAAAAGGCAAAACTTAAAGGTTTAGGAGGGTCAATGGTTAATTCTTTATTAGGAACCACTTCTCCCGTAGAGAGTGTAAAGTCTTTACCAGCTTTAATATTATGAAAATCACAAGTCTCTATTTCATTGTATTGCTGAATATTTTCAATATGTAATTTTCTAAGTTTTGGTTTTTCGGTAAATAAAAAACCATTAGTATACACTCTATGATTTAAAGGGATAGTTCTAACAGAAACTTTATCATCTTCAAAAATGAGTTCACTTTCTTTAGATTCTAATTCGTGAAAAATAATAGGATATTTAGTCCACGATTTAGAAACCTTTAATTGAAGTGTAGTAACTTCTTTAATACCTTTTGGTCCGTAAATATGTAGTTCTTTCTCTCTGTTTAGAATGCCAAAAGTGGCAATAAGTCCAACCAAACCAAAAAAGTGATCACCATGTAAATGAGAAATGAAAATATGGTTGATTTTTGAAAAACCAACTTTATACTTTCTCATTTGACGTTGTGTACCCTCACCGCAATCAATTAAAAAATGACGATTGTTAATTTCTAGGTATTGAGAGGTTGGGTAGGCATTAGCTCTTGGTGTAGCAGAATGACAACCTAAAACAGTTAAGTGTAAACTCATTTATTTAATTACAAAGCGTTTTGAAATTATCTCTTTATTACTTTGTATTGCATAAATGTACATTCCAGAGTTTAAGTCGTTACGTTGAAACGGAAAAGAGTTACGTCCCTTAACCACTTTAAGCTCTTTATTATAAACAGTTTTACCTAATACATTTCTAACAGTTAAGATAACTGTTTGATCGTGTTTTGCATTAAAATAAATAGTAGTATTATTAGTAAAAGGGTTAGGGGATGCTACTAACTTCTCAATTGATTTTTCTTGAGAAAAACCAACGGAAATAGCTAAGAAAAAAGTTATAAATAGTATTTTTTTTACCATAAATTATCATTTAGGGGATGGATAATTATTTAAAAATATAAGGTTAAAAACCTAAATCACGTTGAATGTTTTCCATTTCTATAACATCTTCTGCCTCTACTAATGTAGGAACAATGTTAAAGGTATCAGGAAAATCATCAATAGTAACATCTTTAGACACAACTACAAAAGATGTGCCATTGTTCTGATGTTGTTCCGCGTATCTCAAAAATAGCAAAATATTTTTGTTAGGGGCATTAAATTCTTCTGAAATTACAATAATCAGGTTTTTTCCTGTAAGGTTTACATATTCATTATCAAAGTTTTCTAAGAAACTAGAAAATGTTTTCTCATCAGAAGTAATTAAAGTGTAATCAGTTTTATCTACTATGTTCATGACTATCTTTTTATTTGTTGTGCTAACAAATAAATAACTGCCATACGAACAGCAACTCCATTTTCTACTTGATTTAGAATAATTGATTGATCACTGTCGGCAACATCACTTGTTAGTTCTACACCTCTATTAATAGGTCCAGGGTGCATAATGACAATTTTTTTACCAAGATTGTCTAATATTTCTTTGTTAATACCAAAAAGTTGTGTGTATTCTCTAGTTGATGGAAAATATTTAATATCCATACGTTCATGTTGTACACGTAATACATTAGCAACATCACACCACTCTAAAGCTTTTTTAAGGTTTGTTTCTACTTCAACGCCTAAACTAGAAATGTATCTAGGAATTAAAGTACTTGGTCCACAAACTTTTACTTTAGCGCCTTGTAGTTGTAAAGCGAATATGTTTGATAAAGCTACACGTGAATGTAAGACATCACCAACAATTACAATTTTCTTTCCTTTTAAGTCGCTATTTAAAGCTTCTCTCATAGAAAAACTATCTAATAATGCTTGGGTTGGGTGTTCATGTGTACCATCACCAGCATTAATAATTTTAGCATCTACATGGTTTGATAAGAAAATTCCTGCTCCTACATTTGAATGACGCATTACAACAATATCAACTTTCATTGATAAAATGTTGTTTACAGTATCAATTAAAGTTTCTCCTTTTTTTACTGAAGATTGTCCTGCAGAAAAATTAATAACATCTGCAGATAAACGCTTTTCAGCTAATTCAAAAGAAAGTTTTGTACGTGTGCTATTTTCAAAAAATAAATTAGCAATTGTAATATCACGTAATGAAGGAACCTTTTTTATAGGTCGGTTAATGACTTCTTTAAAATGAGCAGCAGTTTCAAAAATAAGCTCAAGGTCATTTTTGTTAAGGTATTTGATTCCTAATAAATGTTCAACACTTAACTGCTTCATTTTAGTTTGTTTTTTTAATCATAACTAATCAAGCTTTGAGGGCTTGGGTTCAAGGTAAATTGTATCTTCTTTATGAGTTTCTTGCCAGTTAACAACTACTTTTTCTTCATTGATGGCATCTACTTGTCTTCCTCTATAATTAGGTTGAATTGGTAAATGACGGCTAAAACGACGATCAATTAATACTAATAACTCAATATTATCAGGTCTTCCGTACGATTGTAGTGCTGTTAAAGCACTTCTAACGCTTCTTCCTGAAAATAATACATCATCAATAATAACCACCTGTTTTCCTTCAATTAAAAAGTCAATTTGTGTGGAAGTGGCTTCTAATGGTTCTTCTCTTCTGCGAAAATCATCACGATAAAAAGTAATATCTAACAAACCTAATTTTAAGTCTTTAATATGATATTCCTCTCTTAATAATTTAGCCAATCGATTTGCTAAATAAGAACCTCTAGGTTGTAATCCTATTAAAACGGTGTTAGAAAAATCGTTGTGATTCTCGATTAACTGGCACGCTAATCGATGCAGAATGATTTCAATTTCTTTCGAAGTAAGTAGTGTTTTTCTGCTCATTTGTTGCTACCAAATTGGTTTGATAGTTCAACGTTCAAAATTAAGGCAAAAATTTACGCTGACAAAATTAAACTTAATGAAACGTAAAACTAGGTCTATAAAATTATCTTTACATTTGCGCACTTTTACAAAAGACTCTTAGAAATTATGATGAAATACATTAAAAGTAAGAAGATTAACATAAAAGACGATTCTTTAGCAGGTATTACAGTATCGTTAGCGATGATACCAGAAGTGGTAGCTTTTGCTTTTGTGGCTCAAATTAGTCCTATTGTAGCACTGTTTGGAGCTTTCGTTGTAGGAATTGTTTCAGCAATTTTTGGTGGAAGACCAGGTTTGATTTCAGGAGCAGCAGGAGCTGTGGCTGTAATTTTTGTAAACATGATACAAGAAGGACACGCAAAAGGACTGTTGTTTGATACACCTGTAGAAAATATGGGTTACTTCTATTTACTAGCAGCTGTAGTTTTAATGGGAGTTATTCAAGTGTTAGCAGGAGTTTTTAAACTAGGTAAATTAGTTAGGTTAATTCCACATCCAGTAATGATGGGATTCGTAAACGGTTTAGCAGTAGTTATTTTTATAGCGCAATTAGGAATGTTTAAAGAAAATAAGAAAGATATTTTCGGGCAAAACATGCGTAAAACCGAATCGAAAGAACTGGTTTATAAAATAGCAGATAATGAAGTACAAGATCTAGTATCAAATGCTGCATTATTTTCAATCAAAGGAAATTCAGTAATTAACAATCAAACAAATCAAGAAGTTTTTGTAAAATCAGATACACAAGTTTTTGATGCTAAAACAAAAAAGGTTGTTTTTAATATAGAAAATGACGGATTCTATTCAGTAAAAGATAGTGGAGTAGTAAAATCTACTTTACAAGGAACAAAACTATATACTATGATTGGGTTAGTATTGTTAACAATGCTAATTATATGGTTGCTTCCTAAATTAACAACAAAAGTACCAGCAGCGTTAACAGCTATTTTAATTGTTACGTTTGTGTCTATTTTTGGAGGATTAGAGTCTATCAATGTTGGAGATTTTATTAGAGATGGTGGAGGAGCAGGTTTAAATGGTTTTGATGAAATTTCTAAAAAAATGAATTTAGCAGAACTTTGGAGTAATTTACCATTCAACTTAGATACTTTAAAGTTTATAGCACCGTATGCCTTTTTAGCTGCTTCAGTTGGATTGATTGAAACGTTGATGACGATGAATTTAGTGGATGAGTTAACAGATTCAAGAGGTGATGGTAATAAAGAATGTGTAGCTCAGGGAGCTGGAAATATGTTGAGTGGATTGTTTGGAGGAACTGGTGGTTGTGGTATGATTGGTCAAACAGTAATTAACATTAACGCAGGTGGTAGAGGACGTTTATCAGGAGTTATGATGGCGGTTACTTTATTAATTTTTATCCTTTTTGCAGATAAATATATTGAACAAGTACCTATTGCAGCTTTAGTAGGAGTAATGTTTATGATGGTAATTGACACATTTGCATGGTCGAGCTTTAGAATTATGAACAAGATACCAAAATCAGATGCGATTGTATTAATTATAGTATCAGCGGTAACCGTGATTTTTGATTTAGCAATTGCTGTATTTGTTGGAGTAATTATTTCAGCATTAGTTTTTGCTTGGGAAAATGCTAAAAAAATTAGAGCGAGAAAACGTTTTAAACAAGATGGAACTAAGGTTTACGAAATTTGGGGTCCTTTATTTTTCGGAAGTATTACTGCTTTTAACGAAAAATTTGATATTAAGAATGACCCAGATAATGTGGAGATTGACTTTGTAGAATCACGTATTTCTGATCACTCAGCTATTGAAGCTATTTTTATATTAGTAGAAAAATATCAAAAGGCAGGGAAAAAGGTAACCTTAAAACATTTAAGTGAAGATTGTAAGGTATTACTTTATAAAGCAAGCCCGATTTTTGCAGATGTTATTGAAGAGGCGGTAGATGACCCTCGTTATCATTTAGCAGCAAATCCAGAAGATTTTCCAAAGCCATTATCAGAATATAGTTTTTAAATCGTTGAGCGATAAAAAATAAAAAATCCCGCTAATAGCGGGATTTTTTATGTGTTTTTTAGAATTAGGCGTATAATGATTATTGCAACTATAAATAATAGATACTTTAGAAATTTTGTATTTAGTTGAGTGTTTTTATTTAAGTTATCAAGAGGAGAAGAAATTTTTCTTACGCTAGTAGGTGTTTTTGAAAAACTATACCCTTCAAAATTAGTATCAAATAATAGCTCATCATCTAAATCCAATTGCTTTCCAAAATACCTTGTACATAACTCAAATACAAAATTTTCACCTACTTGATCTTCAGTAAATTCCCCTTCAGTAAAATCATCGAAATTATAAAGTCTATTCCCATTTTCATCTATTTTTGACTTAGATAATAGTTTTTCTTCTTCTTTAAGAGGTTTACCGAAATCAATAAAAGTGCCTAGTTCTGATGTTCCTCCTTTAACTCTTAATTTTTGATTATTTTTAGTAAGAGAATACCCCCAAAAATTAACAGTGCTTTGAAGAGCAATAGAACATATTTCAGTATCAGGGAAAAAATCAGATAATGTATTTTCCTCATTGGAAGTGTTTTCTTCAAATGATTTTATGGGCAACTCTTGTTCACATATTACCCAATTACCTTTGTATTTTGTAATATAAACGGTATTATCTGGAGGTAACATAACCTCTTCAAACGTTTTAGGAACTATTTTTTTTAGATTATGAAAACCGATACTATTTAAGAGTTTTTCTTTCTCTACTTCTTTGTTAGAGTTAATAATTACGCATGATATTTTCCATCCCATAGCTAGGTCAGTTATTTAAAATGTTAGCTTAAAGAAGTTTATTTTTTCTGAAGTGGACTTATAATTTCTACATCACTAAAAGCAATAGCACCTCTAATAACACTATCAATTGTAGTTTTTAAAGCTTCTATCAATTGCATTTTTAATTGAGATTTATGATAAATCAAGCTAACCTCACGTGCAGGAGAAGGAGTTTCAAACTCTCTTAAATGAGTTTTGTCTCGTTCATTTAAGTCCAAAGTATTTAAGTAAGGAAGTAATGTCATTCCTAAACCGTCTTTAGATAACTTTATCAATGTATCAAAACTTCCACTTTCTAATTGAAAGTGATGTGTTGAACTCCTTTTATTTGTTCTACAAAGATTAATTACACTGTCTTTAAAACAATGTCCGTCTTCTAACAATAAAATATCATCAACTTCTAAATCATCAACTTTTAATTTCTTTTGTTTAAACAAACGATGTTCGCTAGGAACCAAGCCAACAAAAGGTTCATAATATAGAACACGCTCTTTTATAGCTTCATTTTCTAATGGAGTAGCAGCAATGGCAGCGTCGATATAGCCATCCATTAATTTTCTAACAATTTCCTCTGTAGTTAACTCTTCAATAACTAATTGAACTTTAGGATAGTTCTTGCTAAAAGTTTTTAAAAACATAGGAAGCAACGTAGGCATAATTGTAGGAATAATACCTAGTCTGAACTCACCACCAACATACCCTTTTTGTTGGTGTACAATATCTATAATACGATTACTCTCATCAACAATAACTTTGGCTTGGTCTACAATACGCTTACCAACTTCAGTTAATTCAATGGGTTTTTTAGAGCGATTAAAAATCTTAGCATCTAATTCTTCTTCTAATTTCTGAATTTGCATACTCAACGTTGGTTGTGTAACAAAGCAATGTTCTGCCGCTATGGTGAAATTTTTATATTCAGCAACAGCTAGTGTATATTTTAATTGTGTTATAGTCATTTCAATAATAATTTTCGATAAAGATATTAAAACAATCGATTACCTTTATAGTAAAACTGTTAAAACTTGCCCTAAATTTGTAGTAGAAAAAGTAAAAAACTTAAAATCAAAACAATATGTCAACTACAATTTTAGGATTAGATAAACAAAAAACCGAAAACTTAGTAAACGAGTTAAATACATTACTAGCAAATTTTCAAGTGTATTACCAAAATGCAAGAGGGTTACACTGGAATATTAAAGGGAAAAACTTCTTTGAGTTACATATGAAGTTTGAAGAATTTTATACAGATGCACAAGAAAAAGTAGACTTAATTGCAGAACGTATTTTAACATTACAAGGAACGCCATTACATACTTTTGAAGATTACACTAGTGTATCAAGAGTACCAGTAGGAAAAAATATTTCAAATGATGTTGAAGCGGTAAAGTTAATTATTGACTCACTATCAGAATTATTAAAAATAGAACGTACAATTCTTGATTTGTCTGATAAAGCTGAAGATGAGGGTACAAACTCAATGATGAGTGACTTTATAGCAGAACAAGAAAAAACATTGTGGATGATGAATGCTTGGTTAGGCTAAGAAATAGTTATCTATGTTTTGGGGATGAAAGGGCAACGTATTTACGTTGCTTTTTTTTGTTTTTAGTAAAAAATGATGTAACCTATTTTCGCTTATGTCGTCCTAAGTGTAATAATCATGAAAACAAATCAAATGAAAAACCGAATTCAACTAAAACAAATATTACTCTTCTCTTTTTGCTTTTTATTAATAAGTTTAGTGTCTGCTCAAAATTTGACATCAAAGGTTGATGAAATTTTACAAACACAATTCAAAAGTAATGAAACCGGAGCAGTAGCTTTGGTTGCTAAAAAAGGAAATGTTATTTATAGAAAAGCTTTTGGAAAAGCTAATTTAGAGCTTGATGTGGATATGGTGCCAGAAAATGTTTTTGAAGTAGGTTCAATAACAAAACAATTTACATCAGTTTCAATATTAATGCTTTTAGAAGAAGGTAAGCTAAGTTTAGAAGATGATATAACTAAGTTTATACCTGATTATCCAACGAACGGAAAACAAATTACTGTTCATCACTTATTAACACATACATCGGGAATTAAAAGTTATACATCAATGCAAAAGTTTGGAAAGGTGACAACTAAAGATGTAGAACCTTTAAAATTTATTGATTTTTTTAAGAATGAGCCAATGGATTTTGAACCAGGAGAAAAGTATAAATACAATAATTCTGGATATTTTATTTTAGGATATATTGTTGAAAAAGTAAGTGGAAGGAGTTATCCGAAATTTATTGAAGAACAAATTTTTAAGAAGCTAAATATGAATTCTTCTTATTACGGAAGCCATACAAAATTAATTAAAAACAGAGCAGCAGGTTATCGAAAGAGAAATGGAGAATATTCAAATGCTCAATATATAAGTATGACATTACCTTATGCAGCAGGTTCAATCATGTCTAATGTAGATGATATGTTAAAGTGGCAAACAGCCATTCGTAATAATACATTAGTAAAAAAAGAAACAATTGATAAAGCGTTTACCAATTACACACTGAATAATGGTAAGAAAATAAATTATGGATATGGTTGGAGTTTTAACGAAATAAACGGAGTACCAACTTTGGAACACGGTGGCTCAATTCCTGGATATAAATCTATGGGAGTATATGTACCTAGTGAAGATGTGTATGTAATTGTATTTTCTAATTGTGGTTGTAAATCACCAACAGCTTTGACTATAAAAATAGCAGCTTTGGCTATTAATAAACCTTTTTCTTCAGGTAATAATGCCGTTTCTTTATCAAAAGAAGAGTTGCAAAAATGGATAGGTGCTTATAAATTTGAAGATGGAGGAATTCGTTTAATTACGATGGAAAATAACCAACTGTATAGTCAAAGAAAAGGGAGTTCAAGTAAATTTAAGATTTATCCAACTTCACCAAATGAGTTTTCTTTTGAAGACGGGTTTTACACGTATAAGTTTTCAGAAAAAAAAGGAAAGAAAATAGCAATCTTTCAAAACAGAATAAAAAAAGAAAAAGGTATGTCTACAGCTATAACCAAAGCTAAAGGCAATGAAAGGAGCTAAAAAGCGAAATTAGAATAAATACTTAATTAAAATCCGAATACTTACAAAGGCAATCAAAATAGCGGTTGCCTTTTTTAGTTGAGAGGGAGTAAAGAATTGATTACTCATTCTACTACCAATTTGCCCGCCAATAAAAACGGTAATTAACAAACTAGAAGTTAGTGTCCAATCAATAGAAAACTCAGGATTTGTATACTGACCTATCAAGCCAGATATTGAATTTACCAAAATAAAAAAACTTGCTGTAGCAGCTATTTTTTTAGGAGTATCCCAATTGGTTAAATGAAGTAACGGAGCTAGGAAAATACCACCACCAATACCAACCATTCCTGAAATAAAGCCAATGATTCCGCCATAACCAGCATTTTTTGACAAGTTTAAATCTTTAGTTTTACTGTTATTGGTAACTACTTTGTTAGAAATCCACATGGTAATAGCAGCAAAGAGTAGTGTGAAACCTAAGAGAATAAAGAAAAAAGTTTGACTTATTCTTAAATAGCCACCTAAAAAAGCCATAGGAATGCTAAATAAAGTAAGCGGAATAACTTTTTTCCAGTTATATTGTTTTTGTTGCATATACAGTAAAACATTACCCGTAACAACCATTACATTACATAGTAAAGCAGTAGCTCTAATTTGTGTAAAAAGTAAACCAGTAAGTGCTAAGACAGCTAAGTAACTAGAACCTCCACCAAACCCTACAGAGGAGTATAGAACAGCTACGATAAAGAAAAGTAAAATTATGTACCAATTAGTACTTAAAACATCTAAAAAAAGAGATATCATCATATTAAACAAATGTAACGATAAAAGTTTTTTGAAAAAAGTTGATGATTTACTCTTTTAGAAAAGACTTTTTAAACTGCTGAGGAGTAATCATCTCCATTTTTTTAAACTGTCTGTTGAAATAGCTAATGTTATTAAAACCAGATTTGTAAGCTATTTCAGAGATTCGCAGGTTTTTAGATTGTTTTATAAGTTTCTTAGAAAATTTAATCTTTTCAGAGTTTATATAGTCAATAGGAGAAATTCCTAAGGTGTTTTTAAACTTTTTATGAAAATGAGATGTACTCATACAAGCTTTCTTAGCTAACAATTCAACAGTAATATCTTTATTGGTAAGATTGTTTTTTATAAACTTAATAACCATTCCTATACGTGTATCTGTAAGCGTGCCAGAAGGATCATTTAAGATAAAAGCTTTAGCCTTAGTTTGTAATAATCTCACAATAAGTTCTTGAATCATTAAATCAAGAAGAATGTCTTTAGACTTATTTTGTTCAGTAAAAGTGTGTACCAAACGTCCTACTAAATGATTAATATCTGTATTGTGTACTAGGTGAGAAGAAGTTTCATTTAGCTTCCAATTATTGTTTTCACGTTCAATAGCTACATTATGATTAAACTTTTCTACTATCTCATCAATCTTATTAGAGTCAATACCTAAAGCCAAACACTGAGTAGGATTATTCTTTTCAGCTAAAGGAAAATCGATAATCATTTCTTTGTTAGTCGGCATTACTACAGATTCACCAGGAAAGAAATCAAAAGGTTCCATACCTTCTAAATGCATTACTTTTTTTCCAGTAAGCATACTTGCAATAACAGGAAAATCAAAAGTTAAAGATATCTGCTCTGCACTTTTATGAGTCTCAAAAATATTCAACTCAGCATATTCAGCATTATACGTAGTTCTGTTCTCAATTAAAGTAGTGAGTTTTCTACTTTCTTTATGTCGACTTAATAAATGGTTCATAATCAATAGTACAAAATTCTATCTATGTATTTTTTAAGATAATAGATATGTGTTACAATTTAATAAATACGTTCAATATATTGACTATATGATATTTTAATTTTACAAAAATTACGAAATATTCATTTTTAATATGTGTTAATTAAGGAAGTGTTATTTCGATAGTTGATTTAAGTAAAAAACAAAAATACAAAGTTTTATGAGTTACACGAAACCAAAATTTAAAGACACTTATGCAAATTTTATCAATGGAAAGTTTGTGTCTCCATTAGGAGGAGAATATTTTGAAAATACATCTCCAATTGATAATAGCATTATAGCAAAATATCCTAGATCACAAAAAGAAGATGTTGAATTAGCATTGGATGCAGCAAACGCAGCCAAAGAAAGCTGGGGGAACACTTCAGCTGCAGAGAGAGCATCTTTATTAAATAAAGTAGCAGATATTATTGAGGCAAATTTAGAAGAGTTTGCATTAGTAGAAACGTGTGATAATGGAAAACCAATACGAGAAACATTAAATGCAGATGTTCCTTTAGCAGCAGATCATTGGCGTTATTTTGCTGCAGCAATTAGAGCAGAAGAGGGTAGTGCTACCGAGCTTGACCAAAATACCTTATCAATGAACATTAAAGAGCCTTTAGGGGTTGTTGGACAAATTATTCCTTGGAATTTTCCTCTTTTAATGTTGTCATGGAAGCTACCTCCAGCACTAGCAACAGGTAACTGTGTAATATTAAAACCAGCAGAACAAACTCCATCATCAGCAACACTTTTAATGGAGAAAATAGCAGATGTTTTTCCTCCTGGGGTTATTAATGTAATACATGGTTTTGGACCAGAGGCAGGTAAGCCATTAGCATCGAGCCCTAGAATAGATAAAGTAGCATTTACAGGAGAAACTACTACAGGGCAGTTAATTATGCAATACGCTTCTAAAAACTTAAACCCAGTAACGATGGAGTTAGGAGGTAAGTCTCCAAATATCTTCTTTAATAGTGTAATGGATGAAGACGATGCATTTTTAGATAAAGCAATTGAAGGTGCAGTGTTGTTTGCTTTTAATCAAGGAGAAGTATGTACCTGCCCTTCGCGTATCTTAGTACAAGAGGATATTTATGATAAGTTTATGGAGCGAGTAGTAGCAAGAACAAAAGCTATTGTTCAAAATAGTCCGTACGATGTAAATACGATGGTAGGTGCACAAGCATCAAACGATCAATATGAAAAAATACAAGCTTATATTAATATAGGAAAAGAAGAAGGAGCGAAAGTATTATGCGGGGGAGGAGCTAATAAATTAGAGGGAGAACTAGCGAATGGATTCTATATTAAACCAACTATTTTAGAAGGACATAACAAAATGCGTGTATTTCAAGAAGAAATTTTTGGTCCAGTAGTATGTGTAACAAAATTCAAAGATGAAGC
This sequence comes from Tenacibaculum ascidiaceicola, assembly GCF_047470925.1. NCBI lineage: Bacteria > Pseudomonadati > Bacteroidota > Flavobacteriia > Flavobacteriales > Flavobacteriaceae > Tenacibaculum > Tenacibaculum ascidiaceicola. The sequence goes on from NZ_JAZKJP010000002.1 coordinate 122,084, forward strand.
TGAAGCGCTAGAAATAGCAAACGATACGATGTACGGATTAGGGGCAGGAGTTTGGACGCGTGATGCACATCAGTTATATCAAATTCCAAGAGCTATTAAAGCAGGTAGAGTTTGGGTTAATTGTTATCACTCATATCCAGCACATGCACCATTTGGAGGTTATAAAAAATCAGGATTTGGTAGAGAAACCCACTTAATGATGATGGACCACTATCGTCAAACTAAGAACATGTTGATATCGTATGATAAAAACAAGTTAGGGTTCTTTTAGTTGTTTGAAAATACTGGGCTGATATAGGCCCAGTATTTTATAATTTAAAAATAGAATATGCAAAGAGTAGCAATAACAGAAGCGGCAAAAGAAATAGTTGAAAAACTAAAAAAACAGCATGGAGCATTGATTTTTCATCAAAGTGGAGGATGTTGTGATGGTTCGTCTCCAATGATTTTTCCTAAAGATGAAATGTATTTAGATGAAAGTGATATTTTGTTAGGTGTGTTAGATGAAGTTCCTTTTTATATGAATAAAGATCAATATGAATATTGGAAGCATACGCACTTAACGATTGATATAACTGAAGGAAGAGGATCAAGTTTTTCATTAGAAATTCCTTTAGGAGTTCGCTTTATCGTGCATTCACGATTATTGCAACAAGAAGATGAAGATTAGTATGTGTTTTAAGAAGAAGAACTAATAAGTTGATAAACAATTAAAAATGATTTATTTTAGTAGCTTAAGCTAAAATAAAAGAAGTATAAGAATGAGTAATTACCACGTAAAAAACCTAGAAGAATATTTTCAAGTATATAGAAAGTCCGTAAGAAATCCAGAGTTATTTTGGGAAGAAATAGCAGAAGAACACTTTGTTTGGAGAAAAAAATGGGATACCGTTTTAGACTATGATTTTGAGAAAACTGAGTTTAAATGGTTTGAAGGAGCAAAACTAAATATTACAGAAAACTGTATAGATCGTCATTTGCATATTAGAGGAGATAAAACTGCCATTTTATTTGAACCAAATAATCCAAATGAAGAAGCCGAACATATATCTTATAAAGAATTACACAAACGTGTTTGTAAATTCGCTAATGTGTTAAAAGACCATGGAATTAAAAAAGGAGATAGAGTTTGTATCTACTTACCAATGATTCCAGAATTGGCTATTTCAGTTTTAGCTTGTGCTCGAATTGGAGCAGTGCATTCGGTTGTTTTTGCAGGATTTTCGTCAACAGCATTAGCTACTAGAGTTAATGATTGCGAAGCAAAAATGGTAATTACTTCAGATGGTTCTTATAGAGGAGCTAAAACAATTGATTTAAAAAGTATTGTTGATGAGGCATTAGAAAATTGTCCTACTATAGAAAATGTATTAGTAGTCAAAAGAATTAATTCAGATATTAAGTTAAAAGAAGGACGTGATAAGTGGTTAGAACCTTTGCTAGAAGAAGCTTATCAAGACTGTGTTCCAGAGATTATGGACGCTGAAGATCCATTATTCATTTTATATACTTCAGGTTCAACAGGAAGTCCAAAAGGAATGTTACATACTACAGCTGGTTATATGGTGTACACAGCTTATACATTTAAAAATGTTTTTAATTATAAAGAAAACGATGTGTATTGGTGTACAGCAGATATTGGTTGGATTACAGGGCACAGTTATATTGTGTACGGTCCCTTAGCAAACGGAGCTACAACTGTAATGTTTGAAGGTGTTCCTAGTTATCCAGACTTTGGTCGTTTTTGGGAAATTGTTGAAAAACACAACATAAATCAATTTTATACAGCACCAACAGCAATCAGAGCATTAGCAAAAGAAAACTTGGATTTTGTAGATAGTCACGATTTATCCTCAATAAAAGTTTTAGGAACGGTTGGGGAGCCTATTAATGAAGAAGCGTGGCACTGGTATAACGATAATGTAGGTAAAAAGAAAAGCCCAATTGTAGATACTTGGTGGCAAACAGAAACTGGTGGGATAATGGTTTCACCATTACCATACATCACTCCAACAAAACCAACTTATGCAACATTACCTTTACCAGGAATTCAAATAGCGTTAATGGATGAAAACGGAAAAGAAGTAAAAGGAAATCAAGTTGACGGAAGATTGTGCATAAAATATCCTTGGCCATCTATGGCAAGAACTATATGGGGAAACCATCAGCGTTATAAGGAAACGTATTTCTCAGCATTCGATGATATGTATTTTACAGGTGATGGAGCGCTTCGTGATGAGGTGGGATATTATCGAATTACAGGTAGGGTAGATGATGTAATTATAGTTTCAGGTCATAACTTAGGAACCGCACCTATTGAAGATGCAGTAAATGAACATCCAGCCGTAGCTGAAAGTGCTATTGTAGGTTTTCCACATGATGTAAAAGGGAATGCCTTATATGGTTATGTGATTTTAAAAGAAGCAGGAGAAACAAGAAACCAAGACAATTTATACAAAGAAATAAATCAAATTATTACGGAACATATTGGTCCAATTGCTAAGTTGGATAAAATTCAGTTTACTGAAGGGTTGCCTAAAACGCGTTCAGGAAAAATTATGCGTCGTATTCTTAGAAAGATAGCACACAACGAATTAGATAATTTAGGAGATGTCTCTACGCTATTAAACCCAGAGGTTGTAAAAAGTATAATTGATAACAGGTTATAAAAATAGTGAAAAAGGGTTCTTATAAGAATCCTTTTTCTTTTGCTATTAAAATTAAATCACGATCATCAGAATTATCAACCCCAAACACTTTAGCCATTTGTCGTTTTCTTTTTTGAACAGCAGCTAATGATAATGGAAGGATGTTAGGTAATTTATTTACACGATTACCAATAGATAATTCATATAAGATTTTTCTATCTAAATCATCTAAAAAGTATTCATTAGAAACTTGACTTCTCATCATTTTCATTACAGTTTTACTGTAATATGGAGGGTCGCTAAGAACTTCTTTAATAGCATGTACTAATTCTACAGGAGTAATGTCGTTTTTAACTAAAAAACCATCAGGATTTACATTTTTTAAAATACTGTGTACTCGGTAATTATCGTTAAAAGTAGTAGAAATGATAATTTTAGATTCAGGTAGTTTTTCATTTATAATCAAACCTAAATCTTCACCAGATAAAATACCTTTTTCTTCCATAGGAGGGAGGCTAATATCTAAAAAGATAATTTCAATTGGTTGATTATAAGAGGAATATGTCTCTATAATTTCATCAGCAGCACCACAATTATTTGCTATTTGTACCTGAAAAGAAATGTTTTCACCTTGACTTTCAATATAAGTAAAAGCGCTTTTATAAGCTTCTGATATTAAGGGGTGATCGTCAATTATTAAAGCGTTATACTTTTTGTTTTCCATTTGTCGTATTAAAAGGGGTTATAATGACAAGCGTAGTTCCTTGGTTTTCTTTAGAAATAAACTCTAAATTACCACCTAGTTTTTTTACTCTTGCTGTAATATTTTTTATACCAATTCCCTTTTTCTTTTTCTCGGTATTAAAACCAATTCCGTCATCTTTTAACGAAATAATAAGCTCTTTTTTATTAAATGAGACGTCTAAGATAACATTTTTTGCCTTTGCATGCTTTATAATGTTTTGTAAAGCTTCCTGTATTATACGGTAAACATTAGCTTTTGTAACCTCACTAATTTCACTCCAAGGAATAGTTTTATCAAAATCAAATTGATAGCTAAAGTTACCAATGGTACTTCTGTCTTTTAAGAGTTGAGTTAAAATAGTTGTAAAATTAATATTAGCACTATCAAAATTATCACTTAACCTGTGGGAAACATCTCTAATTTCCTTTTCTATTTCTTGTAACTCATCTAAAAAAGCCTGATGTTTTTCTTGAGTTTCAGGTTTCATTTGCATTGCCAAGAAGCCTAGATTAACACGAGTACCAAAAAGTTTCCCTAAAACACCATCATGAAGTTCAGCCGAAATACGGTTACGTTCGTTAACACGCTCTTCTTCTAATTTAGCTTGTTGTTGTAATGTTAACACATATACTTCTTCGTTAGCTTTTTGTTGTTCTGCTTCTAGTTTTAATTTTTCATTTCTTACTTTTTGTACACGTAAAAAATATAGTAAGCTAAGAACTAACAGACCCGCAAAACTAGTTACAATAATCCATACACGTTGTTGACTTAAACGCTCCGTTTCTTCAATATATTCATCTGTTTCAAACTCAATACGAGTAAACTTATTTTGTATTCTTCGCTCAGCACTAATTAAACTATCGTTAAACACTATATATCTATCTAAATATTTTTTAGAATTTTGTTTGTCTAAATTGGCAAGTTGTTTTAAAGTAGTTAAATAATCTCCCCCATTTTTTAACTCTTTGGCAAGCAAATTGGCTTCTTTAGCATATTGCATAGCCTTAGTAGTATCTTTGGTATATTTATAATAATCTGAAATATGGATTTTTGAAGTTAGAATCCCTTCGTTATTACCTAAACTATCTCTAATATTTAAAGCTTTGTGAAAATTTTGTTTTATACCTAGGGTGTCTCTTGCTAGAAGTTTACAGTAAGAAATATTGTCTAATACTCTTGCGTATTGCTCTTTTTTTAATATATTACCAAGTTCTTTTTTGAAATTTTCTATAGCTTTTTTGTAGTTCTTCTTTTTAAGGTAAGCATTTCCTATATTATTGAAAATAGTTATGTATTTTCTACTTCTATTTTTTTTACTTAGGTTGGAATAATGTTTTAGAGCTGTTTTGTAATAGAATATAGCTTTGTCATATTCTTTAATATCAAATTGCAGAAGACCAAGATGGTTGTATGATAAGTATAAATCCTGATGTTTTTTTAAGCTTTTATAAATTTTTAAAGCTTTAATAATTAAGATTTCACTACCTAAATAATCTCTGTAGCGGCCTTTAATATGTGCCATTCCAAATAACATTTTAGCTTTTTCATATTCAAAGTTACCTTTTTCGAAAGCTTCATAGGCTAGATTAAAATGAGCATAACCCTTACTGTATTTACCCAGCTTTACATAATAAGTAGCATAATTCCAATGAGCGTCACCCAGTGAGTAATAGTCCTTTGTTTTGTTTGCTGACTCTACAGCCTTTTGATTAATCTTGAGAAAAGATATTGAGTCTTTTAGCTTGTAGTATTCGTAAGATATGGTGCTTAAGTGATTTTGACTCTTTTGATTCTTTTGGATATAGTTATACGCTTTGAATAATATTTTTCTCCTACTAACAGTGTCTAACTTTTCATTATTAATTGAATTTAGCCATATTTTAATGCTGTCTACTTGTTGTAATTTAGAGTACGGTAAGAAAAAGCTATAAACAGAGCTTGTTAGAATAAAAAATAAAAAGAATAAATTTACTTTTAGAGGTTTCAAGAGTATTGTTTTTTGAGATAACTAAAAAAAGCTTCTAACATTTTGTTAAAAGCTTGTAAATATAAGTTTAATTTCCTTTTGTACCATCACCTCCATCATTACCACCACCTGTATCTCCACCTAAGTAAGGAGGTGGACTTGTTACTGAAACTAGTTTTATATGATTATCGTTGTTGTTTGGTACAATATCTTCTGTTAAGTCTGTACAACTTGTAGTTAACAAAAATAACGTGCATATTAGTAGTGTAAATTTTAAAGTTCTCATAATTTCAATTTTTAAATTTTGACAATAGTCTTCCTAGCCGCATGTGCAGCTCGTATAGCATCGAAATAAATTTTCGTGTGTATTACATCATTTTTTAAATGAGGCAATAGTCATCTAACCCAAGTGTTTGGGTAGTAGGTAGAATTAAATTGATAGAAACATCAATTCATGAAGATGCGTTACTACTAAGGCCTATTGAGTACAACAGACTTCAGGGAATTCTACTTTGTCATAAAGGAAGCGTTTGCAATTTTTTTAAATGAACGCTAGTTGATTTCTGATTCTAAAATAGTGACAACATTATTAATAATGAAGATGATTTTAGTAAGCGTTCTTGTTTAATGAGTAAACGTCCTTTTTCATTTAGTATGTGCAATTTTAATGTTTTCATAGCATTTATTTTGTCTCCTTAATATAGTGAAAAAAAACGAATTATACAAGTTTTAACTTGTTAAAAATGTGTTTTTTAATAAAAAAAAAGCGTCTTTTTTAAAAAGACGCTTTTGTGTTATATATAAGTGTAGAATAATTGCTAATTCCTCATTAAATATTTTGCTCCACAATAAACATCCTTGTCTTTTTTTGTTATGTAATCAGCCTCTTTTCTGTAAGCTAAGCTGATACTTCTGTTTATGTTAGTTAATACCATAGTTTTAAATTATTATTTATTAATAATACTAATTAAGTATATCTTAATAAGTATGGTACAAATATACGAAATTTTTACAATAAAACAAGTGTTTTTGCTGTTTAATATATTGATAATCAGGTAGTTAAACTGATTTTAAGGTAAGGGGAGGCTGTCCGGATAATATCCAGATAAGTAGTGTTTTTGTAACGTTTTGTACGTTAGGTTCTTAGAGTTCAATTAAGAGTTTTTAATATGTTTTAAATTAAAATTTCATTTTTCAAAAAAATATAAAAAAAAAGCGTCCAAAATTAATTGGACGCTTTATATATTATTAGTTTTTATAATCAAATCATATTTGAGTTTTCATTATAATTAACATACAACGTCCTGTTTCGAAAGATTCCTTCATCAGGATTCCCGCGAAAACCACATGTTAAGCTCACAAGCTCTTGTGCTATATGTAAATTCATTTTTTTCATGAAAAGCAAATATATAAAATTTTAAATAATTATTGTTTTAACAATATTTTTAGCTTTTAGGACCTTTTTTACTCCATTTTGATGAAAAAGTAAGTCAGTGACTTACTAAAAGTAAGTCACTGACTTACCAAAAAGAAAATTAGACGGTTTATTTTTGTCTCGGTTAAAATTTAAACCTTCAATAAGGTTAAGATATAAAATGGGGAATTATATCACGTCGTAGGGAAAGTTCTATGAAGAAAAAGAAAAACAAAATGACTTTTTTACTCTAACCAAAGTAAAAATTTGATGCAAACTAAGAGTACCTTTTAAAGGTGCTCTTTTTTTTTTTTTGTTAGAAAAAGAGGTGTACCAAGAAGTAATATGAGTTAAGTAAGTTAAGAGATGGTTAAGGACTGTAATGGTAATAACTAGTGTTTACAGGATTTTACGAAAATTGTTGTTTAGAGTTGTTTAAGTTTAGTTAAAGTTAATAACCTTTTGATGAGATAGATTTAAACTACAGCTAAGAACTTCTTAAAGTTAGTGTTGTTGATTTGCGGGTATAAAACAAAAATTAACAGAATAATGAAAAACTTACTTAAATTAGGGTTCTTAGGTGTTTGTAGTGCAATAGCTTTAACATCGTGTGACTCTGATAGTACACCTAACCATGGAGATTCAATAGAATTAAAAGCACATTCTAAAACTCCCAACTTCTTAAAATTAGAATCAGAGTTTTCTGGAGTAAACATTTTTCCTTTATTATCATCTGAAGATAAATTAGAAGATACTCCAAACTTTGTGTATGGTTCTATGGCTGATGGGGCTGGATTAATGAGAAACTCAGATGGTACTTATACTTTAATAAATAATATTGAGGCAGATTACTCTATTGCTCGTATTAAATTAGATAAAACTTTTAAACCAGTTCATGGTGAGTATATTTTAAACGCTATAGCAACAGGAGGTTCTGCTCAATGTTCAGGGACGTTAATAACACAAGAAGAACATGGTTTTGGTCCTTTATATTTATCAGGAGGAGAATGGGGAGATGGACCTCAAGGGGTTTTTGCTACCGATCCTTTTAAAGAAGCTTCAGCGGCAAGTTCTCCAAGAATGTTGACAGCTATGGGGCAATGGGTTACTGAAAATGCAGTGCCATTAAGTAAAGAGGCTTATACTGATAAAACAGTTGTATTTATAGGTGATGATCATGGAGATAATATGGTTCCTTCAGGGCAATTAGGAATGTATGTAGGAGATAGAGGAGATTTAGAAGGAGGTAAATTATATGGTTTAAAAGTAACTAATGAAGGTGTTACTTATGAAGTAGATATGAAAGAGGGTACAACTTATAACGCTTCTTTTGTTGAGTTAACTGAAAAGAATATCGATTTATTAGATGCTGAAGCTAAAGAAAAAGGAGTGATGGGATTCTCTCGTTTAGAAGATATTGATTGGAGAAGAGGTTCAGCTAAAAACAATCGTGAAATTTATTTTTGTGTAACAGGTCGTAAAAAAGAAGGTTTAGTAGGAAAAGGAACTATTTATGGACGTGTTTATAAAGTAGAGTTAAATGAAAACGACCCTACTGGAACAGCTAAAATTACATGTGTATTAGATGGTGATAAGTTAGATGGTAAAGCAAAACTTTTCCATAGCCCTGATAATATTGTAGTAACTGAAAACTATGCATATATTCAAGAAGATCCAAACGGATATTTTGATGGAGAAAAGAATCATGCAGCTAGTTTATATCAATACAACTTAAAAACTGGAGAGTTAAAGAAGGTGTTAGAGTGTGACCAAGTTGCAGCATCTGCTAAAGGTTATGGAGCATCTTATCAAGATAAAGCTTGGGAAATTACAGGAATGATTGATATTTCTGAAACTATCGGAGTAAGCAATACATTTTTATTAATTACTCAAAATCATGGTTGGGAACCTGCCGACGGAGGAGCGTTTACTGATCCTATGGCAAATGACGCAGCAGAAACAAGAAAGGAAGGAAGTCAATTATATGTAGTTCAAGGATTAGATAGATAATGACAAACAATTTTAAAAAAATAAAAAAGGCACATGTTATCATGTGTCTTTTTCTAGTATCTATAATTAGTTGTAAACAAGAAAAAACAGCGAGTTATACAAAAGTTGATAATCAAGCTTTAGTAGCTAGAGTTCAGGAATACTATTCAAAACATCTTGACAGCTGTATTTCAAATTTAGAAGAAATTAATGCTGTTGAAGAGGTCTCAGAAAAACTGAAAAAATACAAATTAGCAAGAAGAGAGTTTAAGTTAATAGAGCCTATTTTATCATTCGTTGATAAAGAAAATTATAAGAGTTTAAATAGTCCTAATCTTTTAAGAATAGATGAAGAAGATGCTACAAACATAAACATAAGAAACCCTTTTGGTTTTCAGGTTATAGAAGAGTTGTTGCATGAAAATGAAGTTGAGGTTGTTGCTTTAAAAGATGCTGTAAATATAACCAAAAATAGACTAAAACTAATAGCGGCAAACAATACATTGTATTTAAAAAAGCATCATATTTTGTGGTTGTTACGCGATCAAATTGCTCGTATAGCTTTGGTGGGAATTACAGGTTTTGACTCACCAGTATTAGAACAATCATTAATAGAAGCAAAAACAAATTACGAAACCTTATTTTTTATTATAAATACGTATAAAAGTGAGTTTTCAAAAGACAGTTTATATAGCGATTTTTTAAATGAGTTACAAATAGCTCAAAAAGTATTACAAAAAGGCGATTTTGAGTCGTTTAACCGCTATAATTTTATAAAAAATCACATACATAAACAATTAGAGCTGTTGGTAAAAACCTCAGAAGATTGGAAAGTAAAATTTCCATTAACTATGGCGTTCAATAATAACATTACTTCATTATTTTCTAAAGAAACATTTAATGTTGATTTTTTTAATGACTATCATCAGTTAGAGAAAGCTATGTCTGATGAGAAAATAGCTTTAGGAAAAAAGTTATTTAATGATAAAAGCCTATCAAAAAATGGCGTTATGAGCTGTGCTACTTGTCATATTAAGGATAAAGCTTTTACTGATGGATTAGCAACTTTTTCGAAGCAAAAAAGAAATACACCAACATTACCATATGCAGCTTATCAACAAACTTTTTTTCATGATGGAAGAGCGGGAAGTTTAGAAGGACAAATTGTTGGAGTTGTTGAAAATAAAAATGAGTTTCATACCAATTTAGAAAACTTGGCAGAAACTGTAAAAAGTGATAGTGTATATACAAAATCATTTACTGATTTATATGGAAAAGTAACTGATTTTAATATCAGAAACGCGATGGCAAATTACATTAGAAGTTTAGGAGACTTTAGTTCAAAGTTTGATAAAAACATTAATAATAAAGAAAACACTTTAACAACTTCTGAAATCAATGGTTTTAACCTTTTTATGGGAAAAGCAAAATGCGCGACCTGCCACTTTCCACCTGTGTTTAACGGAACAGTTCCACCTAATTTTACTGAGACTGAGGTAGAGTCTATAGGAGTTCCAAATTTAGAAGAAACAGAGTTAGATGATGATTTAGGTGCCTATAATATATTTAAAACTGAAGAACGAAAATACTTTTTCAAAACTTCTACCGTTCGTAATGTATCCAAAACGGCTCCCTATATGCATAATGGGGTATATGAAACCTTAGAACAAGTAGTTGATTTTTATAATAAAGGTGGTGGACAAGGATTAGGGTATAAAGTTCCAAATCAAACGTTACCATCAGATAAATTAAATTTGTCAGAAAAAGAAATTAAAGACCTAATAGCTTTTATGGAAGCCTTAACGGATGAATAATTCATTCAATTTTTATAGTTAACATCAAACTCTCTAAATGTATTTTAGAGAGTTTTTTATTTTTACTGTAATTTTTAGTGGCAGTTTCGACCAATTAGAACAAATCAATTATCATGAAAAAAATACTAGTACTAATAGCTATAACTCTTGTTTCAATAGCATGTAAAAAAGAAGTTAAAAAGGAAACAAGTAAAAAAGAAGAAGTAGCAACGTTAAAATATCCAAAAGCTTTAGAAGAGGTTTTAAAAAAACATGGAGGAATTGAACAATGGAAGAAAATGAAAACATTGTCATTCACACTAAAAAATGAAGAGCATACTACAGATTTACATTCACGAAAAACAGTAGTAAATTCACCAGAATATTCTTTAGGATTTGACGGAAAAGAAGTGTGGTTACAACAACAAGATTCAACAGCTTTTAAAGGGAATCCTAAGTTTTATTATAATCTATATTTTTATTTCTATGCAATGCCTTTTGTGTTAGCAGATGATGGTATTGTATATTCAGAAACAAATCCACTAATTTATAAAGGAGTAACCTACCCAGGAATAAAAATTTCATACAAAGCCAACGTTGGAACTTCACCAGATGATAATTATTTTATATTTTACCATCCAGAAACAAAACAAATGGCTTGGTTAGGGTATACGGTTACCTTTTTTAGTAAAGAACCAACAGATGCGTATAAAATTATAAGATACAACGATTGGGAAAATGTTAACGGTTTGTTGTTGCCAAAATCCATAACTTGGTATGCTAAAGATGAAAACGGGCAACCAACAGAACCAGCAAGAGAACCAATTCAGTTTAAAATGCCTTTGTTAAACGAAGCATCTTTAGCCAATAGTTTTTACGAAAAACCAAAACAATAATCAACTAATAAACAAACAAAGTATGGATAAAAAGTATGTATGGAAAGAAGAATACACGTTAGTCTTAGTGGCTAATTTAGTATACATCGTGTTATTTTATATAATCACTAACATATATACAAAGTAAACCATGCAAATAGTAGATTGGATTGTTCTTTCAATAACCTTATTGTTTATTGTTTTATATGGAGCTTGGAAAACCAGAGGAAGTAAAAATGTAGAAGATTATATAAAAGGAGGAAACGAAAGTAAATGGTGGACGATTGGTTTGTCGGTTATGGCAACACAAGCCAGTGCCATTACTTTTTTATCTACTCCAGGACAAGCGTTTCATAGCGGAATGGGCTTTGTACAGTTTTACTTCGGGTTACCAATAGCAATGGTAATTATCTGTTTGGTGTTTATTCCTATTTATCACCGATTAAAAGTTTACACAGCTTACGAATATTTAGAGGGAAGGTTCGATCAAAAAACTCGAACCTTAACTGCAATTCTGTTTTTAATTCAACGTGGATTAGCTGCAGGAATTACCATTTTTGCCCCAGCTATTATTTTGTCAGCAGTTTTAGGTTGGGATTTAGTTACGCTAAATATTATAATAGGTGTTTTGGTAATTATTTACACTGTTTCAGGAGGAACTAAAGCAGTAAGTGTTACTCAAAAACAACAAATGGCTGTAATTTTCGCAGGAATGTTTGTTGCTTTTTACTTGATATTACAATATTTACCAGACGATATTACATTTACCAAAGCACTAGAAATTGCAGGTGCTTCTGATAAAATGAAAGTACTAGACTTTTCTTGGGATTTAAATAACCGTTATACTGTTTGGACAGGTATTTTAGGAGGAACATTTTTAATGTTATCTTACTTCGGAACTGATCAAAGCCAAGTACAGCGCTATTTATCAGGGAAATCATTAAGAGAAAGTCAATTAGGATTGATTTTTAATGGGCTGTTAAAAGTACCGATGCAGTTTTTTATTCTGTTAGTAGGAGTAATGGTGTTTGTATTTTATCAGTTTAATCCGTCACCATTAAATTTTAACCCAAAATCAGGAGAAGCAATAGCAAATTCCAACCTTGAAACAATAGAACAATATGTAAAATTAGAAGAGCAACATCGTTTTATTGAAGGAAGAAAAAAAGCGCTGATTTTTGAAGGGTTAACTCCTGATAATGTAGCACAGATTCAAGAGTTTAATGAACAAGATAAAGTACTAAAGGAGGAAGCGAAAACTATTATTTCAGAAGTAGATCCGTTAGTAGAAACAAACGATAAAGATTATGTGTTTATTCACTTTATTCTAAATAATTTACCTAAAGGATTAATAGGTTTACTATTAGCGGTAATTTTATCAGCAGCAATGTCTTCTACAGCATCTGAATTAAACGCTTTAGGAGGTACAACAGCAATTGACTTGTACAAACGCAATACCAAAATAGAATATAGTGAAGAGCATTATGTGAAAATGTCAAAATGGTTCACTTTAGGTTGGGGGATTTTAGCAATTTTAGTCGCCTGTGTAGCTAATTTATTTGATAATTTAATTCAACTCGTAAATATTATAGGTTCCATTTTCTACGGAAACGTGCTGGGGATTTTTTTATTAGCCTTTTTTATAAAATATGTAAAAGGGAATGCGGTATTTGTTGCAGCAATAATTACACAATTAATTATTATAGTAGTTTGGTATATTGACTTGCTACCTTATTTATGGTTAAATGCTTTAGGATGTGGATTAGTAATGTTATTAGCAACACTAATCCAAACATTTTCTAAAGACAACTAACTTTTTTCTATTCGTAAAGCATCAATAATATCAGAAGCAATTAACGCTTTGTATCCTTTTTTACAAGCGGCTTCGTCACCTGCTTTTCCGTGGAAAAATACGCCTAACAAAGCGGCGTGTAAAGGAGTGTAGTTTTGTGCTAATAATCCAGTTATGATTCCTGTGAGTACATCACCGCTACCACCTGTTGCCATTCCTTGGTTTCCAGAAGTGTTGAAGTACAAATTTCCTTCAGGAGAAGAAATTACAGTATATGCATTTTTTAGAACTACGATACATTGATATTTTGCAGAAAACTCAAGTTGTTTCTGAAAACGTTCAGTTGAGGTGTCAGATTTTCCAACCAATCTATCAAACTCTTTAATATGTGGAGTTAAGATAGAGTTTTTAGGAAGTAACGATTTTAATTCTTCGTTTTGAGCAATAATATTAATGGCATCGGCATCTATTACTAACGGACTATTACTTTCCGATACTAATTTTTTCACAAGTTGTGTCGTTTTTTCGTTAACACCTATTCCAGGACCTATCCCGAGAATGTCGTATTTGAAAATTTCTGGGAGTTGGGTCACGAATTCTTCATTCTCATCGGTTAGGCACATTGCTTCTGGAATAGAAGATTGTATAATTTGATACCCGCACTTAGGTATATAACTAGTTAACAAGCCTGCACCACTTCGTAAGCAAGCTTTAGAAGATAGTACGGCAGCACCCATTTTTCCGTAAGAACCAGCTATTAACATTGCATGACCATAATTTCCTTTGTGAGATTGGCGAGTTCGAGATATTAAAAGATCAGTAATTTTTTCGTTTAGAATGTAATAGTTGCTCTCTTGTTGCTGAATAAAATCTTCATCTAAGCCAATATCAACCGTTTTCCAATTTTTTACAAACATTCCATTTTCAGGAAAAAAGAAAGAAAATTTTGGTCGTTGAAAACTTACGGCTAAATCTGCCTGTACAACAGTTTCTGAATCAGGTAACTTGTCACAATATAATCCTGAAGGAACATCAACAGCATACACAGTTTTTTTAGCATTATTAATGCTTTCAATAACATGTTTTATAAAACCAGTAATAGGCTTGGAAAGCCCAAAACCAAAAATAGCATCAATAATCACGTCATATTCAGAAAAATCAGGAACTTCACTAATAGACTTTATAATAATGGTATCATCAAGCTTTTGAAAATTAATATCACAATCTGGGCTAAGTGTATCTTTAAACTGAACTAAAAAAGGTTGTACAGTATATTTTTTACTTCTTAAAATTCTAGTAATAGCAAATCCATCACCACCATTATTACCAACACCACTAACAATGGCAATTTTTAGAGAGCGATTTAATAAAGGCTCAATGGCTTTTACAAACGCTAAAGATGCTTGCCCCATCAAAGCAAAAGAGGTAATTCCTTTTTTAGTAATAGTGTGTTCGTCAGCTTTTCGTATTTGAGTAACGTTGATTATTTTTCGAAGATTTTTCATGTAAGAAATTTACAACTTTACATAAAAAAAGCAAAAATAAACCCACAAAATTCTTGTGGGTTTATTATACTAATAATTAAAAGTAGTTTTTATTGAATTCTAGCGTTAACTAAACTCATAATGCGTTCAAATTGTTCTTTAAGTCCCATATCAGAATTATCAAACTCAATAGCATCGTCTGCCATAACTAAAGGAGAATCTTCTCGGGTAGAATCTATTCTGTCTCGCTCTTGTACATTTTGTAAAATTTCTTCATAATTTACATTATCACCACGATCTAATAATTCTTTGTAGCGACGCGTAGCGCGTTTGTCGGCAGAAGCAGTCATAAATAATTTTAATTCAGCATCAGGAAAAACTACAGTTCCAATATCGCGACCATCCATAACAATCCCCTTGTTTTTACCCATTTCCTGCTGCTCACGAACTAACTTTTTTCTAATTTCAGAAATTTCAGCAACTTTACTTACGAATTTAGAAACTTCAATGGTTCTAATTTCTCTTTCAACATTGGTTCCGTTTAAAAACATTTCAGCAAAACCAAGTTCTTCATTAAATGTAAAAGACAAAGAAATATTATGTAAGTCAGCAATTAACTTTTCTGAATTAAAATGATTTTCAGAAATATAATTATGCTGCATAGCATATAAAGTTACAGCTCTATACATAGCGCCTGTATCAACATAAATATAGGTCAATTCTTTGGCTAATTGCTTTGCTATAGTGCTTTTTCCTGTAGATGAAAAACCGTCAATGGCTATGGTGATTTTCTTTGTCATGATTCAAAAAAATAGATAGCAAATATACATTAGAATTTTAATATAGGTAGCGAGTTTATTAGTCCAAAAAGAACTAACCAACGATGTGGTTTTAATGTGTTGGCTAGTATAGATTTACGATGAAAAACTAAGATGTTTTAATAGAGAAAAAAACTTTAGTTGCCTGTTAAAAATAGATTTTATATATTTCCCTATTAATTTTATTAGTTTTATTATAGTTTTGTTAAGAAAAACTATAAATTTGACACCCTTAAAAGAATCCCTTAAATGAAAAGAAGCACTAAAAGCATATTATTACTTTTAGCATCATTTCTACTGTGTATAAATTCAAGCGCTCAAGTGCTTGAAAGTGTTGTTGTTAATGATTTAGTGGGGGTGAGTAATAGAGCTCTTTGTGATCAAGTAGGAGGGGCAGACTATTCTTTAGATATAAGTTTTACTGGAATTTTTGAAGATACTAATACTTTTACAATAGAACTTTCTGATGAAAATGGATCTTTTTCAGATCCATCTAAAGTAAAAACGTTAAGAACACTTATCAGTACAGCTGCAAATGACTATAACAAAGGTCAAGGTATGGATAATATCAGTTTTCAGTTGCAAGAAGGAACTTATGGTAAGAATTATGTAATACGTGTAACTACAAGTCAGGAACCTGTTCAAACAGTACAAACAGCTTCGTTTGAAGCGTATTATGACATGTTTGTAGAAGGAGAATTATCTATAAATAATGGTAATTCATTTACATTATGTAATGGAGAAACTAGAGAAGTAGCTTTAGATACTGATGTTATTGGAGAGTATTTATGGTATAGAAGAAATGGTGGTACTGATGAGTTGGTAGCTACTACACAAGAACCTAAATATACGATAGCAGAAACAGGGGTGTATTATGTTGTGATTGATTATGGTTTATGTGGAGGGCCAAAGTCAAGGTTTTTAACCGTTGATGGTCTTAGTGGAGCAGATACGCAAATTAAAGGGGCTTCGACTATTGAAATTTGTGGAGACCAATCTCATACATTTGAAGCAAATGCGACCAATACTACTTATATATATAATTGGTATTTAGATGATGAATTAAAACAATCTTCAAACGATCCAACATATACTACACCAACTGTAGGGCAATTTGGTACATACCGTTTAGAAATAGAAGCAGGAACGTGTACTACAGTTTCAAATGATGTTGTACTACAACAACAAACAGATGCAGGATACACGGTAACTAATGAAGGTGCACTGAAAAGAGTTATATTATTTGGAGAATCAAAAGAGCTGTGTATAAGTCATGATGCTACACCTGTTGAAGATGTAACTATTGAATGGTTTAGAAACGGACAAACATTAGGAACAGCAGTACAAGATCAATTATGTATTGATGCAACAACAGCAGGAACTTACTTTGCAAGAGTTACAAAAAGTACAGGGTCGGCTTGTGATGCAGTAGTTGATTCAGAAGAGTTTGTATTATTAGCTGTAGATTCACTTAATGTAGTAATTAGAACTGCTACAGATTATGAAGAGTGTAATTCAGCTACTACTAAGTTAAGTATGGTAGGTGTAAAAGCTATAGCAGAAGATGGAAACGAGTATGATTTAACTTCCGATCAAATAGCGATGCTAAACTTTGACTGGAAAAAAGGTGGGGTTTCTACAGGAGGAACAAGTGAAGAGTATACTGTCAATTCATATGCTGATAATGGTTCATATATATTAACAGTAAGTACAAATACTGGAAAGAGTGGTGATTCTAATGCTATTGATGTAAAGTTAGTAGAGGTACCTCAGGTATCTTCTACATCAACTTCAAATTCTTTATGTGCAGGTTCTTCTATTGTTTACACAATAGATAACTTTAATATGAGTTATACTTATCAATGGATAAAAGATGGTGATGAAGATGTAACCCCTTCAGACCCTCAAACATTAGTAGTAACTGAAGTAGGTGAGTATGTGTTACAATATTCAGATTCAAGCTGTAACAATGAATTAGCACCTATAAATGTAATTCCTTTTGATGATTCAGCAGTAACAGTTACTCCATCAGAAATTGTTGTGTTGGAAGAGGGCGGTTCAGCTATAGTTGTGGCAGCTGGTGGAGAAAATTACGAATGGTATCAAGGAGAAGGTACTTCAGGAGCTTTGTTGTCAACAACAGAACAGTTAGAGGTAACTGAATTAGGTTTTTATACAGTGCAAGTAAAAGTAGGTAACTGTACATTATATAAGACAATAGAAGTAGTAGAACCTGATGGACAAATTATAGTGCCTAATATTGTGTCTCCTAACCAAGATGGAATTAATGATACTTGGAAATTGTCAAATTCATATGCATATCAACCTAGTGTGGAGATAATATTGTATAATTCAGGGGGAAAAGAAATTTTAAAAACAACTGATTACAAAAACGATTGGCCTGTAGAGAGTTTAGGCAATCAAAAAATATTTTATTATAAGATTATTAGAGAGGGCAAGCTGATTAAAGCAGGGACGATATCAGTAATAGATTAAATTTTAGATGATTAGAAAAATTACTTTACTTATTATTTTAGTATTAAATGTGTTTGTGGTACAAGCACAATTTTCTGGTGGTGAACAGCAATATAGTAGCTTTAGTTCACGTAACTTCATGAAGTTTAATCGCTTTTTAACCGTGCCGACTTTTTCTGCGTTAAGAGAAAATAAAACATCGCTTTCTGCAATCGTAAGAAATAGTAATGTAGAATTTGAAGATAATCCAAGATTATATTTGGCTACATACTCAGGAAAAATGCGGGAAAATGTAGGAGCAGGTCTTGCTATTTATCAACAAGAAGTTGGAGTTTTTAAAGATTTTGGTGCCTTAGCTAACTATGCGCACCGTTTACAGTTAAATGAAACGATGGATTTAACTTTTGGATTTAACTTCCTGTATAGTAGAAGAAGTGCAGATGGTTTAAAGGTAAATTCAGCAGAACCAGATCCTCAAATTTCAAATTACCAAGATCTTCCTATCGTTAATTTTCAACCAGCTATAACATTATCTATTGGAAAGTTTGATGTAGGAGTGTTTTTTGAGAATCTAGTAGATTTTAACTTGAAAAAGAGTGAAATGGCTACTTCTTTTGGAGAAAAAACATTTTCAGGGCATTTAATGTATTCACATGAATTAACCTATGCAAAAGGACTTTTTGAAGGAGCTGATATACGAATGTTAGCAATGGCAAGAAAGCCAGGAGATGGTGAATTTGGTTATGGAGCAAATGCTATTGTAGATTTACCTAAAGCAGGTTGGGTAAAAGCAGGTTATGATAAAACGTACGGTATCTCAGCAGGTGTTGGAGTAAACTTGTCTGATAAGTTAGCAATTGGTTTTACCTATGAAAAGAGCAGTTTTGCTGCAACTAATGAAATAGGGTTGATTTATAATTTTGGAAAAAAATCGTTTACAAGAGAGCGTCCTAAAAGAAGAACTGGTAACGTAAAAGTAAACCTTCCAGAACGAGCTCCAAAGAAAGAAATTGAATATAAAAATCCAGAACACAACGATTTATCTGATGAAATTCAAAAAGCGCAAGATTCTATTGATATTTTAAATAAAAAGGTTGATGAAGTGTTACGTTTATTGAAAAATCAACCAGCGCCAAAAACAACTACAAATACTGTAATAATAAAAGATACAGTTCAAGCAAAAGATACTTCGTTAAAAAGAAGATTAAATACACCGTGGCGTAAGAGTACAATAACGCGCTCAGGAGGTGGAGGTACAATGTATTATGTAGTTTCTGACCAGTTTAGAAGTAAAGAAAATGCAGAAGCGCTAATAGATAAATGGTCTCGATTAGATATTGAAGCAAAATATGTATTTGAGCCTAAGAAAAAGTTATATTATGTTTACCTCGATAGGTTTGCAAAAGAAGAAGATGCAGAAGAAGAGGTTGATAATTTTAATGATAAAACTCGATTATTTGAAAAGAATGATGAGAAGAAAGATAATTCAACCATAAAAGTTAAAAAAGCAACAAAAGATCCTGTCTATGTGGTTAAAATTACTTTAGGAGGCTCACTGAGTAGCTATGAAGAACCAAAAACACAACCGCCAGCCAAAGTTTACCCAATGGAGGCTGAAGGAGTAGAACCAGGATACTATTTAAGAGTATATGTTAACTCAAAAAAAGCATTAGCAGATAGAAATGTAGATGAATTACGAAATGATGATATAGATGCAGATTATTTTGTTGATCCAAAAACAGGGTTTATGCATGTTTACATTTTTAAAACAACAGATAGAGCAGAAGCGATAAAAATGTACAATACAAATTTAAATGGAGCCTTTTACGATCGTAAAGCAATCGTACAGATAAAATAGAATACATAACTTAAGAACTTGATTAATTAATTCCCCCAATTGAAATTATGAAAAGAATAATTACTTTACTAATACTTGTATTACAAACCTTTTTTAGTTTTTCGCAAGAAGAACCAGAAACAACTTCAAGAGTTATAAATGAGGCAAAGGGTTATGCTAACTTAAAAGCATCCTTATCATTAGAGACTCAAAATACAGCTGCCAAGTTAGCAGCTGGTTTTAACCAACGTACTATAAAACCTGATGGTACTTCAGGTGGTATAAATATAAAAGGAGATATTACATTTATAGCCAATAATGTTCTAAGTAGAGATAGAGGTAATCAATATGATCCTGAGTATCCGTATGATGGTTCTAGTTCAAATGGAAATCTCAATATGCAATATATCGATATAGATAGTGATGCGTCTACATTTTCATCAAGTTCGGATGTTTTAAGTTTACCTACTTGTTCAAGAGTAGTATATGCTGGGTTATACTGGGCTGGTGTTTATCCATATGAAACATGGAATTATGATAATAGATCAGGAAATCCAAATCAAATTAAATTCAAATTACCAGGGGGAGTTTATCAAGATATTACTGCAGACGAAACAGTTTATGATCAAGGCTTTAGTTATGTTTACTATAAGGATATTACATCTGATATTCAGGGACTTTCAGCTGTTGACCCAGAAGGACATAATGGTACTTATGTAGGGGCAAACATCAGAGCTACAAGAGGTAATGACCCAAATGGTCTAGGAGGCTCTGCAGGTTGGACCATGGTAGTAATTTATGAAAACCAAACATTATCAAGTAAAAACATAGCTATTTTTGATGGTTATGCTGATGTTGATGGAAATAATGATGTGGAATTATCATACTCTGGTTTTACTACGGTACCTGTTGGAAATCCATCAAACCCAGCACCAGTAAGAGTTAGCTTGTTAGCTGCGACCTTAGAGGGAGATAGAAGTATTTCAGGAGATAGATTTCAAATAGAGGATATTTATGGTAACTATGTAAGTCAATCAACACCAAATATAAATCCAAGTTATAACTTTTTTAATGGGTCTATAAGTATAAATGATCAATATTTAACTTCTCGTATTCCAGATAGTGAAAACACCTTAGGTTTTGACGTAGACTTATATGAACTAAGTAATACTAATAATAGTGTTATTACAAATGGACAAAATTCTGCTAACGTTAGATTTACCACAAGTGGAGATGTTTATTGGCCTTTTTTAAATGCTTTGGCGGTTGAAATAATTGAACCGGAATTGCAAATGGTCAAATCGGTTTTAGATGGGAGTGGAAATGATATACAAGGAACACCTGTAGGTTTAGGTAGTGAATTATGGTATAATATAAGTTTTCAAAATGTAGGTACAGATGATGCTACGAATACGATTATAACGGATAGATTACCTAAAAATGTAGATTTATTAGAAACTTCTACAGGAGGAACAGTATATAACGGTATGCGTTTCGACATCGATTTACCAGCAGGAGTATCAATTGTAGGCTATGAAGGACCTTCTGCGGCTAATGGTTTTAGAGCGCAAGTAGAGTTTGGTATACCAGATGATATGGTACGAGAAAATGGAGCAGAATATAATATCCGTTTGCATGTACAAGTAGTTTCTGACTGTAATGAGTTAAGAGATGTATGTTCAAATGTAGTACAAAACCAAGCTTTCGCAAGATATGAGGGAGTTAAAGGTGGAGTTGTAGTAAACAATGAACCTAGTTATTCTGGTTTTGATAGTTGTGACTTTGGAATTGTAGGTTCTTCAAACTTCTTAGTTAATTTAGATGATTGTGATTTCAGAAGAGAAGAAGTACTTTGTGGCGGAAGTATTGAGTTAACTGCAGGTGACGGTTTTGATACCTATAGTTGGGAAGATGAAAACGGTCAGTTTTTAGGAAGCACTCAAAGTATTACAGTTAGCAGTGCTGGTGTATATACAGTAACTAAAACAACTACTTTGGGTTGTATTACAAAGCCAGAAATCATAGAAGTAATAAGTTTTGCAAATGTGTCAAATCCATTGGCACCACCTTTTGCAGATAGATTCAATACTTCTTGTACTAGTAATACTACAGAGTTAGCTGAAATTTATCTATGTGGAAATACAACAGAAACTAGAGACATTACTTTACCTTTTGCAGGATCTAATACAACTGTCGAATGGTTTAAATTAAACGGTGATGGTGGTTGTGGATATAACTTTGAAACAGAAGATTGTGCACCTACATCTACTGGTTGCTCTTGGGGATCGTTAGGTACAGATTTAACTCAATCTTTCGGTGAAACAGGAGCTTATAAATTAGAAGTTTTATACGATGGTACATGTCCAAGAACATATTATTTTAATGTATTTAGAAACTCATTAACTCCTACTGTTGTACCAACAGATATTTTATGTGGAACAAACGGAAGTATTGTAGTTAATGGAGTACCTGATGGGTATGAGTATAGTTTATCTGGCAATGGTTCAACGACTGCTTTTCAAACAAGTAATACTTTCTCAATAACTAATCCAGGAGATTATACTGTAACAATTCGTCAGGTTGGTTCTAACGGATCTTGTAATTATGTTACAGATAGTGTAAATATACAAAGCTTAGATATTGATTTAAATGTACTTACAAACATTGATACATGTGGAGGAGCATCAGAGCTTACAGTACAAATAGGAAATGTATCTGGTAGATATTCTTATGAGATAAGAAAGGATAATGTGTATATGGCTGGGTCTAATGGCTTTATTGATAGTAATGACCAAAGATATACAATAACTGAGAGTGGTACGTATGAAATTCTAGTAACCACAGAAGGTGGATGTTCGGCAAACGAAACAAGAGTAATAACTCTACCTGAGCCAATTACATTGTCAGCAATTACCACAAAAAATATTACTTGTGAAAATGGTAGTTCTTCAGGAATTATAACACTAACACCAAGTGAAGGAACTTCACCATACGAATATGCTGTCATTTCAGTAAATGGTAACCCAGTTGCTGATGTTGATAAAGTGTATTTTACTGACACAACCTACGAAGTTCCAATGGGAAGTGAGGGAACGTATGTTTTTGAAGTAAGAGATGATAATAACTGTAGTGCGACAGCGGAAGCTACTGTTGTAGTTGAACCAGCATTGCAGTTTACAGCAACACCAACAAATATTGCATGTAATGGAGATAATAATGGTACCATACAAGTAACGTTAACAGGAGGAGATGCTACAGGGTATACTTTAGAGTATAGTATAGATGGTTTTTCTACAACGAATAATACAGGTGTATTCTCAGGTTTATCAGCTGGTTCTTATACTATTGATATTAGAGCCTCAAAAAACACCTATCAATGTACTTATCAATTAAGTGCTACAATTACTGAACCTCAAGCGTTAAGTGGAGGTAGTGCAGTAGGAACAGATTTAGAGTGTAACTCATCTGGTGGAACTACGTCTGGTACTATAACCTTTACAGTACCTACAGGAGGAACACCTAATTATACATACTATTATAAGTTAAGTAGCGAATCAACTTATACATTAGCAGCAAATAATCCTGTTACAGGACTTTCTGCAGGAACGTATAACACAAGAGCAGTAGATTCAAATGGTTGTTCTTTAGATTTAAATAATGTAGTAATAGATGGTTTACCATCTGCACCAAGAGTAACGAGTTCAGTAGTATACAATTGTGATGGTACAGGAAACATAACTATAACAGCTACACCTGCTGGAACATATACCTATACATTAAACGGAAACTCTAATAATACAGGGGTATTTGATAATGTTGCTGTTGGCGCACATACAGTTGAAGTAACATATGGAGGTAGCTGTATAGAAAGTACAACGGTAACAGTAAATGCAGGAAATGAGTTCTCAGGAAGTATTGTAGGATCTACAGATAGTGAATGTTATGGATCAGACAATGGAACTGTTACTATTTCAGCTAATAACGTTATTGGAGGAAGCTTTGAGTATTCTACAGATGGAGGAACAACTTGGTCAATGACTGCTGATAATCCATATAGAGTTGTAGGATTGGCTGCAGGAACATATAACATATTTATAAGAGAAACAGCTAACGGGCAAACTTGTCCAATAGATTTAGGAAATGTTGTTATTAATCAACCTGAGGAATTAACACTTTCTGCTTCAGCAACTCAAGAAGTAACTTGTAATACAGCAACAGGAACAATAACAGCTTCAGCTACAGGAGGAATTCCTCCTTATACGTTTAGTATTGATGGAGGGGCTACTTGGCAGTCATCTCCAGTGTTTTCAAATGTACCACCAAGAGCAACTGATTACATTGTAATGGTTAGAGATAGTAGAAGCTGTAATGAATGTGGGTGTACGGCAAATTTATTTGAAAATGGAGGGTTTGAGTTACCTGCTAATTCAGCAACAACATACCAGCAAATGAATGAAGATTTAGTTCCAGGTTGGGATTCCACAGCTTCAGATAATTTGATTGAAATTTGGTATAACGGTTTTAATGGAGTTTCTGCTCATGAAGGTAATGCCTTTGCAGAATTAAATGCAAATGCGGTTTCTTCTTTATATCAAGAGTATTGTACACAACCAGGAGACGTAATCAATTGGTCTGTAGCACACAGAGGTAGAAGTGGTACGGATGTAGCAACTGTAAAAATAGGAAGTGATTTAGCTACCGCTTCAGTTGTTGAAACTATGAGTGATGGTACTTCTGCATGGGGGGTATATTCAGGTACATATACTGTTCCTGTAGGACAGTCAACTACGGTTATTGCATTTGATGCATTGTCGACAGCAGGAGGAAATAACACTGTAGGAAACTTTATTGATGATGTACAAATTAATATTAATAGAACTAACTGTGTACCAGTTAGTGTGCCTATAGTAGAACCAGCTTCTGTAGATTTTACGGTAACACCAGTAACATGTTATGATGGTAGTAATGGAACACTCACGGTTAATGTAACTTCAGGTAATGATGATTACCAGTTTAGTTTAGATGGTGGAGCGACATGGCAAACACCTAATGCGGCAACACCAACAGAATACATTTTTACAGGATTAACAGATGGCACTTATGATGTTACCGTACAAGATGGTAAAGGATGTAGTGATACACAATCAGCAACAATTCTTCCACAGGTAACAGCAACAGTTACTACAGTAAGTGCAACATGTAATGATGGTCAAATCGTAATTACCCCAAGTGGAGGTGATGGAACTTATCAATATTATATAGAAGAGACATCAAGTGCTATTACACCAATAACGACAACGACAAGTCCAGTAAATGTACCTTCAGGTACATATACTGTATATGTAAGAGATAAGAATGGAGGAGCTAATTACTGTGAGTTTATGACTACAGTAACAGTAAATCAAATAGCAGATCCAACACTTACAACATCAGCAGTACAACCTGACTGTAGTACAGATACAGGAACAATTAATGTAACTGTAGCCAATGGTACTGCACCATATACAGTAACAGTAACAGGACCAGGAGCACCACCAGCACAAGGACCATTAACAGATGTAAATTACACCTTTACAGGTTTAGGCGATGGAACTTATCAAGTAACTGTAACAGATGCTAATGGCTGTATATCAGCAGCTTCAACAGAGACTATTACAGTACCATCAGCATTAACAGGAGGAAGTGTATCATCAACAGATTTAATGTGTAGTCCTTCAGGAACTGTTTTAGGAACCATTACTTTTACAGCTCCAACAGGAGGAACACCAAATTATCTATACTTCTATAAGTTAACGACAGATACTAACTATACACAAGCAGGAAGTACAACAGTAACAAACTTGTCACCTGGTACATATGATACTAGAGTGGTAGATGCCAATGGATGTATTTTAGACTTAAATCAAGCAACTATTTTAGATTTACCAACAGAGCCAGTATTAAGTAGCTCTGTAGCATATAATTGTGATGGAACAGGGAATATAACAATAACACCATTAGATGCGACTTATACATATACATTAGATGGAGGAACATCACAAACAGGGAATAATGTATTTAATAATGTATCTGTAGGAGCTCATACAATATCTGTAGGTTATGGAAGTAGTTGTACAACAGATATTACAGTAAATGTAGAGCCAAGTCAAGAATTTACGGCAGCAGTTATAGGACAAACGAACCCAACATGTATTGGAGACTCAGACGGAACAATTACAGTTGAAGCTTCTTTCCCATCAGGAGCCCCAGCTTCTTTTGATTATTCAACAGATGGAGGAGCTACTTGGGTAAATTCAGGAGCAAATCCATTTGCAATACCAGGATTTTCAGCAGGAACACATAATATTCAAATACGCCCAACAGGAGTGGCTTCAGGATGTGATGTACCGTTAGCAAGTGTTACGTTATCAGATCCAACAGCGATTACAGTAACAGCACCTGTAACAAAAGAAGTAACGTGTAATCCAGCAACAGGGGCAACAATAACCCCAACAGCGAGTAATGGGAATGGAGGACCATATACCTATGAATTATTTGATTCAACAAATACTTCAGTGTCAACTACAAGTCCATTTACAGATGTCGCAGCAGGAACTTATACTGTGGTAGCAACAGATAGGCTAGGATGTACATCTGCTCCAGTTTCAGTGACAGTAAACCCAGTAACAATAGTTGCTTTTACTGTAACACCAGTAGTTTGTTACGATGGATCTAATGGTACATTAACGATTAATGTAACTTCAGGTAATGATGATTACCAATTTAGTTTAGATAACGGTACTACATGGCAAACACCTAATGCGGCAACGCCAACAGAATATACATTTACAGGCTTAACCGATGGTACGTATGATATAACTGTACAAGATGGTAAAGGATGTAGTGATACACAATCAGCAACAATTCTTCCACAGGTAACAGCAACAGTTACTACAGTAAGTGCAACATGTAATGATGGTCAAATCGTAATTACCCCAAGTGGAGGTGATGGAACTTATCAATATTATATAGAAGAGACATCAAGTGCTATTGCACCAATAACGACAACGACAAGTCCAGTAAATGTACCTTCAGGTACATATACTGTATATGTAAGAGATAAGAATGGAGGAGCTAATTACTGTGAGTTTATGACTACAGTAACAGTAAATCAAATAGCAGATCCAACACTTACAACATCAGCAGTACAACCTGACTGTAGTACAGATACAGGAACAATTAATGTAACTGTAGCCAATGGTACTGCACCATATACAGTAACAGTAACAGGACCAGGAGCACCACCAGCACAAGGACCATTAACAGATGTAAATTACACCTTTACAGGTTTAGGCGATGGAACTTATCAAGTAACTGTAATAGATGCTAATGGCTGTACATCAGCAGCATCAACAGAGACTATTACAGTACCATCAGCATTAACAGGAGGAAGTGTATCATCAACAGATTTAATGTGTAGTCCTTCAGGAACTGTTTTAGGAACCATTACTTTTACAGCTCCAACAGGAGGAACACCAAATTATCTATACTTTTATAAGTTAACGACAGATACTAACTATACACAAGCAGGAAGTACAACAGTAACAAACTTGTCACCTGGTACATATGATACTAGAGTAGTAGATGCCAATGGATGTATTTTAGACTTAAATCAAGCAACTATTTTAGATTTACCAACAGAGCCAGTATTAAGTAGCTCTGTAGCATATAATTGTGATGGAACAGGGAATATAACAATAACACCATTAGATGCGACTTATACATATACATTAGATGGAGGAACACCACAAACAGGGAATAATGTATTTAATAATGTATCTGTAGGAGCTCATACAATATCTGTAGGTTATGGAAGTAGTTGTACAACAGATATTACAGTAAATGTAGAGCCAAGTCAAGAATTTACGGCAGCAGTTATAGGACAAACGAACCCAACATGTATTGGAGACTCAGACGGAACAATTACAGTTGAAGCTTCTTTCCCATCAGGAGCCCCAGCTTCTTTTGATTATTCAACAGATGGAGGAGCTACTTGGGTAAATTCTGGAGCAAATCCATTTGCAATACCAGGATTTTCAGCAGGAACACATAATATTCAAATACGCCCAACAGGAGTGGCTTCAGGATGTGATGTACCGTTAGCAAGTGTTACGTTATCAGATCCAACAGCGATTACGGTAACAGCACCTGTAACGAAAGAAGTAACGTGTAATCCAGCAACAGGGGCAACAATAACCCCAACAGCGAGTAATGGAAATGGAGGACCATATACATATGAGTTATTTGATAATGGAGGAGGTTCACAAGGAACTACAACTACAGAGTTTACAGATATACCAGCAGGAACTTATACTGTAGTAGCAACAGATAGGCTAGGATGTACATCTGCTCCGGTTTCAGTGACAGTAGATGCTATTGAAACAATTACATTTACAGCTGAACCTCAATGTTATGATGGAACTAATGGACAAATTGTAGTAACAGTTACTACAGGTAATGATGATTATATTTTCAGTTTAAACGGTACAACATGGCAACAACCAACACCATTAACATCAAACACCTATACTTTTTCAGGATTATCGGATGGTAATTACACAGTATATGTACAAGACGGTAGAGGTTGTACGGCTAGCACACCAGTGACTATAAATCCAACATTATTAGCTACTGCAGATGTTACGAATGCAAGTTGTAATGATGGAGAAATTCTAATAAATCCTTCAGGAGGAACAGGAGCGGGAACCTACGTGTTTTCAGTAGTAACTGATGGTTCACCGGCAGGACCTTTTAGTACAACAAATCCAGTTGTAAGAGGAGCAGATACTTACGATGTTTATGTTAGAGACAATAATGGAGTAGCGCCATATTGTGAATATGTTATTCAAAATGTAGTTATAGACACCGTAACACCAGTTGAAATTACAGGAACAGCAAATGAACCAACTTGTAATGGAGATACAGGAAGTATTGATGTATCGATTTTAGCAAATACTGGAGAGTCTCCTTATACAATTACAATTTCTGATAGTGGAGGAGGATATACAAACACAATTAATAATTTTGTAGGGTCTAGTATAAGTTTTGATAATTTAACTCCTGAAACTTATACAATTACAATAACTGATACTTTAGGTTGTACGGATACTGAAATAATAACATTAACAGATCCACCAGCAATTGTAATGGATATTGAAGATGTTTTACCACCAGGTTGTATTGCTGATGCATCTCAAACAGGGTTTAATTTTATTAATATAGATCCTGCAACTTATTTACCTAATACGTTACAGTATAGTTTAGATAATGGTGTTACATGGACAAACTTTACTGATACGAATGGTCAAATAAGAGGATTAAACTCTGGAGACGTAGTACACCCTGTATTACAAACAATTGATGGAACTGGTACCACACTATGTTTAGAGCCTTATGGGCCTTATGAAATAGCTTACAATGTTACTGGTTTAATTGTAGATCCTATAGCAAACCCAAGTAACTGTTCAGTTGGTTTTTCAGTAACTGTAGAAGCATTAGGAGGTGGTGTAACTAGTGAGTTTGAATTTGCCATTAACTCCCCTTCAGGTTGGGTTGGACCTGATGCACTTAATAATGGAACACTTGGTGATCCAGACAGAACATATACTTTTACAGGCTTAATACCAGGATTAACGTATGAATTTTTTGTTAAAGATACAAAAGGGACAGTTGATCCATCAGATGACTGTATTGAAAAAAATAATGAAGATCTTTATATTGATTTTACACCTACTGTACCAATTACAGCTACCGTAAACAACCAAGCGTGTTTTGGAGCAAATTCAGGACAGATAACTTATTCAATAGATAATACTAGTGGAGATTTATCGAATGATTTTACTTGGACATTGTATGAAAGAGATGCAACAACAAATGTAGGCTCAGCAGTAGCAGGTTATACTAATATTGCTCAGAGTGGTTTTGCAGATATTGTTGTAACTGGTTTAGCTCCGGGTACATATTATATTGTTTTATCAAACACTGGAGGTGTAGTTTGTGAGTTTGGAGCTCAAGATGTAGAGATTATAGAAGGAACAGAAATCTCAGGTCAAGTAACCAAAGTAAGAGATATTACATGTAGTGTAGATGGTTTAGTAAGAATTGAAAATGTAGTAGGAGGTTTCCCTGGATATACTTACACTTTTAATGTAACAAATGGAACAGGAGTTTTATCTGGGAATACAATAACTGTTGCAGCAGGTACTGTAACTGGTTCACCAGTCACAGTTGAAGCTTTTGTTCAAGATACAAATGGTTGTGGTCCAGTAAGCTTAGGTACAGTGGCTTTAACTCTAAGCCCTTCACCAAATATTGTTTCTGCAATTCCAGCAAGCTGTGATGTAAATAAAACAATAACAATTAATGTAAATAATGGTACGGCCCCTTATAGTTATTCAATTGACGGAGGTACAACATTTACATCACCAACAACAAATACTTCATATGTAGCTCAAGGATTAACTCCAGGAAGTTATGACGTTGTAGTTAGAGATGCTAATGGGTGTACAGATACTTCAAATGGAATAATTGTAAATCCTGACATAGATTTTAACTTAACTGTAACTCAAAATGCTACTTGTATACCAGGTAATGATGGAGAGGTAGAGATAAATGTAACTTCAGGTGCTGGAGGAAATTATAATTATTCATTTGATACTGGAGAAACAGGAACAATAACCTCACCTGCAACTTCAACTACTGTAGTTTCACTTGCCCCAGGAGTACATAATGTAACTGTTACAGATGTGAATTCTGGCTGTTCAGAAATAAAAGCAATTACTGTTCAAGATCCTGTTGAACCTAGTTTTACCTATGTAACTGAAAATAGCTTATGTTCAGGAGATAATTCGGGTATTATAACATTAACTGCTACCGACAATGGAATTTTACCAATAACTTATACCATTAGTCCAGCAGCAGGAACAATTGCAGGAAATGTAATTTCAGATTTACCACCAGGAACGTATGATATTACAGGTACAGGAACAAACGGATGTACAACAACAATTACTGGAATTGTAGTAACTGAATATGCACCAGTAGTACCAAGTACACCAAATGTTACAGAATTTGCATGTACAACAGGTAATACTGTTAACGTTGCAAGTGTAGAATTGCCAGCAGGTACTGCAGGAGGTTCAGGAACTTATACACGAGTAGTATTTACTTATGATCCTGCAGATGGAAGTGCTGATGAAATTCAAGATTCAAATAACTTCACATTTACGACATCAAATACCGCAGGAGGAACTGTAAATATAGATGTGTATGATGATAAAGGTTGTACAGGAACAACTACTGCAACGATTGCTCCTTTTGATGCGCTTTCAGACCCTATTGTAACATTAGACACAGCAATTACATGTAGTGCAGGTGCAGATATTACAGTTACATATACTTCAACTTTAGGCACTGCAGCTAATATTACAATTGAAGGAATTAATGGTAATAGTTATGCGGCTGTAACACAAAACAGTGTAACTTCTGGAGATTTTGATAATCTACCGACAGGAGATTATGAAATAACAATAGCACACCCTACAACAGGATGTGAGTTGGTAACATACTACACTGTTGATGATGAGCCTACCTTTGATATTATTATAACAGATATAGAAGATGTAGATTGTCAAGGAGATAGTAATGGGAGTGCTGTTTTAAGCTTTAGTCCAAGTACACCATACACTAGTGGTTATACCTATACGGTGTATACTTCAACAGGAACAGCAACATCAGTTACAGGCGCAGGTACAGGAGGTACTCCAACAACAATTACAGGATTATCAGCAGGTACTTACTATGTAAGAATAGACATGGGAGCTAATTCTCCATTCTGTGAGGCACAAAGTGCAAACTTTACAATTTCAGAACCAATTAATCCATTATCGGTATCAGGAGTTGTAAACCCAGTAGTAAGTTGTAATAATGGTTCAGATGCTACCATTACAGCAACAGCAACAGGAGGTTGGGGTACTTATGTATACCAATTAGAGGAGACTTCAAACCCAGGAGTCGCTTATGCAGGAAACACATATAGCTCTAACAATATTTTTACAGGCTTGCCTGCTGGAGATTATACAGTTGTAGTAAGGGATAAAGATGGAGTAGCAGGAACGTATTGTGAAGCAAGTAGTCAGGTTATCGTTGCAAACCCAACACTAGTAACATTTACAGTTAATCATATTGACAATGTATGTGATACTTCAGTAGGAGGTAGCATTGAGGTAACTGCAGCAGGAGGTACAGGAACTTATACCTATACTTTATCAAATGCAGGTGGGGTTGTTGAAACACAAATTTTAACAGCAACAACCTATACATTTACGAATTTACCAGCAGATATTTATACAGTAAATGTGGTAGACTCAAACGGATGTGATGCAGGAACACCAACAAATGTTACAATTAATCCAGATGTGAACTTCTCATTAGTAGAAACTAAAAAAGTAGATTGTTCTGCATCTCCTGATGGAGAAGTAACTGTAGACTTAGTAAATTGGACTTCAGGAACGAGCAATTACACGTATGATGTTTCAGGTTCTGTAGATGGATCGTTGATGACGAATGTTGTAGTAACAAGTGATCCGTTTACGGTTACAATTCCTAGTGCGAATGACACTCCGCAAACTTATACAGTTACGGTACGCGATTTAGATGCAACACCAATATGTGATGTTTCAAGAACTATTGAAATTCAACCAGAAATAAGACCAGACTTTACTCCAGAAGTAACAGCAAGTTTATGTTCAGGAGATAATTCGGGTATTATAACATTAACAGCTATAGATAATGGAATTTTACCAATAACCTATACTATTAGTCCTATAGCAGGAACTTATGACGGAGATAGTACATTTACAGATTTACCACCAGGAACGTATGATATTACAGGTACAGGAACAAACGGATGTACAACAACAATTACTGGAATTGTAGTAACTGAATATGCACCAGTAGC
Source organism: Tenacibaculum ascidiaceicola (assembly GCF_047470925.1). Taxonomy (NCBI): domain Bacteria; kingdom Pseudomonadati; phylum Bacteroidota; class Flavobacteriia; order Flavobacteriales; family Flavobacteriaceae; genus Tenacibaculum; species Tenacibaculum ascidiaceicola. The sequence continues at coordinate 154,917 of NZ_JAZKJP010000002.1, forward strand.
ACCAAGTGCACCAAATGTTACAGAATTTGCATGTACAACAGGTAATACTGTTAACGTTGCAAGTGTAGAGTTGCCATCAGGTACAGCTGGAGGTTCTGGTACTTATACACGAGTTGTTTTTACGTACACTCCAAATTCAGGGTCAGCAGAGATATTAGATTCAAGTAACTTTATATTTACAACAACTAATACTTCAGGAGGAACAGTAGATATTACAGTTTATGATGATCAAGGATGTTCAGGAACAACTTCAGCAACAATTCAACCATTTAATGAATTAAGTAATCCTGTAGTTACGTTAGATAATGCAATAACTTGTTCAACAGGAGAAGATATTACAGTAACATACACATCTACAACACCGGTAGTAGCTAACATTACTATTGAAGGAACAAGTAATGGATACGGACCAGTAACCAATACCACTGGTGATTTTGATAATCTACCAACAGGAGATTATGAAATAACGATAGAGAACCCAACAACAGGATGTGAGTTAGTAACATATTACACCGTTGAACCAGAACCAGTGTTTGATATTTTGGTAACAGATGTTCAAAATGAAACTTGTAGAGAGAATGATGATGGAAGTGTTGTTTTAGAGTTTAGTCCATCAACTCCATATGGAGGTCAATACGATTTTGAGTTATTTGATGCAACAACAAATACTACAATTGATTTAAGTTCAACAGGTCTAAATATTCCTCATCAAGGAGTTAATGCACCAACACCAGTAAATAATTTACCAGCGGGTAGTTATTATATAACGATTACGATGATTAATTCTCCGTATTGTCAATCAACTACTGAAGTATTTACCATTTATCAACCAGATGCATCATTAATACCTTCTGCTGTAGTTAATCCATTAGTAAGTTGTACAAATGGTTCTGATGCTACGATTACAGGAACAGCAACAGGTGGTTGGGGTAACTATGAGTATCAATTAGAATTACAATCTACCCCTAATGTAGCTTATGGAGGCTTTGTTTATAGTAGTGATAATATATTTGAAGGAATCCCTCCAGGTGATTATAGGGTACGTGTAAGAGATGGAAACGGATGTCCACGTTCCACTACGGTAACCGTAGTTAATCCAACACCAGTAACATTCAATGTAACTCATAATGATAATGTATGTGATACATCTGTAGGAGGTAGTATTGAGGTAACAGCAGCAGGAGGTACAGGAACTTATACCTATACTTTATCAAATGCAGGAGGTGTTGTAGAAACTCAAATTTTAACGGCTACTACTCATACCTTTAGTAATTTACCAGCAGATACGTATACTGTAAATGTGGTAGACTCAAACGGATGTGATGCAGGTACACCAACAGATGTTACAATTAATCCAGATGTAAACTTCTCATTAGTAGAAACTAAAAAAGTAGATTGTTCAGTATCACCAGACGGAATTGTAACAGTTGATTTAGTGAATTGGACTTCAGGAACGAGCAATTACACGTATGATGTTTCAGGTTCTGTAGATGGATCGTTGATGACGAATGTTGTAGTAACAAGTGATCCGTTTACGGTTACAATTCCTAGTGCGAATGACACTCCGCAAACTTATACAGTTACGGTACGCGATTTAGATGCAACACCAGCTTGTGACGTATCGAAAGATATCGTAATTCAACCAGAAATAAGACCAACATTTACTCCAACAGTAACTGTAAACGATATTTGTTTTGGAAGTTCAGATGGAGAGATTACAGTTTCACCTACAGATAATGGAATTTTACCATTGACTTATACAATAAGTCCTGATCCAAATGGAGCAAGTGGAGTATCTTCAAACTCAAATGTAACATTTACAGGCTTACCAGCAGGAACTTACTCTATAGTAGGAACAGGTTCTAATGGTTGTAATACAACAATGAGTCTAACAATAGATGAGAATCCAGTGATCGATATCTCAAACGCTATTACAGTAACACAGTTTGCATGTACAACAGGTAATACAGTTAATACTGCAAAAATAGTAGTAGATAAAGGAGCGATTACAGGAGGTACAGGAAACTATGTACGAGTTGTTTTTGAAGATGCAACGGGTAATGTATTACAAGATGATAGTAACTTTACTTATATATCAACTGACTTAGCAGGAGGAGATTATACTGTAAAAGTATATGATGAAAACACAGATTGTTTTGTGTCTCGAGTAGTTACTATCGATCCGTTTACATCAATGACTGATGCTACAATTACAGTAACAAAAGCTATTGATTGTAGTACAGGAGAAGATATTACTGTTAAAGTAAATCCAGATATAGCGAATGTAGAGTATACAATTACAGGAACTAATACAGGGTACACAACAACAGTAATACCTGCAACAGCAACTGATGTAGCTGTGTTTACAGGATTGGCAACTGATAGTTATACAATAGCTATTTTAAATCCAGCAACAGGCTGTATTTTAGAAGCATATCATACAGTACAAGAGACTCCTTCTTTCGATATATTCTTAACAAATATTGAAAGAGCATGTTTTGGAGGTACAGGAAGTGTAGATATATACTTTAGTCCTGATACTCCTTATACAGATGTGTATGATTATGAGGTGTTCACTATTGGAGGAACATCAACAGGTATTACAGGAAATGGAACAGGAGGAACACCTACTACCATTTCAGGTATAGCTCCGGGAGAGTATTATGTACAGGTTACAATGCCAAATACACCATTCTGTACATCTCAAACAGTAAACTTTGAGATTACTCAACCAGATAACGATTTAACATTAGCAAGTGATTTAACATACTTAAAGTGTACACCACCAAACTCAGGAGGAGTTAAGTTAACAGCTAATGGAGGTTGGGGAGCTTATCAGTATGAATTGGTAAATAACACTTCAGGTTTAACAGTTCAGCCATTTGATAACAATGCAATTATTACTGGTTTAACAGCAGGAGATTATACAGCAACTGTTAGAGATGTTAATGGATGTACAGAGACAACAACCTTTACATTAATACCAGGAACAACGATTACAGGAAACTTAAATGTCACGCCGAACCTTTGTGAAGGAGAATATACAGCAACTATTGAAGTAACTAATATAGCTGGAGGTCAAACACAAGACCCTAGTATAACATATAGTTATGTGTTAGTATATCCTGATGGAACAGAAAGTGCAAGTCAGTCATCACCTATCTTTACAAATTTACCAGCAGGAGTTGGATATTCAGTAAAAGTAGCAGATGGATATTCTTGTGATGGTCTTTTAGGCCCAGTAGATATCATAGATCCTATCGAAGTAGTTGCTTCAGCAGAAATTACAGTAGATATTACATGTAATGATCCTCAGGGAGTTATAGAAGTTACAGGAGCAGGAGGTACAGGTCCTTATATGTATAGTATGGACGGAATAACCTTTGGAAACACAAATACATTTAATGTAGACGCAGGAGTACACCAATTCTATGTTAGAGATAGTGAGTTATGTGTTTCTGAACCAGCTACAGTAACAGTTGGAGCTTATGAGCCTTTAGTAGCGACATTAAACATAGATTCAGCATTTATTACCTGTAATGGAGATAGTAATGCAGTATTATCTGCTAATGTACAAGGAGGTTTCGCAAACTATGAATACCAATTATTAGATGGAAACGATGCACCTTTAAGCAGTTGGCAACCATCAAACACATTTAGTGATTTAAATGTTGGTACTTATAAAATAAATGTAAGAAGTACGAATAGATTTGGTGTAGAGTGTTATGCTATAACAGGTGAACACACAATTACTGAACCAGAGATATTAGCAGCTACAGTAAGATCAACACCAGTTACATGTTTTGGAGGTAACGATGGTACTATTACAGTTAATGCAGAAGGAGGTAACAATGATTACGAGTTCAACATTGCTTCAGATCCAAGTAGTCCTGACTTCCCTGAAACTAAGTTTGTAAAAAACAATGTATTTGAAAACTTAAGAGCAGGTGTGTATTGGATTACTGTAAAAGACGTTGTAGGATGTTATTTAGACCCTATAAGAGTTGAAGTAACACAACCAGATGAATTTACAGCAACATTAGTAGGAGTTACTGAACAAGTGTGTATTGATGATCCTACACCAACAATTGAGTTAAATGTACAAGGAGGTACACAACCTTATTATGTAAGTATTAATAATGTTGAGTTACCAACTCAGTACACTACAAACTCAATAGTATTAGGAGCAAATGAAAACATTCAAGGAGGTACATCGTACTTTATCACAGTTAGAGATGAAGCAGGATGTAACGTAGTAGATCCTATAAGAGTAACTACAGGTGAACCAGTAGATATACAATTAACAGTAGATTTTGAATATACTTGTCCAACAGGTAATATTATCTTAGCAATAGTAGACGAAGCTTACAGAAATAACATGTCATATACATTATATGACGGTGCAAATACACTAATAGCTACAAATACTACAGGAGAATTTATTGATGTACCAGCAGGATCAGGTTATTATGTTACAGCTACCCACACAATAAGTTCTTGTTCTCAAAGTTCTACTACTAGTCCAATAGATATAGTGGATTATCAACCATTAACCTTAGAAATTGATGATTCAGTTAAGAATACATTAATAGCAAATGCTGACTTTGGTTTACCACCTTATGAGTACAGTGTAGATGGAGGTGATTTTGGACCAGATAATGAGTTCTTAATCTTACAAACAAAAGATTATACCATTACGGTAAGAGATGCTAGAGGTTGTGAGGTTACCTTAACTGTTAGGGGAGAGTATATTTCTATTTTTGTTCCAAACTTATTTACACCAGATGGAGATGGAATAAATGATTACTGGTATCCTCGTGAAGTAGAAGATTATCATGATATCAAAGTATATATTTATGATAGATATGCACGTAATATTGCAGACTTTAAAGGTACTGTAGAAGGATGGGATGGTACTTACGAAGGTACACCACTACCATCTGGAGATTATTGGTATACAATTTACTTTAAAGAGTTATCTGGTCAAGAGAAGAAAATAATGGGACACTTTACACTATATAGATAATAACAGAAATGAGAAAAATAATATTAATTTTATGTGTAGTATTAAGTAGTGTAAAAGTTACTGCACAAGAAGTAGAATTACCACAATATGTGAGTCATTTAGCTGATAACCCGTTTTTAATATCTCCAACTTATGCAGGTATTGGTACTGGGTTACAGGTTAGATTAAATGGAGTAAGCCAATGGATTGGAGTTAAAGATGCACCAGACACGCAATCGTTAACAGTTGAAGCTCGTATAGCAGACACTTTTGGTGGTGGTATTACTTTATTTAATGATAAAAATGGATATACAACTCATAAAGGAGCAAAATTATCGTTTGCAAGTCACTTAACATTAAGTGACTTTCACGATAGTTTTTTATCATTCGCTTTAAGTTATAGTTTTATTCAATTTGGTATTGATACTTCTGAGAATAATTCAGGACAAGTAGTACCAAATAGAACATTAAATAACTCAAATTTTGATGTAGGTCTATTATATCGTTACGAACGATTTAGTATAAGTCTTAACGCGGTAAATATTCTAAATAAGGAAATTGAAGATTTTCAAACTGGTGAACCAGAAGTATTAAGAAAGTATACAGTTTTTACTTCTTATACTTTTACAAGGTTAAGTAGAAATTTTGAATTAGAGCCTTCAATGTTAGTAGAGTATAGAGAAGCAGATAAACGATCTAGAACAGATATGAACGTTAAAGCCAGAAAAGGAATTAGAGACGGATATGTTTGGGCTGGGGTAAGTTATACATTCTTAAACGATCAGTTTTTTCAACCAAACGCTATTGCACCATTATTTGGTTTAAAAAAGAACAACCTATACTTGTCGTACGGATTTAGTATTAACATGAATAAGACACAAGAATATAACTATGGTACACATATGATAACACTTGGGTTTGACTATGAAAGAAGACCAAGTTTAGCACGTTGTACACAAAAAATGATCATGTTTTAATAAGAAAAACATATAAATTATGAAATCCTCAAGTGTTAGCTTGAGGATTTTCTTTTTCTTTGTACTAATGGAAAAAAATAATGACACATCAATAAATCTTAATAAGTTTATAAGTAGTACAGGTATTTGTTCACGTCGTGAAGCAGAACGCTTTATTACAGAAGGAAGAGTAACCATAAACGGAAAACCTACCCAGTTAGGAAATAGAGTTAATGAAGGAGATGTGGTAAAAATTGATGGAAAACCGTTAAAAGCAAAACCAAAAACTATATATATAGCGTTAAACAAACCAGTAGGTATTGTTTGTACTACAGATAGTAAAGAGCGTAAAAACATAGTAAAGTTTGTAGGACACCCACAACGACTGTTTCCTATTGGTCGATTAGATAAACCATCAGAAGGATTAATATTTTTAACCAATGATGGAGATATCGTAAACAAAATTCTACGCGCAGGAAATAACCACGAGAAAGAATACATAGTTACAGTTAATAAGCCAATCAATGAACGCTTTATAAAGAGAATGAGTAACGGAATACCAATTTTAGGAACCGTAACAAAGAAATGTAAAGTAGAGCGTGTAAATGATAATGTATTTAAAATAACTTTAGTACAAGGCTTAAACCGTCAAATAAGACGTATGTGTGAATACTTAGGATACGAAGTAAAAAAACTAAAGCGCACACGTATTATGAATGTAACTTTAGGAAACTTAAAGGTAGGAGAGTGGCGTGAATTATCATCTAAAGAAATGGATGAAATTAATAAACTAGTAGCAGGCTCATCAAAAACATATGAAGGAGCAGAGAAAAATACTCAAAAAACTTCTCCTCAAAAAACTATTCAATCAAAGAAAAAAGCAGATTTTAAATCCAAGTTTGGAAGAAGAAGAAAGAATTAAAAAACAGTAATAAGAAACTTTTAACTTTCTACTTTTAAACATTCAACTTACATGTGTATCTTTGCCACTTATGCAATTTGACTTAAAAATAACCGATCCTAAAAGTAAAGCACGAGCAGGTGTTATTACAACTGATCACGGAACTATAGAAACTCCAATATTTATGCCTGTAGGTACAGTAGCTACAGTAAAAGGAGTACATCAATCAGAATTAAAAGACGAAATAAATCCTGATATAATTTTAGGAAACACGTATCATTTATACTTACGTCCAAAGTTAGAAACTTTAGAAGCAGCAGGAGGGTTGCATAAGTTTATGAATTGGGATCGAAATATTTTAACGGATAGTGGAGGTTACCAAGTATATTCTTTATCAGGGAGAAGAAAGATAAATGAAGAAGGGGTAAAATTTAAAAGCCATATAGATGGTTCAACGCATTTCTTTACACCAGAAAATGTAATGGAAACACAGCGTACTATTGGAGCAGATATAATCATGGCTTTTGATGAATGTACACCATATCCTTGTGATTATAATTATGCAAAGCGATCTATGCATATGACACATCGCTGGTTAGATCGTTGTATAAAACACTTTGAGAATACCCCTCCAAAATACGGATATAGCCAATCTTTATTTCCAATTGTACAAGGAAGTACTTATAAAGATCTACGTAAACAATCAGCAGAGTATATAGCAAATTCAGGAGCTGAAGGAAATGCTATTGGAGGATTATCAGTAGGAGAACCAGCAGAAGAAATGTATGCCATGACTGAAGTGGTAACAGCAATTTTACCGGAAGACAAGCCTAGATATTTAATGGGAGTGGGTACACCTATTAATATTTTGGAAAATATTGCATTAGGTGTAGATATGTTTGATTGTGTTATGCCAACCCGTAATGCACGTAATGGAATGTTATTTACAGCACACGGTAGCATAAATATTAAAAATAAAAAGTGGGAAAAAGATTTTTCTCCAATTGATGAAATGGGTATTACTTGGGTTGATAACATGTATTCAAAAGCTTATTTACGCCACTTATTTGCTTCAAGAGAAATGTTAGGAAAACAAATAGCATCTATTCATAACTTAGGATTTTATTTATGGTTAGTTCGTGAAGCACGTAAACATATTATAGCAGGAGACTTTGCTTCATGGAAAGACAAGATGGTAAAACAAATGGATAAACGTTTGTAATTTGAAAATACTAGATTGGTACATATTAAAACGTTACTTAACAACTTTTTTGTTTACGTTACTTATTTTAATACCTATTGCAGTAGCTATTGATATTGCAGAAAAGGTTGATAAATTTTTACGAGAAGAAAATCTAACACTGTTTGAAATAGTTAACGACTACTATAAAAACTTCATTATTTACTATGCTAATACGTTTATGCCATTAGCATTGTTTATAGCAGTTATTTTATTTACTTCAAAGCTAGCAAGTAACACAGAAATTGTAGCAATTAATAGCTCTCAAGTATCATTTACACGATTCTTATACCCATATTTTATTGGAGCAACTATTGTTTGTGCGGTAGCGTTATCAATGAATCACTTTTTTGTACCATCAAGTAGTAAAACAAGAAAAGCTTTTGAAAAAAAATATTTAAAGAAAAAGAAATATTCAGATACTACTATCCGCGAATTTAGTTTGCAGCTTAACGATAGTACCTATGTATATATCCAAAACTTTGATTTAAAGCGAAACTCAGGATATAATTTTTCAATTGATCTATATGACGGTATTAAGTTAAAAAGAAAACTTACTGCTGATAATATTAATTGGAAGGAAAAGGATAGTACATTTAAACTATATAACTGGAAAGAACGAAAAATTTTTAAAGAAAGAGATAGTATCTTTTCAGGAAGAAGCTTAGATACCACATTTACATTTACACCAGAAGATTTTAATTACAAGAATATTATGGCACAAGAAATGAACTCTCCAGAGTTGGTTAAGTTTATTGAAGTGTCTAGAAAAAGAGGAATAAAAAACTTAAACGCTTACTTAGTAGAACTATACAAAAGAACAAGTTTACCAATTGCCAGCTACATACTAACATTAATAGCTGTGGGGCTAGCACATAGGAAAAGTAGAGGAGGTATAGGAGTTAATTTAGCCATAGGTATTAGCGTTATGTTTATTTATGTTTTCTTTTTAAAAGTAGCAGAAGTATTAGGAGCTGTAGCAGGAGCAAATGCCCTGTTAAATGTTTGGATACCTAATATAGTATTTGGTTTATACGCTATTTATTTATATTTCAATGCAAGGAGATAAATTAAAAAACTACCTACACTTACATTTAATCGTTTTTATTTGGGGGTTTACAGCAATATTAGGAGCATTAATATCAATTGATGCAGTTCCTTTAGTTTGGTACAGAATGCTATTAGCAGTAGGCTTTATAGCTATCTATTTTGTAATAAGAAAGAAGTCGTTTAGGGTTGATAAAAAGGCATTAGCTAAGTTTGCTATTTCAGGAGTAATTATAGCAGTACACTGGATAACTTTTTTCAAAGCAATAAAAGTATCAAATGTATCAGTAGCTTTAGTTATGATGAGTACTGGAGCTTTTTTTGCCTCATTTATAGAGCCTTTTTTCTTTAAAAGAAGAATAAAATTAATCGAAATAGTTTTAGGACTGTTAGTAATAGTAGGCTTGTACATTATATTTAATTTTGAAAGTCAGTATACACTTGGAATTATTTATGCATTAATTTCAGCCTTTCTATCCGCATTATTTTCGGTGTTAAATGGTGTGTTTATAAAAAAACATGAAGCCAATACAATTTCATTTTATCAACTATTATTCGGAGTTTTAGGAGTAACGATTTACTTATTATTAACACAAAAATTTTCAGTAGAATTTTTCCATTTACAAGCAAGTGATTGGATATATTTATTAATTTTAAGTAGTATTTGTACAGCATATGCTTTTATTGCTTCAGTGCAAGTAATGAGGTATTTAACTCCTTATACAGTAATGCTTACTATTAATTTAGAACCTATTTACGCTATTATCTTGGCACTATTAATATTTGGAGAAAAAGAACAAATGAATCCAGAGTTTTATTATGGAGCCTGTATTGTTTTAATAGTAGTGTTGCTGAATGGAGTACTTAAAAATGCCTCTTCTATAAAAAAGAAAATTATAAAAAAATAGTATTTTAAGAAAAGGGATCAAGGTAAACTGTACAATTTTTTAGTATGTTTGCCTTTACAAACAACTAACTAGTAAATTAGAAAATCAAACTATATACAAGAATACAATGGAATATTTAGATTTTGAAATGCCAATAAAAGAGCTAGAAGATCAGTTGGCAAAATGTTTTGATATAGGAAAAGAAAGCGATGTAGACGTAACAGCTACATGTGAGAAGATTGAAAAAAAATTAGAGAAAGCTAAAAAAGATATATATAAGAATTTAACTGCATGGCAACGTGTACAGTTATCTCGTCACCCTAACCGTCCTTATACTTTAGATTATATCAAAGCACTTTGTGGAGATACTTTTATGGAGTTACACGGAGATCGTAGCGTAAAAGATGATAAAGCGATGATTGGAGGTTTAGGTAAGATAGGAGATCAATCTTTTATGTTTATCGGGCAGCAAAAAGGATACAATACCAAAACACGTCAGTATCGTAACTTTGGTATGGCAAATCCAGAAGGATACCGTAAAGCATTACGTTTAATGCGCATGGCTGAAAAATTTGGTATTCCTGTAGTTACTTTTGTTGATACTCCAGGAGCTTACCCAGGGTTAGAAGCAGAAGAAAGAGGACAAGGAGAGGCAATTGCTCGTAATATTTTTGAAATGACGCGCTTAAAAACTCCAATTATTACTATAATTATAGGAGAAGGAGCTTCAGGAGGAGCTTTAGGAATAGGAGTAGGAGACAGAGTATATATGTTAGAAAACTCATGGTACTCAGTTATTTCACCAGAAAACTGTTCTTCAATATTATGGCGTAGCTGGTCAGAGAAAGAAAAAGCAGCTGAAGCATTAAAGTTAACAGCAGAAGATGGTATGAAACTAAAAATAGTAGACGATATCATCAAAGAACCATTAGGAGGTGCACATTCTGATCGTGAAGGAACTTTTAAAGCTGTGCAAGAACAAATCATAAAAGCTTACAAAGAACTTAAAGATATAAAAGAGAAAGACTTAATAGCTCAACGTATGGACAAATATGCCAATATGGGAGTATATAAAGAGTAGTTCTAAAATCTTCAAATACACAATATTAAAACTCGCCATTTGGCGAGTTTTTTTGTTTTATAAATATTTTACAATATTATTTGTTTGTTAAATGAATTTATATATATAATTTTGCCGACCGAAATGAGTAATACATTTAACAAATATCTTTTTCTATTAATATTCTTATTAAAAGGATGGTCTACATCATATGCAGATCATAACAATTTTAATAAGAGTATATCAGTGCCTGTTTTAAATTCAGCCTGTGTAGAGACCCAAATTGTTACTCAAAACACCATTAACTTAGCTTTTGATAAACAGCATCAAGATTCTGAAAGGGAGAATTATTTTGAAATCAGCGAGATTGAAGACAAAACCCAAGACGAAAATGAAGTAGATGAAAATTTATCAAAATTCGGAAGTTACTTATCAGCCATCTTACATGCGCAGTTTTTTGAGTGCCAGTTTTGTGTAGTAAAAGAAAAAGCACAACGCTTTAAAGAGTACACTTTTAGTGCTATAGTAAAACTCCATGTAAAATTTCAAGTTTTTATAATTTGATACCCTCTTCGGTAAAGTATGCCTAAACCTATCATTTAGCTTACTTTATTTATTCACGCATAAGAATTTAATTAAATTTTTAGAATGACCATTGGTTTTCAATGGTTAAACACTCACTCTAACTTTACAAATACATATAAAAATGAAAAAAATCTTCATTTTCATGAGCCTATTTGCGCTATTAATTAACATTAGCTGCGAATCAAAAAAGGAATCTAAACATCCAGAAACAAAGTTTCTTGTAACTAATCCTATTAAAAAAGATACATCAATAACTAAAGATTATGTAAGTCAAATACATGCCATTCAGCACATAGAACTTAGGGCACTAGAAAAAGGATATTTAAAGAAAGTATTTGTTGATGAAGGACAACATGTAAAAAAAGGACAAAACATGTTTCAAATATCAGCAAATGTTTATAAAGCAGATTTACAAAAAGCAAAAGCAGAAGCAAAAGCTGCTGAAATTGAATATAAAAACACGGAATTATTAGCAGATGGAAACGTAGTTTCTAAAAACGAATTAGCCTTAGCAAAAGCAAACTACGAAAAAGCAAAAGCTGAAGTAATGCTAGCACAAACACACCTAGGTTTTACAAGCATTAAGGCACCATTTAACGGTATAATGGACCACTTACATGTTAGAAAAGGAAGTTTGTTAGATGAAGGAGAACTCCTAACAACACTATCAGACAACAGTAAAATGTGGGTATATTTTAATGTGCCAGAAACAGAATATCTAGACTACATAATGAGTCAAGATAAAGACAAGAAAAAAGAAGTAACACTTTTAATGGCAAATAACAAACCATTCAATCAAAAAGGAATAGTAGAAACGATTGAGGGAGAGTTTAACAATGAAACAGGAAATATTGCCTTTAGAGCAACTTTCCCAAATCCAGATGGAATTTTAAGACACGGAGAAACAGGAAGTATTTTAATGGAAGTTCCATACGAAGGAGCCTTAATAATTCCACAAAAAGCCACTTTTGAAGTATTAGATAAAAAATATGTTTTTGTAGTAGATAAAAACAATACAGTAAAGCAACGAGAAATTACTGTAGAAGCAGAATTACCACACTTATTTATAGTAGAAAAAGGACTTACAGAAAACGATAAAATATTGTTAGAAGGAATCCGTATGGTAAAAGACCAACAAAAGATACATGTTGAGTTTAAAGAGCCAAATGCTGTAATGTCTAGTTTAGACTTATATGCAGAGTAATAAGAAACTAAAATTCAACAAAACATGTTTAGTCAATTTATAAAAAGACCAGTACTAGCAATTGTTATTTCGATAATAGTTGTTTTTACAGGGTTGTTATCAATAAAACAACTCCCAATATCACAGTTTCCACAAATTGCACCAACCACGGTAAACATATTTATAGCGTACCCAGGTTCAAGCGCAGATGTATTGGTAAACTCAACACTAATTCCTCTAGAAACAGCAATCAATGGAGTACAAGGAATGCGTTATATCGCTTCTGATGCTACAAGTGCAGGAGAAGGAACCTTACGTGTAATTTTTGAACCAGGTACAGATCCCAACCAAGCGGTAGTTAGGGTAAAAACAAGGGTAGATCAAGTAATGCCTTTATTACCTGAATTAGTACAACGAGAAGGGGTAATTATAACTCCAGTACAACCAAGTATGTTAATGTATGTGAACCTTTTTAGTAAAGAAAAACATAATGACGAAAAGTTCCTATACAACTATGCGTACACCAAAATGATACCCGAGATTCAACGTATTAACGGTATCGCCAGTGCTAAAATTTTAGGAAGTAGAAAATATGCGATGAGAGTTTGGTTAAAACCAGACCGAATGAGAGCCTATAATATTTCTGCGGAAGAAATTTTAGAAGCGATGGAAGACCAAAGTATTTTGGCAAGACCTGGAAGATTGGGAAGAAGTTCAGGAATCAAATCACAATCACTAGAATACGTACTTACCTATCAAAACAGGTATAACGAACCAGATCAGTACAAAGACATTATTATTCGAGCAAATGAAGAAGGAGAAATTTTAAAGCTAAAAGATGTTGCCGAAGTAAAATTAGGAAGTGAGTTCTTCGATATTTACTCAAACTTAGATGGGCATCCATCAGCATCTATTGTTTTAAAACAAACCTTTGGAAGTAATGGTAGTGATGTAATAGAATCGGTAAAAGAAAAACTAAAAGAATTAAAAGAAGATCTACCACCAGGAATTGATTTTCAAATTAGTTATGACGTTTCTAACTTCTTAGACGCCTCTATAGAACAAGTAATACATACACTTAGAGATGCCTTTATTTTAGTAGCAATTGTGGTATTCCTATTCTTGGGAGATTTACGATCGACCTTAATTCCAATTATAGCAGTACCAGTATCCTTAATCGGAGCTTTCTTTATAATGCAGCTTTTTGGACTTTCAATAAACTTAATTACCCTGTTTGCATTAGTGTTAGCGATTGGTATTGTAGTAGATGATGCTATTGTAGTTGTAGAAGCAGTCCATTTAAAAATGGAGAAAGAACATCTAACACCTTATCAAGCATCTAAAGCAGCATTAGGAGAAATAGGTGGTGCTATTTTAGCAATTACATTGGTTATGGTTTCTGTATTTGTGCCAATTTCATTTATGACAGGGCCAGTAGGAGTTTTCTACAGACAGTTCTCTATAACAATGGCGGGATCTATCATTATTTCAGCAGTGGTAGCATTAACATTAACACCAGTATTGTGTGCAATGATGTTGAAGAACAACCACGGAAAAGAAAGAAAAAAATCAATAGTAGATAAATTTATTGATTGGTTTAACAAAGGATTTGAAAAGCTTACAGGAAGATATGTAAAAGTGTTAAACAGAATCGTAGCACGAAGAATGTTAACCTTTGGAGTATTACTAGCTTTCTGTGCAGGAATATTTATTACCAATAAAACATTACCAGCAGGTTTTATTCCTAGTGAAGACCAAGGAATGATTTACGCAATCATTCAAACACCACCAGGTGCTACCTTAGAACGTACAAACGAAGTAGCAAGAAAACTACAACAAATTTGTGAAGAAACTGAGGGAGTAGAGTCAGTTTCATCTTTAGCAGGATATGAAATTATGACCGAAGGTAGAGGGTCAAACGCAGGTACCTGTTTAATTAATTTGAAACCATGGTCAGAACGTCATCATTCAGTTCATGAAATCATGGAAGAACTAGAAGAAGAAACTAAAGACTTAGGAGCGGTTATAGAATATTTTGAACCACCAGCAGTACCAGGTTTTGGATCTTCAGGAGGATTCTCAATGCGTTTATTAGATAAAACAAACTCAACAGACTACCACGAGTTTGAACGTATCAATAACAAATTCATGGAATCGTTATCAAAACGAAAAGAGCTTACAGGGTTATTTACTTTTTATTCTGCAAACTATCCGCAGTACGAATTAAAAATCGACAATAAAAAAGCGATGCAAAAAGGAGTGACCATTGGTAAAGCCATGGAAAACCTAAACATTTTAATAGGTAGTACCTATGAACAAGGTTTTATTCGTTTTGGTAGATTCTTTAAAGTATATACACAAGCAGCACCAGAATACAGAAGAATTCCTTCAGATTTAGAAAAACTATATGTTAAAAATGAAGAAGGAGAAATGGTGCCTTATTCAGCGTTCATGAGTTTAGAAAAAAAACTGGGACCTAATGAGATAACACGATACAATTTATATAATTCAGCAGCTATTAGAGGGTTACCAGCACCAGGATACACAAGTGGAGATGCTATTAACGCAATTAAAGAAGTAGCAGCAAAAGAATTACCAAGAGGTTATGATGTAGCTTGGGAAGGACTTACCTACGATGAAGCAAGAAGAGGTAATGAATCAGTGTATATTTTCATCATTGTATTAGCCTTTGTATATTTTGTATTAGCAGCACAATATGAAAGTTTTATACTGCCATTAGCTGTAATTTTCTCACTTCCAGTAGGAGTGTACGGGTCATTTACACTATTAAAATTAATGGGCTTAGCTAATGACGTATATGCACAAATTGGTATAATAATGCTGGTCGGTTTATTAGGTAAAAATGCAGTGTTAATTGTAGAATTTGCGGTACTAAAACGAAGTCAGGGAGCTACAATTTTTGAAGCAGCTATTGAAGGAGCTAAAGAACGATTCAGACCAATTTTAATGACTTCATTTGCATTTATCGCAGGGTTAATACCGTTAGTTATAGCTCATGGAGCTGGGGCTATTGGTAACAGAACTATTGGTGGTTCGGCTTTAGGAGGAATGTTAATAGGTACAATTTTCGGAGTTTTAATTATACCAGGTCTCTATTACATATTTGCTAAAATGAGTGATGGAAGAAGCTTAATTAAAGACGAATCGAGCGAACCAGTTTCTGAAGAGTTTATAAGAATAAATGAAGTTGAAGGAAGTAAAACAAAAGCTAAAATAGCAGAGCTTAAAAAACTTCTAAAGAAAATAATTAAAAGAGAAAACAATGAAAACTAAACAAAGAAGTTTATTTGTAATAAAAAAAGCACACTTTTTAAGTGTGCTTACCCTCTTAGTTTTGTGCTCTTGTGTATCAAATCAAGTAGTAAGAGAAGAAAATAAGGCGGTACCAGAGAATTTTAAGAACCAACCTGCAGATTCATTAAATACAGCTACTATTAAATGGCGTGACTTTTTTTCAGACTCACATTTAATTTCTCTGATAGATACAGCTTTATCAAACAACCAAGAGTTGAACATAATGTTACAACAAGTAGCTATTTCAAAAAATAATATCAAGGCAAAAAAAGGTGAGTATTTACCATTTGTAAATATGTATGCCGGGGCAGAAGTAGAAAAGGTAGGGAAGTATACTAGAAATGGAGCCGTTGAAGAAAATTTAAATATTCGCGAAGATGAAAAATTTCCAGAGCCATTAACTGATTTTTCAATAGGACTTTCTGCTTCATGGGAGTTAGATGTTTGGAAGAAGTTACGAAATGAGAAGAAAGCAGCAGTACTAGAATACTTAGCTAGTGTTGAAGGAAAAAACTTTATGGTAACTAATTTGGTTTCAGAAATTGCAAATTCATATTACGAATTAGTAGCATTAGATAATGAATTATCTATGGTTTCACAAAACTTAGAAATTCAAAAAAATGCATTGCAAATGGTGAAGCTTCAAAAACAAGCTGCAAGAACAACTGAATTGGCAGTACGTAGGTTTGAAGCGAGTGTACTTAAAAACCAAAGTCACCTATATGAACTTCAACAAGAGATAGTAGAAACTGAAAATAAAATTAACTTTTTAGTAGGAAGATACCCACAACCTATAGAAAGAAACTCAGATAATTTTATAGATAAACCTATTGAAGGAGTAAAAGCAGGAATTCCATCACAACTGTTACAAAACAGACCCGATTTAAGGAGAGCTGAATACGAATTAGCAGCAGCCAAATTAAATACTAAAATAGCACGAGCTAATTTTTATCCATCAATCGGTATAAAAGCAGGAGTGGGGTTACAAGCATTTAAACCTAAGTTTTTAACATCAACACCAGAATCGTTAGTGTATTCTTTAGCAGGTGATATTGTAGGACCTTTAATCAATAGAAATGCTATAAAAGCAGCTTATAAAACAGCCAACAATAAACAATTACAAGCTGTTTACGAATACGAAAGAGCTATTTTAAATGCGTATTTAGAAGTAGCGAACGAGCTTTCGAAAATTGATAACTTGAAAAACAGTTATGATTTAAAAAAGCAACAAGTAGAAGCGTTAAACGAATCTATAGACCTTTCAATTCGTCTGTTTAAATCGGCAAGGGCAGAATATACAGAAGTGTTGTTAACGCAAAGAGAAGCATTAGAATCTAAAATTGAAATTATAGAAACTAAAAGAGATCAATTATTAGCAAACGTAAAAGTATATAAAGCCTTAGGAGGAGGCTGGAACTAATTTTTTCATTCGTTATTAAATATTAATTGTTGTTAAAGTGGTAGTTTTATTAACTATCCAAAAGACTCGCTAACTGGCGAGTCTTTTTTTAGTAATAGATTTTCTATTGTATAATCTAGGGTTTTTCAATACTTTTCAAGTACCTTCGTAATACCTCATAAAAAGAGATTGTAATATCATAATTCAATGAGTAAAGAAGAGTTAGCTATAAAAACCACCTATTTTAGTATTCTTAGCAATGCTAGTTTGGCAATTATTAAAGGACTAGCAGGTATTTTTGGAAACTCATACGCATTAATAGCAGATGCAATTGAATCTACTACCGATATTTTTTCTTCGCTTTTAGTGCTATTAGGGTTGAAATATGCGAAAAGACCCGCAGATAAAAACCATCCGTACGGACACGGAAAAATAGAACCTTTAATCACCTTTGTGGTAGTAGCCTTTTTGGTAACTTCAGCTACTGTTATAGCTTATGAAAGTATACAGAATATCCAAACACCCCACAAAACTCCGAAACCATGGACTTTACTCGTTTTAGGGGCAATTATTATTTGGAAAGAAATATCTTTTCAAGTGGTTATCAGAAAAAGTAAAGAAACTAATAGTTCTTCCTTAAAAGCAGATGCGTGGCACCATCGAAGTGATGCAATTACTTCTGTAATGGCATTTATAGGAATTTCTATAGCACTTATTTTTAAAGAAGGTTATGAAACAGCTGATGATTGGGCAGCTTTATTGGCTTCGTTTTTTATTCTATACAATAGTTATTTAATTTTCAGACCAGCGCTGGGTGAAATAATGGATGAACATGTATATGATGATTTGATAGAAGAAATAAGAGAGAAATCTATGGAAGTAGCAGGTGTTTTAGGAACAGAAAAATGCTTTGTTCGTAAAGCAGGAATGAAATATCATGTAGATTTACATGCCATTGTAAACAGTACCATTACAGTAAAAGAAGGACATGAAATTGCTCATAAATTAAAAGACTATTTAAGAGAAAAACTCCCAAATTTAGGACATGTTTTAATTCATATAGAGCCAAGTGAATACTAAAAAAGCAACCCAATTAGGTTGCTTTTTTGTTTATGGTATATTTAAGTATTTATGAGTTTGTAAGGAAATTTTCCATTGTGGATGCTCCATCACATAATCAATAATTTGCGGTGTCATTTTTTCCTTTTTACTCCATTCAGGTTGTAAAAACAACTTACATTTTTTACCAACTTTAGCAGCCTGTTCCTCAGCAAACTGAAAATCATTTTTATTATGAATAATCATTTTCAACTCATCCGCTTCTTGGTAAGCACGTTCCAAAGGTAATTTGGTTTTTTTAGGTGATAAACAAAACCAATCCCAAACACCAGAAAAATCGTAAGCTCCAGAAGTTTCAATATGTGTTTTAATACCTTTTTCTTGAAGTTGTTGCGTAATATAATCCAAACTCCACATTAAAGGCTCTCCACCTGTAATAACTACAGTTTCAGCATATTTCTTTGCGTTTTCAACAATAATATCCGTTTTTGTAGGTGGATGTAAATTAGCATCCCAGCTTTCTTTTACATCACACCAGTGGCAACCTACATCGCAACCACCAATACGAATAAAATAAGCAGCAGTACCAGTGTGTGCTCCTTCTCCCTGAATCGTATAAAACTCTTCCATTAACGGAAGCATTTCTCCTGTATTAATTAACTCTTGTACTTCTTTTTTCAACATAAGGGTGCAAAGATAGGCAACATTAAAAATTAATGAATGATTTTTGTTACTTTTACGTGTTTTTATCACAAAAAAGGTCATAAATAATGAGTAAAACCCAAGAGTTTTTCAATTACATCAAAGAAGGCTATACAACAAAAGGAGAGTTTATTACACTCGGAGCAGGAATGTTAGGAGAAGAAACTGTAACAAATGCTCATGTAAATATTCCTTTAAAAACATTAAACCGTCACGGATTAATAGCTGGAGCAACAGGAACAGGGAAAACAAAAACCTTGCAAGTGCTGGCAGAAAACATGTCAGAAAAAGGAATTCCTGTATTGTTAATGGATGTAAAAGGAGACTTAAGCGGATTAGCACAACCAAGCCCTGGGCATGCTAAGATTGATGAACGCCACGAAAAAATCGGAATACCATTTACTCCAACAAAATTTCCAATAGAAATTTTATCAATTTCAGAACAAAACGGAGTTCGTTTACGTGCTACGGTTTCTGAGTTTGGACCTGTCTTATTATCACGTATTTTAGATTTGACTGAAACACAATCTGGTATTGTAGCGATTATTTTTAAATACTGTGATGATAACCAATTACCTTTATTAGACTTAAAAGATTTCAAGAAAATTCTTCAATATATAACCAATGAAGGAAAAGAAGAAATTAAAAAAGAATACGGACGAATTTCTACCGCAAGTACAGGGGCAATTCTTAGAAAAATTGTTGAAATAGAGCAACAAGGAGGAGATTTATTTTTCGGAGAAAAATCATTTGAAGTTGACGATTTAACTCGTATTGATGAAAACGGACGTGGTGTTATTTCTGTATTACGTTTAACAGATATTCAAGATAGGCCAAAATTGTTTTCAACCTTTATGTTACAGTTACTAGCTGAGGTATATGAAACTTTTCCAGAGCAAGGGGATAGTGGGCGACCAGAATTGGTAATTTTTATAGATGAGGCTCACTTAGTGTTTGATGAAGCTTCAAAAGCGTTGTTAAGTCAAATAGAAAGCATTGTAAAATTAATTCGATCTAAAGGAATAGGATTGTATTTTGTAACACAAAATCCAAAAGATGTTCCAGAAGATGTATTAGCACAGTTAGGAATGAAGATTCAACATGCTTTACGTGCATTTACAGCAAAAGATAGAAAAGCAATTAAATTAGCCGCAGAAAATTATCCAGATTCTGAATATTACGATACTAAAGAAGTATTAACACAGTTGGGAATAGGTGAGGCGTTGATTTCTGTATTAAATGAAAAAGGAATTCCAACACCATTAGCACGAACAATGTTACGTGCACCTATGAGTAGAATGGATGTATTAACAGAAAAGGAAATCAAACAAGTTTTAGATAATTCAAGACTAATTCCGAAATACAACGATACTATTGATAGGGAGAGTGCTTACGAAATGCTAAACGAGAAGATAGAAAAAATTAACGAGAAGAAAACAGAAGAAGCACGCAAAGAGGAAGAAGAAAAGACAAGAAGAAGTTCATCAACACGTAGTAGAAGTACACGTATGAATCCAATAGTGAAGGTATTAACAAGTGCTACTTTTATAAGAGCAGCCTTTGGAATTTTGAAAAAAGTAATAAAATAAGAAATACAAGAAATAGACGTTTTAAATATAAAAGAAGAAAAATGAGAACATTAATGAAACCTTTAGTTATCGCAGTAATATCAGTACTATTCATCCAGTGTGGTAATAGCAAGTTTGATATTGCTAAAGGAAAAGTAGGGAAGTTAACTACTAAAACAACTGTTAACGAAATAGAAAACGTATTTAAGCAAGACTCAGTAGTTAAAGTACTAAGTGAAGGAGCTAAAGGTGAAAACTTTTTTCAAGAAGACGATAAGTATTTAATATATGAAAAAGGAGGAAAGCACTTGTTAACAATTACTCCAAAAGAACAATTAGACTCTACATCAACAATTAAGAGTATTGAGATTTTTGATGAGCGTTTTAAAACAAAATCAGGAGTAAATATAAAATCTACTTTTCAAGAAATTAATGCAAATACTAAAGTAAGCAAAGTAGAATCATCATTTTCATCGGCAACTTTATTTATTGATGATCTAAATGCAACAATAACGATTGATAATGAAGATTTAGGTTTAAAAGAATTTAGTACTCAAAAAGTAACCAAAGATCAAATTCCAGATTTAGCCAAAATTAAATCATTTACCATTTGGTTTAACTAAAATATATTCGAAGCCGAAACATTTGTTTCGGCTTTTCAATAAATAATAGCTATATAATTTTAAAAGATGGAAGTAATAAAAATAGCATTTTTTGTATTGGGAGTTTTCTTTGGAGAAAATAGTAGAATAGGGGCGGAGAAAACAACCGTTACCATAAACCCAAATGAGCAAACAGTAATCATAGTTCAAGAAAATATATTTGCACTTATAGCCAATGAAGCAGATAGTATGCAAGTTAGTTCAGAACTAAAAAAAGTGGTAGCAAGAAACTGGAGGAAAGAAATAGAAAGCTATCCATCAAAATCATGTACTTTATATGTTACTGATGAGGGTAGTTTAAACGCAAAAATTACACTGAAGTATCCTTCTGAAAATGTATTAAGAGATTTTGCGCTAGATTTTAATAAAGAAACCAAAGAATTCTCTTTAATTAATATTCCTGATTGGAATGTTAAAACAGAAGATGGAGCGTTAAGAGGAAATTATTGGAGGTTTAGTGCCGATAACAGTTTTACCTTTGTTGTTACTCCTTTTAAAAACATGCCAGATAGGTTTAAAAGTGTTAAAAGAAGTCTTCTACCAATTTGGGAGTCTGAAAAAAAGAACTAAAAGAGATACCACTCATTTTTTTATTTACCTAATGCCTTGATGCTAAAGGGGGGTGCCGTGATATCAGCGACCCATGCCGTGGTATCTTCGGAGCATGCCGTAGTATTAGCGACTCACGCCGTGATATCAACGACCCATGCCGTAGTGTCTTCGGAGTATGCCGTAGTATTAGCGACCCACGCCGTGATATCAACGACCCATGCCGCGGTGTCTTCGGAGTATGCCGTAGTATTAGCAACCCATGCCGTGATCTCAACTACCCATAGCGTAGTATCAACGGAGTACGCCGTAATGTTAGCAACTTATATATACTTTGATATACAAAGGAGAAGTTTACAGAGTATGGTTCTATTTTATAGTTTTTTGGAAGTTTTTCTAAGAATTATGCTTCTAAATGAAGGACTCTTTATTTATATTAATTCTAGTTTTGTAATAAGATAAAATTGTTAATTTTGTGTTAATAATCACTAACCGAAATGTACAGTAATACAGCTGGGGGGCTAGTAACTGTGCATGGAAAAGATTGAGCATTCTTTTAGGGTGCTCTTTTTTGTTTTTTTAAACAAGTACATTATATTTTTATAGCTGAAGGAATAGAACTTTCTATATTTTTGAAGTAAAAGTTGTTAATAATAATTACTTAATTACCTATAAACTCTAAATCTCTTCGTTTAATTTCTTTCCCTGTTTTCCCTTCAAGCGTAACTTCTATATACTCATCTGTTTTAGGCTTGTAATAACTTATGTTTTAACACACAAACGCTTAAAATTCGTTATTAATTTCCTTTTTTTGTTATATTAGCTAATACTAAAAAATTGCAAAAAGTACGTTTATACTATTTTTATTGTTGTATAAAAATACTGAAAGTGTTTACACAAACAAGTTGTAGTACATTTAACCCAACTAAATGGGAAATTATAATGAAAAGATTTATACTATTTTTACTATTCACAAACATATTTTTGAATTTAGAGGCTCAAAATAAAACTGACATATTAACTAACAAAGAATATGTATCAAATATTGGTTACGGATGTGAGGAAACTCCCGAACCAAACCCTTGTGCTGGAGTACAAAAGTATTTAATATTAAACTTCTCCAAAGAACAAGTACTAATAACCGAAAAAGATATTTCTAGTTGCGGTTCAGAGTATATTACTTCAAAACTAAAATATAAATGGGAGCTGACACAGGATTCTATTATTAAAATTTATAGTAAACCAGAAGAAATAGAATATAAATTCTTAGAGGGCTTAGTTTTGAAAATAGAAAATGACAAAGTGATTGGAAATAAAAAATATAGTAATAATAAAATAGAGAATTTTATATTTAAAGAAAAGAGTAAATAATAAAACGTACTAGAACACTGTATAATTTACTGTTATCTTATTAACTAACTTAATTACTGAAACACGCAATAAAACAAATATTATTAACGATAACTGCTCCTTATTTTACTGTTATGTATGTCTTGTTCTCATTTTTATCAAGAACTGTTGGGGTTTATCATTTAATAAAATAAGTTCTTAATAGTTTTTAACTTTACGAGCCTTCTTCAAATTCATTCTTCCCAGTAGTATTTTACCTTTAAACGCTCATAGTTAGGGTAGTCTTTTTTATTTATAATAATTTCGCCCCAAAAAGCTGACATTTCTCCTACTTCAGGACAAAGTTCATTAGGTTCTTCCCAATTTATATTTATTATATTGTTTTTTAGTGTAACCGATATTTCACTCGGACTTGCCCCAAAGCAACCGCCTCCAACTTCAAATAAATAAACTGCATTTTTCGAATAAAACCTTTCGTTTTTATTACTTTTCTTAGTTAACCCTATCCTTAGTGCTTCTTTGTATGTTGCAACTAACTTTGCCTTTCCTTCCCATTTTACTGAATAATCTATAGCTCTAAATGGTAATTCTCTTTCTTTTTGGGGTTGGTTTGTGATTATTTTACAAGAAAGAAGTAATATCCCTATAAAAACTATTATACAATTTTTCATATTTTTTGCCTATTTTTTTCATCAAGAACTGGGCATTTACCATTCAATAAAATAAGTTCTTAATAGTTTTTAACTTTATGAACCTTCTTCAAAAATATCTTTATCATCCAATGTGATTTTTCCTGTTTTTCCATTAATACGGATATTATAAATATAAAGTCCTTTCACATAATAAACCCACCATTCTCCATCATCTTTTCTAATCGTTGTATTATTCGTGTCTCTTACGTTTACCTCACGTTCTTTAAGTAACTTTAATAAATCTTCCCATGTATAATTGTAACCTTTGTCATAATTGGTTTCTTTTATCAAATTACCTTTCTCGTCGTACTCTCTCCATATGCCCTTTTGGAAACTAGAATTAAAATATTTTCCTGTTATTTTAAGGTTTCCATTTTTATAGTATTGATTTTTTACTTCAAAAAAAGATTCTTTTTGCTTAATAGTTTCTGCAAAAACTTCTTTAAGTTCCATTTGTTCTACAATAGTTCCATCACCTAAAACATGGTAATATTCATTACGAATTGTGTCTTTATATTTATTAAATTTTTCTATATCAAATTTTTTCATAGTTGTTATTTTTTGAGCATTACAAGAGGTAAAAACTATTGTTAAAGTAATTAAAAGTAACTGTTTCATTCTATTCTGATTTTACTAGTGTATTATTCCACAATTTTTTCCATTGCCAAAGCCATGTTAATATTCTTTTTTTATTACCATAAATACCCCAATGCGAATAATCCATAATATTATAGGTTTCTCCTTTTTTATATGTATAATTTGCTTTTGAAGAAAAAGTATGATACAAACCTAAAGCATGCAAGGCTTCGTGAGCTACTGTAGCCACATTATGTCCTTTAAACAATACAACTGCGTCCGAATTAAAGTCTTTAGACTGTCCGTTAACTCTTCTATTTGTCTTTTTCCCAAGCTTATCAAGAACTGGACATTGATCGCCAATAAAATAAACTTTTAAATAGTTGTTGTATTTAGCATCCATTTTACCATTTAAATAATCGTGTAAGCCTGTTCTATTCTTAATATACCCCTGACCTTTTGGATCAACTTTTGTATTAAAGGTCTTGTCAGATATTAAATCCAAATCTTCAATTATAATATTGGGTTTAATTAAGGCTTGTTGTAAATATTGGGTTAAAAACACTCTTTTTCCTTTGGATGCTCCTTTAATTATTGTTCCTGAAACTAATTGAGTTTTAACCTCTACAAAAACGACATCTAATTTTTTACGTTTACTTTTAGCATTGGCTAAAATGTTTAGTTGCCCTAATTGTTGGTTACCATACATAACCTTAATGGTTTGATTGGTACTAAACTCTTTTAAACATTCAACGGTTAAAAAGTCGTCTAATCTTTTTTTCTTTTTACTTTGAGCAGGTATAGTATCTGTACTTAACTTAAATAATTCGGTATTGTATTCTAAACAAATATCTAACTTCTTAGGGTTGTTTATCGTTTCTAATTGTAAGCTTAATGTTACGGTTTGGTGTGGATATAAAGTTAACCAACTTTGTATGTACTCATTTTCTTTACCTGCACTATCCTTATACCAAGGAAATGTAAGCGTTTTATACTCATTATCTTTTAGTTTTTTATATTTAAGAGGGTCTTTTTTAAATTTTTTTACTCGTTTTTTTAGTTTAAAATCATTGTACTGATTAGGTCCTACAATATCTTCATAAGTAATATAATCATCTTTCTCTTTTTGATGTCTTATATAATCAAAACCGTATTCCCCACTGTAATTTTTGCTAGGTCTAAAGTCTACAATTACTTTAGGCGGTGCTATAATTTCTAAAGAAGTACTTTCTTTAGTACTGTTAAAATAAGTAGCAGTAGCAACCAGTTCATCTATTTCTACATTTTTAAAATCTTCCCACTCTTTCTTTATTTTAAAATCGGTTATAGCTACTTTGTTACCTGTAACATATTCTTCCAATACTATTTCTTTAGTATTATTATCAAAATTGGTGTTGTCTTTTTTTGTAATACTAATTTTTACCTTTCCTCCATTAGGGTTATTCAAATCTATTTCAAGACCTAAGTTTTCTTCGTAATGACTACTATTTACAATTTCATTGCTCTTATTAACCCAGTTTACTTTTATAATACGAGGTGTTGTATCTTCTTTCGGCTTATATGTAGTTTCTTCTATAGGCGGTATAAAACTCTCTTGCCATGGTTTTATATAACGAGTTCTACTTTTTCTACGCCAATCTGAACTATTATTAAAAAAACGATAATCTTGCATAGCAGGAGAGATAGTTAGGGTAACATACATACCTTTTTGGTTATCAAAAACCTCATAGTAGTTGATAAGTGCACCATCTTGAAAGTTGTATTGGAATAATTCTACTCCATCAAAATCATCCTCATAAAAGATTACCTTGCCATCTCTTAATTGGTATAAATTAGCAGGATATTCTATCTTTTTATTTTGCGTTCTATCGGCAATAATCCACTCAGCATAGGTGTCATCATACATTTGAGATTCGTAAGTAACCGTAAAACTACCATTCATTAAGGCTGATGTAGGTTTACCGTTCCAGTCAGTAAGTCTAATATAATTTAAACTGGTAGAGATTAATTCTCGTTCTTCTCCACACACAAAAAGTTTAGCTTTTATGTTCATAGATATTTTTTTGGGGGCACAACAATTTTTGAGTTTAAAGATAAAAAATATATCTAAAAATAAATAGGTAGTGCCTTGATTTTTAAGATACTTACTGTAAAGTGCTGTCTTTTAAGAACAATCAATTATTTTTGTACGAAACTTGTGGGTGTATCAGTAATCTTGTGTACTTAAAGACTACTTATTATTTTGTCTATTTATATCAATTTTAAGTACTGTTTAGGTTATAACTGAAAAGAAATAATTTTAATTTTATTGCTGATTTAATGGTTAATAGTGTGCTACTGTTACATAAAGTTATAAAGAAGTTTTAGACTTAAATATTAAAAATTCGAAAGAAATAAGTAAAACGATATGAGTAAAAAATATACCATTCAAAAAAGTCCGTTTGTAGTGCCAACTACCGACGGAAAATTAATCGAAGAACATTTTGGAAATGCTACTGATGGAAATTCAAAAGTAAGTATTGCACATATGATAGCTCCTCCAGGTTGGAGTGAACCTTTTCAAAAACCAGAATTTGAAGAATATACCTATATAATTAAAGGAAAAAAGCAATTTAATATTGAAGGTGAAATTGTGGTGTTAGAAGCAGGACAATCTATTAAAATTGAAAAAAATACACGTATTCAATATTCCAATCCATTTACAGAACCTTGTGAGTATTTAGCAGTTTGTTTACCTGCTTTCTCAATGGGGTTGGTGCATAGAGAAGATAGTTAGTAATATTCCTAAAATAATAGCAGCAAATTTTTTGTAGTTGAATTTGTGGTTTTCAGTACTTTCAAAAAGAATAATGGTTGAAATGTGTAAAAATACTCCAACTATTAAAGCTGTAATTTCTGTATGATATTGTTCTATTAAAGGAACTTTATTAGATACTAAAATACCTAAAGGACTCATTAATGCAAATACAGTTAAAAAGAAAAAGATTGTTTTCTTTGAATACTTTGTTTGTAACAAAAAGGTGGTTAAAACTATTGCAATTGGAATTTTATGTACAATAATTGCCCATAATAAGTTATCATCTGCATGATGAATTGGTAATCCTTCTGAAAAAGCATGAATACATAAACTCACAAAAAGTAACCAAGGAAATTTAGACGAGTCAGAATGTAAATGTATATGCCCGTGTTCAGCTCCTTTTGAGAATGATTCTAATACCGATTGAATAATAATTCCTATTAAAATTAAAATACCTATTAATTTAGTATCATCGGTATGGTGATATACTTCGGGTAATAAATGTAAAATAGTTACCGAAAGTAAATAAGCACCACTAAAGGCTAATAATAAGCGAACGAAGGTGTTACTAGGTTTTAGTGTAAAAACGAATAAAACACCTACTAAAACAGAAATAATTAGCAATAAGTAACTCATTTAGCAACAATAATTAAGCGGTCAGAAGATTGTGAATTAAACTCATTAAGATTGTAATCGCCAAAAACATGTGTTACTTGTAAGCCGACACTATCAAAATACGATTGTAGTTTTTCTAAAGTTAAAAATTTTACACGTTCAGTATATGAATGTGATTTTCCTTCAGCAGTAAAAGAAATATGTTTTAAGATAAATCCGTCTTTGATTTCTTTTTTAATATTGAATTCAATGCTATCAATAGTCTTTACTTCTTCTTTTACTAGTGTGTTTTTTACTTTTTCAACATTTAAAAAGTCTAACACAAAAACACCGTTTTCTTTTAGTCCGTTTTTAATACTTCTTAAAACAGCAATGTCTTCGTTATCATCTTCAAAGTAACCAAAACTGGTAAAAAGATTAAATACAGCATCGTATTTACTTTCGATAGGCTTTCGCATGTCCCAAACTTCAAAATGAAGCGTGTCATTCTCAAATTGTTTGGCATGTTCAATACTGTTTTCACTTAAATCACCTCCCACAACATCATAACCCAACGAGTTTAAGTACACTGCATGACGCCCTTTTCCGCAGGGTAAATCAGCAATACGACTCAATTTAGGTAACTGTAAAAAAGAAGTAATGTTTCGCATAAAAAACTGTGCATCGGCATCGTTTCTATGCTTGTATAAAATATGATAGTATGGTGTATTAAACCACGAAGTAAACCAATCTGTTGTTGTATTCATAACTATAAGGTCTGCAAAAATACGCAAAACTTACGTTTTTTATATTCAAAGTAGAAAAGATTCACAACAACCCAAAATTAGCTGTACTTTTGCAATGAAATTTTACAGTTACATGGAAAAAGATTTTAAAATGACTGCCATAACCATGGCAGGTTTAGAAGGAGTTTTAGCAGATGAGTTACGACTGCTGGGAGCAATGGAAGTGAAGGAGGGAGTACGTAGTGTTACTTTTAGAGGTGATAAAGGTTTTATGTATAAAGCTAATATAGCTTTACGTACTGCTATTCGTATTTTAAAACCGATTAAACGCAGTAAAATTTTTGATGAAGAAGATTTATACGAAGCAATTCAACGTATAAAATGGGAACGATTTTTAGATGTTGATGGAACATTTGCTATTGGTTCGGTAGTAAACTCAAAAAACTTTACTTCAAACTCGCACTATATTAGTTTGAAATCGAAGGATGCTATTGCAGATTATTTTATGCATAAGTATAAAAAGCGTCCGAATGTAGATTTAAAGTATCCAGATGTAAAAGTTCATATTCATATTCATAAAGAATGGTTAACTATTTCGTTAGATTCTTCAGGTGAATCGTTACACAAGCGTGGTTATAGAAGTGCAACAAATATTGCGCCGATTAATGAGGTATTGGCAGCAGGATTAATTTTGCTTTCAGGATATAAAGGTGAAGAGAATTTTATTGACCCAATGTGTGGTTCAGGTACTATTTTGATTGAAGCAGCAATGATAGCGAATCAAATTCCTGCAAACATTAACCGTAAGCATTTTGCTTTTGAAAATTGGAAGGATTATGATGAAGATTTATACTTTGTTATTCAAGATTCGTTGTTGAAAAAAATACGAAGTTCGCATTTTAAAATAATGGGCTTTGATAAGGCTCCATCAGCAGTTAGAAAAGCACAACAGAATATTATCAATGCAAATTTAGAAGAGTTTATAGGAGTACATCACGTAAACTTCTTTAACTCTAAGAAAGAAGTGTTTGGTAAAACTACAATTTTGTTCAATCCGCCTTATGGTGAGCGTTTAAATATTGATGTAGAAGAGTTTTACACAAAAATAGGAGATACTTTAAAGAATAATTATCCAAATTCAACAGCGTGGTTAATCACATCGGATATTCAAGCTTTAAAGCATGTAGGTTTACGAACGTCGAAAAGAATTCCGCTTAAGAATGCTGATTTAGATTGTCGTTTTGTAAAGTACGAACTCTACGAAGGAAGTAAAAAAGCAAAGAAGAATACTTCATTTAACGATGAAGAAGAATAAAAATAAAAACTCCGCTTTTTTAGCGGAGTTTTTGTTAGTGCCAATTATTCATAGCCAATAATTCGCGTAACTTCTCCCTTCCATTTAAGTTCTCAGGGTTTATTTCTAAACTCTTTTGATAATTTTTGATAGCTTTTTTTATCTGTCCGTCTTTCATGTAGGCTTCTCCTAAAGAATCGTATGCATTGTATGATTCAGGATGAGATAGTATTTCAAGTGTAAATAAGTCGATTGCTTTTTTATAAAAACCTTTTTTTATCATTTCGTAACCTTTCGTATTTAAGTCAATTTCAAAAATTTTAAATTTTGATTTTCGGATTAAAGCTTTTGCTTGTTCAATGTCTTCATTTAAACAAGTTTTTATGACTTCTTTGGTAAAAAAGTAATTGTTTAGTTTTGAAGTGTTTCCAGAAATAGTTTTTTGAATAAAGTAGCGAGCATCTAAAAAACCTTTATCAGCGTCTTTGTTTGTTAGAATTATAACTGAGTATCCTTTTTGTTTATAAACACGCCACTCGTTACCTACACCATAATGCCCTCCAGTATGTCCATATATAGTGCCTTCTTCTGGATTAGGGAATTGCATTCCATAACCATAATAACTGTCTTTTTTTAAAGGAGTAGTGAATAGTTTAGTGTATTCTTTATTAAGTAGTTTATAGTCTTTTAAAGCCTTAGAAAACTTATACAAATCATCTAAGGTGGTATATCCGCCTCCATGAGCACCGCCTCTTACAGGATACGTATGAATATTTATTTTAAGCTTATTCGGGTGGACTTCAGAAGTTGTATAACCCTCTGCGGCATTGTCAATAGGATGATCTAAGTCATAGTTTCCTGTATTTTTCATCGAAGCAATGGAATAAATACTGCTTTCTAAATAATTATTATAATTTGTACCAGATACAACTTCAATTATTTTACCTAGTATTAAGTAATTAGTATTACGATATGAAAATATTTTACCTGGTTTGGATTCCATTGGTTCATTTTCATATAGAGAACTAAAGTCATTTGTAAGTCTAAATAAATCTTTAGACCCTCTGATAAAGGATTCTCTGGCAAAAAAATGTGGCAGTCCACTTGTATGTGTTAAAAGGTGAGCTATTGTTACAGAATCTCTAACAGTTTTATTAGGGTAATTTGGAAGAAATTTTCCAATATTGTCTTGTAATGATAATTTACCTTTTTGTATTAACTGTAATATTGCTACAGCAGTAAATGACTTACCAATAGAACCTTGATTGAATTTTGTATCTGTTCTATTTTTAACTTTAAGACCTAAATGAGCATATCCATAAGCTTTCTTGAATAAGATGCTGTCATTTTTAGCAATTAAAATTGCTCCACTAAACCCATCTAAAGAGTCTAAGTAATTAGTAATTTTATTTACATTAGAATCTTTAATAGATGTAAGTTTCTTATTTGTACAAGAAAGTATGATTATAAGTAAAAGGGAATAAGTTATTTTTTTCATTTTTAGGGCTTACGTTTTTTATCCATATTCTTAAAAGAGCTGAAACAACTCTTTTAAATAATGTTTAAGGCTTCGATAGAGTACTATTTAATTAACTAGTTTTCTTTTTAATTTCAGCGACACCAGCTTTTCTAACTATAATTTTGGTGACTTTACCTTTTTTGTTTTTAATAAATTCAATAGTCTTATAATTATTAGCAATAAAAAACTTGACATCAGACTCAGGTAATAATTCAGTATCATAATTAGAGTAGTATAGTTTTTTATTCCTTTTAAGAATTGTAACGCTTCCATATTTTCCAGCATACTCGTTATATAGTATAGGGTTTATCTTTACTAGTTGATGTTTGTATGGAAGCTCGACAGACTTTTTGAAAAGAATTGCAGCAAGTCCGTAAGCAATTAAATATGAAGGGGATTGATTGTTAGATAATACGGTAATAAAAATGTTATCATTGGTAAATTTATTAAACGAAGTCATGGCTCCATAAAATCCTCCATCGTGGGCTATTAATTTATGGTTTTGATTATAAAAAGGATTTACCATTAAGCCAAAACCAAATTTTTGATCATTATATGAGGTAAGTACCTTTTTTTTAGAGACTTCGTTTAGTATAGTTGTACTGTTAAAAAGAGCTTTATTCCAAAGGTATAAATCTTCTACAGTAGAGTAGATACCGTCATGCCCAATATTAAAATTCCAGTTTATGTAAGGGTTTTTTATGAGTGTATTGTCTTTTTTGTAATAGGTTTTAGCAGATTTAAAAACGATTGAACTATTGGTGCTTACACCTGTATTGTACATTTTAGCTTTATCAAATAGATTTACTTTAAGATATGCTGTATAGGATTGATTAGAAATTTTTTCAATAATACGTGCAAGTAAATAATATCCAATATTACTGTATGCTGTATTTGAACCTGGTTTAAACAACAAAGGCTTTTGCATAATGTAATTTGCCACAGAATCTTTATCTAATGATGTTTTAGCAAGGTATAGCTCGTCATAATCCATCTGGAATCCAGCATTATGTGTCAACATCATTTTAATTGTTATTTGGTCTCCTTTAGGAAAGTTTGGATAATACTTAGTAAGTTTATCATCTAATGAGATCTTTCCTTTTTCTATTAACTGCATGATAGCAACAGCTGTAAATTGTTTTGATACTGAAGCTAAACTAAATTTTGTATCAATTGTATTTGGAACTTTCCATTCATAATCAGCAGTTCCATACGCTTTTTTTAATAAGATGGAGTCATTTTTAGTTACTAATACTGTTCCTGAGAAATGATTAATACTTGCTTGAGCATCCATGTAACTTTCTAATGTTGTCTCTTGTTGAGCAAAAGCTAATGGTGTAATTAGTATGAGTAGAATAGTGTAGTATTTCATTTAATTACAATTAAATAGATTTTAATTTTTTTAGTTTCTCTACAGCATTTGTATTATTAGGGTTAAGCTCGAGGCTTTTTTGATAATTTTTGATAGCTTTTTTTATTTGACCATTTTCCATATAAGCTTCTCCTAAAGAATCGTATGCATCATAAGACTCAGGGAAAGAGAATACTTCAAGCATAAATAAATTAATAGCTTTTTTATAAAAGCCTCTTTTTATCATTTCATAGCCTTTAGCGTTTAAGTTTATTTCAGAAAGTTTGAATTTTGAGTTTTTAATTTCTGTTTTAGCTTCTTCAATACTGTTATTCAAACAAGTTTTAATTATCTTTTTAGTAAAAAAGTAGTTGTCTAGCTTTGGAGTTGTGCCTGAGATTGTTTTTTCTATAAAAAAACGAGCATCAAAAAAGCCTTGATCTAGATCTTTATTAGTTAAAAGTATTACGATGTAATTTTGTTTTTCAAAAACTCGCCATTCAGCACCAGTACCGAAATGTCCTCCACTGTGACCATAAATTCCTGAACCTTTAGCTCCTGCAAACTGCATTCCGTACCCATACCAATCGTTTTTTGGTTCTTTTTTCATAAGGTCGGTATAGGTTTTGTTTAAAAGCTTATTGTTTTTAAAAGCTAATGTAAAATTATATAAGTCATCCACGTTTGTGTATCCACCTCCAGCTGGAGTACCTTTTACACCTCCCATAAAAATTGTTTTTTGTAATTGGTTAGGGTAACTGTTTGAAAGAGTATAGTTTTCAGAAGCATTTTCAATAGTATGATCAATATCAAAATTACCTGTGTTTTGCATACCAGCTATAGAGAATATATGCTCTTGTACGTACTCATTATAAGGCAATT
Organism: Tenacibaculum ascidiaceicola; assembly: GCF_047470925.1. NCBI lineage: Bacteria > Pseudomonadati > Bacteroidota > Flavobacteriia > Flavobacteriales > Flavobacteriaceae > Tenacibaculum > Tenacibaculum ascidiaceicola. Next base: position 188,836 of record NZ_JAZKJP010000002.1, read on the forward strand.
TTGTGATGGCTTCTATAATTCTACCTAGTACAATATAATTAGTATTTCTATATGCAAATTGTTTGTTAGGTTTAAACTCTAAAGGCTCATTTTCATACAGAAGAGAAAGTTGCTCCGTAGTTCTATATTTATCTTTAGAGGTATTTAAGAACTTTTCGGAATGAAAATAATTAGGTAATCCACTTCTATGTTTTAGTAATAACTCTATAGTAACAGAATCTCTAGCTTCTTTATTTTGATAGTTAGGAAGAAACTTACCGATATTATCTTGTAATGATAATTTTCCTTCTTGAATTAATTGAAATATAACAACAGCAGTAAAAGATTTGCCTATAGAAGCGTACGAAAATTTAGTTTCTGTATTGTTTTTTATTTTGTGTCCCAGATGAGCAAACCCATATGCTTTCTTGAATAAGATGCTGTCATTTTTAGCAATTAAAACACTACCACTAAATCCATTTAAAGAGTCTAAGTAATTAGCAATTTGATTTATTTTTTGATTTTTAATAAGAGTGGATTTCTTCTTTGTGCAAGAAAAAGTAATTGTAAGTACAAGTAAATAGATTAATCTCTTCATTTTAAGAATTGCAATTTTTAGTTATTTTTTTTAAAGTTTTGTATAACTGTTCTAATTCTTTATTAGATACATTATTTAAGGCAGTTTGTCTGTTTTTTTGTATTACAGGCTTTAGTTTTTTTATAATTTCTTTTCCATTATCTGTAATTTCTAACTTAGCTTTTCGCTTGTCTTTTCTATCCGTTGTTTTAATTAAATAGTTTTTAGATATCATTAGTTTCACTATACGTGTCATAGAGGCATAGTCTTTAAAAACTAAATCGGCAATTTCTGTTTGAGTTTTATTATTATTTTCTAGCATTAATAAAATTAGAGCCTGATCTACAGTAATATCAGGAATAACTTGGGTGATATTATGTTGACTGAGCTTACGATATGCTTTTATAGTTTCTTCTATGGAATATAAAACAGTAGTTGTTGGTGTATTAAAATTCATTTTATTTGATATGTCAAGCAAAAATATAAATATATTTGATATATCAAATATATTTATGTGTGATTTTTTATTTACAACATTCTTTTAAAGTTGTTATAGGAAATACTATTTGCTTATAATATGCATGATGTTCTGGATAATTAATATTAGAACTTTTCATAACTCCTACTTCTTTAACAGCTCCCTTTCGGTTGTAATAGGTACCAAATAACAAGTCCCAAAAAGGAAAAATATTGCTGAAATTTTTAGCTTCTTCCAAATCTGTACTATGATGAAAATGGTGGATTTGAGGTGTAACAATAAGATAATCCCAAAAACTTTTTCTTGTTTGAATGTTGGCGTGTGAAATATAGGCAATAACTGTATGTGCAATTCCTACTAAAAAAATAACTTCTTTACTGAACCCTAAAAGTAGAATAGGAGCCATCTTTAAAAATGTGTTTAAAAACATATTAAGAGGATGTATCCAATTCGTTTTAAACCAGTTCAAACTTGTTGGTAAATGATGAATTGAATGAATTTTCCAGAGTAAGAGACTTAGATATGAGTTGGAGTTACCTTTATGACTAATACGATGGTATAAATATGGAAGAAGATCACCAATTAAATTAGCGATAATATAACAAGTCCAAAAAGGGAGAGTGTCCCAGAAGTTGAATAGAGTAAAACTATTTTCTCGAACATAAATGGTTATTGATAGGGCGAGTGTTTTTCCAAAAGCATCAAATATAGCTGTAGAGAAAATTAAATGCTTAATATCTGTCCAAAGTGAGTTTTTTTGAGGAGTCCATTTTCTTTTTAAAGGAATAACACGTTCTAAAACTAAAATGTATAAAAGTGTAAAAAAGAAAATAGCATAAGAGGCTATTTCAAAGTTCCATTTATTTATTAGGGTTAAATAACTGAATATAGCAGTTGACATTAATAAAAAAGGGACAGCAAATAAAGATGTTTTTTTATGTTTCATATGTTTTTACTTTCCTTTGTAGTCGTCAGCAGGAAGTAAAAAGATGCAAGATTATGGTATAAAGTTTATTCTTTTCATTTCATTTTTTAATTCTTGTGGGAGTTCACAGTTTTTCTTTAGTGTAAAATCAGTTATTTGGCCTTTATTATTATAAGAAATATCAACACATTCAATAGCTAATTCTTTTAGCTTTTTACGTCCTCTCTGTATTCTAGATTTTGTTGCTGTTAAGCTTAGGTTTAGAGTGTCAGCAATTTCTTGTTGAGGTTTTTGTTCGATACCACTTAAATAAAGAGGTTCACTATATTTTTTAGGAAGGTATTGTTGAATAATAAAAGAGGACAAGTCACAAACACAAGGATCAAAATTAATATTTGTTTCAGGCTGATTTATTACAATTTTATCTTGTTTTACTTGCTTTCTATAATAATCAGCAATTGTATTTCTGGTAACTTGAAAAAGCCAATTCTTATAATCTTTTATTTCTATTTCTTTAGCAAAACTCTTATATAGTTTTAAGCTAACTTCCTGTAGAATATCATCTGCAATATGTTTGTCATTAACTTTAGTATTGACAAAATTTAGTAAATGGTCTTTATGAATATTCCAAATTTTATTGAATGTCATTATTTTTTGCTATGATGATTAAAGTAGTTGTTGCTTATATAAAAACAGGTTACAATTCAAATTAGGTTTTAAAGGTAAAAAAAGTTTATGATTTTTAAATAATTACCCAGTTTATTAGAAAGTAAAACAAACCTCGTAAGAATTCTTACGAGGTTTTTTTTTAGTGTTTTAATAATGATTACTCAGCAGTAATAGGGTCAATAATAGTTGAAACTTGATTGATTTTGTTTGCAGGAAAACCTCCTTTTTCTGCATGTTTAAGAATCATCTCCTTATCAGGTGCATTGTAAATACAATATATTTTGTCTTCTGCTACATAACTATGAACCCACTGTATTTTAGGTCCTAATTCATCTAAAATCCCACAAGAATTCTGTGAAATTTCTTTTAGTTGCTCAGGGGTTAAGTCGCTAGCTCCTGCGAGCTCTCGTTCAATAACATATTTAGGCATGACATTAAATTTAATTCCTACTCGTTTGGTTTTTCGGATTTACCCCGTTTTTGAATGGTTTCTGGACTCCATTAGTAGTTGTAGGTTTGAGGGTAAGAAGTTGTATACTAAGTTAGTGTAATTAATAATAAGAGTCAACCTAAATTTTAAAGGGCAAAAACTCGTAATAGATATTACGAGTTTTTGCCCTTTAGCTTAAGTGTATTTTTTTAACTTCTTATATATAGGAGGATAGAATAAAGTTTATCTTTTCATTAAATACTTATTAAAACTTTTTCCATTTATTTTAGTGTATTTTGAGTCTATATCAAAAGCTACTTCCATTCCTGTGATATCAAACTCACCAGATACTTTGGTATATTTAATATTTAAGTCTTCTTCAAATTTTACATTTCTAAATGATACCCCGTCTTTAAACTCAGTATATTTAAAAATAGCACTCTCATTAAAAACAGAGTTTTTAAAGCTTACAAAACGTTTAAAATCTGCATATTTAAAAGTAGCTGGTTCTTCAAAAGATGTATTTTCAAAAGTAATATCTCTATCAAATTTTGCATATTTAAAGGTAGAATCTCCTTTAAACTTAGTATTAGAAAAATTAGTGTTTCTTTCAAAATCAGAGTATTTAAACATAGCTTTTTGTTCAAAAGTACAGTCTTTAAATACAACCACGTCTTCAAAGTTAGCTACAAAGGTATATCCGCTTTTTTCATGAGGAATGTAAGCTAACACATCATCATCAAAAACACAATTAACAAAAGAGATTTTATTGGTAATTTGTTTTTCAATTGTATTAGATCCACCATTGTTCCACCAACTTTTTCTTTTAGGTAATTTAGGTAAGGCTTCATCCATAAAAGTAAAGTCTAATGTACCTTTAATAGTGGCATTAGAAATTTCTACCGCTTTTCCGTTTTTAACATCTTTCATAATATCTGATGCATTGAAGGTTCTTTGGGCAAAAGCTGTAGAAAAGCAAAATAAAAGTCCGATAACAGTAACTATATTTTTCATTTTAAAAGGTTTTAAGTTCTATATAATAGACAACCAGTATTTATTTTTTGTGACACTTAGATATAAAAAAAACAGCATTTAGTTGCCTAAATGCTGTTTGTAATATGTTTCGTGGAAAATATTAGTTTACTGAATTGCTTAAACCAGCACCAGCTTTAAACTTAACTACATTTTTAGCAGCAATCTTAATTTCTTTTCCTGTTTGAGGGTTTCTACCAGTTCTAGCAGCTCTCTTAGAAACAGACCAAGTTCCCCATCCAACTAAAGCAACTTTATCACCTTTCTTTAAAGTTTTTGTTACGTTATCAGTTAAAGAGTCTAATGCAGCTTTAGCAGCAGCTTTTGAAATTCCTGCATCAGCAGCCATCGCATCGATTAAATCTGATTTGTTCATAATTTAAATAGATTTTAAAATTAATTAATGTTTTTTTTGCTTCAATAGCTCAACAAATATAGACGGAATGCGGGATTGTGCAAGATTTGACTTAAAAAAAATACTGTTTTGTTAATAAGTTGCCTTGAATTGTTAATAACCACTAGCCGTTTTTTGTTAAAAACGTTAAAACCCTATAAATAAAGGGCTACAGCACTTTTGCCCCTTTATTAAACTGATAACCGTTTAATAAACTTTGAGCATCCATTAATTTTTTACCAGAAATTTTAATTTGATGAATATTTAAGTAACCATCTGTTACAGCTACTTTTAGTTCTTTTTTAGAAGTAACAATAGTACCAATATCATGATTATGTGAAGAAGGCTCTTTGCTAACTCCATATATTTTAGCTGAAAGTTCATCCTCTCCGTTAACTATAGTAGTCCAAGCAGCAGGATATGGGTTTAATCCGCGAATATGATTGTAAATATCATTTAAAGATTTAGACCAATCTATTTTACAATTACGTGGATATAATTTTGGTGCAGATTTTTCTTCTAGTTCAGGTTGTTTAGTAGTTGTTACATCACCTTTAGCTATTAAGTCTAAGGTTTCAGCAACTAGTTTAGCCCCTAAACGCATTAATCTGTCGTGTAATTCACCAACAATTTCATCTTCTTCAATTGTTACCTCACTTTGTAGAATAATTTCACCAGTATCAATTTTATCATCAATAAAGAAAGTAGTAACCCCCGTTTTTGTTTCACCATTTATGATAGCCCAGTTAATAGGAGCAGCACCACGATATTCTGGTAACAATGAAGCATGTAAATTAAAGGTGCCAAATTCAGGCATTGCCCAAACTGACTTTGGTAACATTCTAAAAGCTACAACTACTTGTAAATTAGCATTCCACTTTTTTAAATCTTCTTGAAATTCTTCGCTCTTTAAGTTTTTAGGTTGAAGAATAGGCAAGTTTTGAGATAAAGCATATTTTTTTACAGCTGATTGATTAAGCTTACGACCTCTACCAGCAGGTTTATCGGCTGCTGTGATAACACCAACTACATTATAATCATTCTCCACTAAATGCTGTAAAATAGTAGCAGCAAAATCAGGAGTTCCCATAAAAACGATGCGTAAATCTCTCATTATTTTAAAAAGTATTTATTGTTTTTTGTGTGCATTTTTTCTTCGGAAAGAAGCTCTCGCAAAAGTATTAAAATGTTTGCTTCTTTTTCATTTAATAGCGAGCAGATTTCAGTAACTGTATAGGTTTTTCCTTTTTGTAAGTTAGAAAGAATATCTTTTTGATTGATACTAGTTTTATTTTTTTTCTGTAAACAAACATCACAAATTCCACAGTTTTGAGAGTGATGTTCATCAAAATAGGAGAGTAGTTGTACACTTCTGCAAACTGAATTATTTTCTATGAACTGAAGTAAATCTCTATTTTTCTTTTTTTTCTGTTTAATATAGTGTTTGATGTTTACAGAAATTCGGTTGATGGTTTTATCATCTTCTCTAGGTTGTAAAAAGAAAAGTTCAGCATTATTAGTAGTTTTAGTATAGGAGATTAGTTCTTTTTGAGCTAACTTTTCCAATGTGTCAATTACAAACCAAGATGTAGTTTCTAATTTTTTAGCAATATAAAATTCATCAATTTTTACAGGAGTTTCAAAAATACCACCATACATACGTAACATTTGTTGAACAAAATTTTTTGCTTGGGTGTTTTGATTTGTATGTGATATAACTTGTTTACTTGAAGCTAAAAATTGAACGGTAGATTTTTGTTGAAAACTATGGTTTAATTCTATAACTCCATTATTAGTAAGTATTTGAAGTGCATTAAATGTTTTATTAGGTATAAAATTGTATTTACTACAAAAGCCTAAAAAATTAAAATCAAAAGCAGTTTCTATTAATTCTCCTTTCGTAATTTGAAAATGCTGATATAGTTTTTGATGAATAATTTTTATTTCTTCAATGGTTGGTAATGATTTTTCAAGTAATTCATTACTTAAAGAAATATCACTATTGTTTGTTAATACTACAGAGAAAGATTTTATTCCATCGCGACCTCCACGACCTGCTTCTTGGATATAATTTTCTATAGAAGAAGGTAAGCTAATATGTACAACCACTCTAACATTGGGTTTATCTATTCCCATTCCAAAGGCATTCGTGGCAACAATAATTGGAGTTTTTTCAGACATCCAATTATCAAAAGCTATTTTTTTCTCTACAGAAGATAAACCACCATGGTAAAAAGAACTCTTAAAGCCTTGTGCATTTAAATAACTACTAATTTCCTTTGTCTTACTACGAGTATTAACATATACAATTGCAGGAGCCTTTGTTTTGGTGAAAATCTGATTGAGTTTGCCAAATTTATCTTCAGTTTTAAAAATTTGATAGGCTAAATTTTCTCTAAAAAAAGATTTTTTAAATAATATAGGTTTTTCTAATTCAAGAGAAGAAATAATGTCTGAAATTACTTTTTGAGTTGCTGTAGCAGTTAAAGCAATTATTGGAGAGGTAGGTTGTAGTTCCTTTAAAATAGTAATGTTTTGATAAGATGGACGAAAATCATGCCCCCATTCAGAAATACAATGTGCTTCATCAATAGCAATTAAATTTACATTTAATTGCTTTATTTTTTCTTGAATAAAACGAGATTGTAATCGTTCAGGAGAAATGTATAAAAACTTAGTGTTTCCAAATCGGATATTATCAAATAATGTAATTATCTCATCTTGCGTACTTCCAGAAGGTATTAAAGTTGCTTTTATACCTTTATCAACAAGGTTAGAAACTTGATCTTGCATTAAGGAAATTAAAGGAGAAACTACTATACAAACTCCTTCTTTAACCAATGCAGGTACTTGAAAGCAGATAGATTTTCCACCTCCTGTAGGAAGTAAAGAAACAACATTGTTTCCTGCTAAAACTTCAGTAATTATTTCTTGTTGCGGTTTTCTAAATGAATTATAACCCCAATAATGTTTTAATATTTGTAGTGATTCATCATACATCGTGTTTTAACGAATGTAAAATAAAGTCACAGCGCTCATGTATCGAACCAAAAGGAACGTCAATAATATTATAACCTACTTCCTCGTAAGCCTCTTTTAAAAAGGTGTCTATTTTTACTGACTGTTCGAAAGTCTCGTAACGTTCATTATCAGATCTATATATGGCTTCCCAAGGGGCACACATAAATACTTTGCTATATAAATACTTATTGCTTTTTTCAATAAAAATATCTGGATAGTCAGATCCTAAATAATTCATATAAGCATGTACATCAGGAATTCCTCTATCAAAAAAGATAATCTCAGCATCTCTTTGATGAGCATCTATGTACTGTTGCTCCCTTCCTTCTAATAATAGTTGGCTAAATAATAAAGGTTGCTCTAAAAAAAGTTGATCAATTCCATCTTTTTGAGCTTTTAGAGTAACTTCTCTTGAAATCTCTGGCATACATTCATATCCACGGTTAATAAATTCTCTTAAAATAGAGGATTTACCAGTACCAGGACCACCTATTAAAACTATTTTTTGTTGCATGGGGCAAAAATAAAAGTTTCAAGTTATAAATATAATAAATAGTGTAATTTTGTGCTTCATCATTACAATTTCTATATTTTTTGATGAATTTTAATAAGAACAGTAATTTTTGAGTTATGCAAGATAGAGAAGCCTTTTACGCAAAGTTAAAATCACAATTAGAAGATACCACAACGTTTCCTGCTAAGTATTTATATAAATTTATAGTTCCTACTGATGGTAATCAAGTACAAGAAGTACAAGATTTATTTGATAACGGAGGGGCAGTTATTAATACCAAAAAGTCTAAAACAGGAAAGTACGTGAGTGTATCGATACATATAACTGTTAAAAGTTCAGACGAGGTTATTTCATATTATAAAAAAGCAGAAGCTATAAAAGGAATTATTTCTTTGTAAATTTATAGCATGAAAAAAATACTTTTCATAACTGCTGTTTTTTATATTACGTTTCCTTCTTTTGGTCAAAAAGATTTGGAATTGTTTCGTATTAATGATGATCCAATATTGGTATCAGAGTTTAAGCAGATGTATGAAAAGAATTTAACTATTGCTGAGGATAAAGAAGCTAATACTATTGAAAGTTATTTAGAACTGTTTATTAATTATAAGTTGAAAGTAAAAGAAGCTTATAATTTAAAACTAGACACCGTAAAATCATACCAAAGAGAGCTAGAAACCTATAAAAAAGAATTATTAGCGCCTTATTTGTATGATTCAGAAACATTAAGTGAACTAGTAGAAGAAGCTTATTATCGCACTAAAAATGAAGTTAAAGCAAGTCACATTTTAGTAAGATATCCAAGCGAAGGGTTAGCAGTAGATACATTGTTTTTAAAAAACAAGATTGAAACATATAGAAACCGTATTTTAAAAGGAGAAGATTTTGAGAAAGTAGCAAAAGAAGTTTCAGAAGATCCATCAGCAAAAATTAACGGAGGAAATTTAGGTTATTTTAAAGCTTTTCAAATGGTATATCCCTTTGAAACGGCAGTATATAAAACAAAACTAGGAGAAGTTTCTGAACCTTTTAAAACAAGATTTGGGTGGCATATTGTAAAAGTAACAGGTATAAGACCATCAAAAGGAGAGTTTGAAGCAGCTCATATTTTAGTTAGAAACTCACCAAAAAGCGAGTCAAAAATTCATTCGTTATATAAACTTTTAGAATCAGGAAAACCATTTGAAGAAGTAGTAAAAGAACACTCAGAAGATACTAATGCAGCCAAAAATGGAGGTAAATTACCAAGGTTTGGAACAGGAAAAATGGTTGAGGAGTTTGAAAATAATGTAAGAAACTTAAAAGAACCAGGAGATTATAGTAAACCATTTAAAACAGTGTATGGTTGGCATATAGTTAAACTCATAAAAAACTATCCAGTACCGCCTTTTTCAGAAATGAAAACTGAGTTAACCAGAAAGGTAAAACAATCTAAAAGGGTTAAGGTATCCGATCAGGCATTACTTAGGAAGCTTAAGGATAAATATCAAATTAAAGAATATCCTAAAGCATTGATAATTTTTCAAAAAAATAAAAAAGAGGAGTTAAAGATAAAAGAGCTAAATGCTGTATTACTTTCTGTTAATAAGAAAAAGTTTACTCAAAAAGATTTTTTAGAGTTTATAAAATTTAAAAACAAGACTATAGCAGAAAGTTTTAGAGATTTTAAACGAAAAGCATTATTAAGTTCTTTTAAAGAAAATTTGTTTCAAACAAATTTAGAATATAGAAACACATTGTTAGAGTATAAAGAAGGTTTACTATTATTTGATTTAATGCAAAAAAAAATATGGAATAAGGCATCAAAAGATACCTTAGGCTTAAAATCTTTTTATATTGCGAACAAAGTAAAATATGGCAAAGAACTTGATGATATAAGGGGGCAAGTAATAAGTGATTATCAAGACGAGCTAGAACAGAAATGGATTAAAGAGCTACGAAAAAACAATATGGTTAGAGTAAGAAAAGGGGCATTAAGAAAATTAAAGAATACGTATAACCAATAGTATAGTGAGAAAATATATTTATTTAATTACCTTATTAGTAATAGTTTCATGTGATCTTATAAGTTTAAAAACTAAAAAGGTTACAAATGAAAGACCAATAGCTACTGTTTATAATAAACATTTGTATAAGAAAGATATTGCAGGTTTATTACCAAAAAACCTTTCACCTAAAGATAGTTTAGTTATAGTGAAAGGATTAATTAATTCTTGGGCAAAGCAAGAATTATTGTATGTAAAAGCCGAAGAAAATATATCAGAAGTAAACAGTGAAGAAATACAAAGCTTAGTTAACGATTATAAAAAGAGCTTATACATTAATGGGTATAAAGAGCGTTTAATAAAACAACAATTAGATACAGTTGTTACTGAGGAGGAAATAGCTTTGTATTACCAAGAAAATAAAGAGAATTTTAAAGTAAGTGAAGAATTACTACAGTTTGAATATGTACACTTTGGTAAAAACTACTTGGATAAAAAAGAAACAATAAAACAGTTTAAATCAGAAAAAGAAGAAGATAAAGAAGATTTAGAGAGACATTTATTAAATTTTAAATCGTATCGCTTGCAAGATTCAACTTGGGTAACTTTTGACTATTTAAAGAAAAAAATTCCACCTTTTCGTAACGAAACGAAAGAAAACTTGTTAAAAATATCAAAATTCATACAAAAAGAAGATAGTTTAGGAGTATATTTGGTCGCTGTAAAAAATATGTTACCAAAAAATGCTACGGCTCCATTAAGCTATGTAAGCCCTAGAATAAAGCAAATTATTTTACATAAAAGAAAATTAGAATTAATACGAGATATTGAAAAAACGCTGATAAATGATGCAATTGAAAACAAGAACTTTAAAGAATATTAGTATAGCATTTACGTTGTTTTTAGCAAGCTTAACAACATTAAACGCTCAAGGAACTAAAATAGATGGTGTTGCTGTTGTAGTAGGTAAAAACATTGTTTTAGATTCTGATATAGATAAGTTTAAGCAAGAGGTAGAGTTAAGAAGTGAAGGAAAGGTAAAGATTTCTGACTGTGAAATGTTAGAAGAATTAATGCAGCAAAAGTTATTAGCTCACCATGCGGTTATTGATAGTGTTACAGTATCTCAATCAGAAATAGATAGTAGAGTAGATAGAAGTATTGCTTTCTTTACACAAGAATATGGAAGTGAAGAAAAAGTAGTTGAAGCTTATGGTTTTAATGATGTTGAAGATTTAAAGAAAGAATTAGGAAGAGTTCAAAGAGAAAATCTATTAATTGAAAAAGAACAGCAAAAAATTACTGAAAATATTGATGTAACTCCTGAAGAAATTCGTATTTATTTCAAAGGACTAGAAGATAAAGGAGAGCTTCCTGAAATACCTGCTGAAGTTCAATTACAACAATTAGTAATAAAAGCAGAGCCAACAGAAGAAGAGAAAGAGCGTGTAATTAACAAGCTAAAAGAGATTAAAAAAGAGATAGAAAATGGTGCTAGCTTTAAGTTAAAAGCAATTATCAATTCAGAAGATCCTGGAGTTGCTCAAAACGGAGGTAAATATGTAATTACTAAAGATAGTCCGTTTATTAAAGAGTTTAAAGAAACTGCTTTTTCATTAGATGTAAATCAAATTTCTGAGCCTATTAAATCTGCTTTTGGATATCATATACTTCAGTTGCATAAAATAAAAGGGAATCAACGTGAAGTATCACATATTTTAATGCAGCCTGAAGTTTCTGAAGAAAAGCTAAATGAAACTAAAGAGGAAATAGAAAAGATAGTAGCTGATATTAAAGAAGGAAAAATAACTTTTGAAGAGGCTGTTAAGAAGTATTCTGAAGATGAAGAAACAAAAAATAGTGCAGGTATCATAATGAACCCTTATACACAAGAGCCTACTTTTGAGTTAACAAGAATGCCACCAGATTTATTTGCAAGAATTAGTGAATTAAAACAAGGTGAATTATGTGATGTTTATTACGATGAAACTCGTGAAGGTGAAAAGATGTATAAAGTAATCTTATTAAAAGAGAAAACAGACACACATAAAGCTGATTTAGTAGAAGACTATGTAAGAATGCAACAGTTTGCTTTAGCTAAGAAAAAAGAGGAAGAAATTACAAAATGGACGAAAGAAAAAATCCAAGAAACTTACTTAAAATTAAGCAACGATTATAAGAAGTGTACTTTTAAGAAAGATTGGAAAAAAGAAAACAAATAAGAAGTAATAAATTTAGTATATTGTCATTCCCGCGAAAGCGGGAATTTCATTTTATAAAAGTTTGTAATTAAATTTTTTTGAACAAAGAAAAACTTGATTTATGTCTGACGTAACAGCAGTAAACACATTAGTAGAAAAGTACAGCCAACTACAACAAGAAATAGGTAAGGTTATAATAGGGCAGCAAGAAGCTGTAAATTATACATTACTATCAATTTTTTGTGGAGGACATTCGCTGTTAATAGGAGTGCCTGGACTGGCAAAAACCTTATTAGTAAATACAATTTCTAGCGCATTAGGCCTTAACTTTAATAGAATTCAGTTTACCCCAGACTTAATGCCTTCTGATATTTTAGGTAGTGAAATACTAGATGAAACACGTCATTTTAAATTTATAAAAGGACCTATTTTTTCGAATATTATTTTAGCAGATGAGATTAACCGTACACCTCCTAAAACACAAGCGGCTTTATTAGAAGCTATGCAGGAAAAGTCGGTAACTGTAGCAGGACATCATTATAAGTTAGAATTGCCGTTTTTTGTGTTAGCTACGCAAAACCCAATTGAGCAAGAAGGAACATATCCGTTACCAGAAGCACAATTAGACCGTTTTATGTTTTCAATTAACTTGGAATATCCAAGTTTTGAAGAAGAAGTACAAGTGGTAAAAAATACTACCTCAATAGCTGAACAAAAAGTGAATGCAATTTTTTCTTCAGAAGAAATTATTGAAGTCCAAAAGTTAATCCGTAAAATACCTGTGGCAGATAATGTAGTTGAGTATGCTGTTAGATTGGTAGGTAAAACACGTCCTAACTCTGATAAAGCAACAGAATTAATCAAAAAATATATCGATTGGGGAGCAGGTCCTAGAGCTTCTCAAAACTTAATTTTAGCAGCTAAAGCACACGCAGCAGTACACGGAAAATACTCACCTGATATTGAAGATGTACAAGCAGTAGCTATTCCTATTTTATCACACAGAATTGTAAAGAACTACAAAGCAGAAGCTGAAGGGATTACTACAAAAGAAATTATAAATTCATTATTTTAAGATGAAGAAGTTATTAACTGTCATTTTTTTATTGGCACTATTTGTTGCGTGTAAACAAGAAGCAACTCAAACTGTCTCAGAAGAAACAGAAAAGCAAGAGATTCTATCAGTAATGAAAGCACAAGAAAAAGCTTGGTCTAATCACGATTTAGAAGGCTTTATGCAAGGATATTGGAAGAGCGATTCATTAAAATTTTATGGACGTAATGGAATAACTTTTGGTTGGCACAATACCTTAGATAATTATAAAAAAGGATACCCAACAAAAGAGCACTCAGGTACTTTAACTTTTAAAATAAACGATATCTCCAAAATTATCGATGGGGCTTATTCTGTAATGGGAGAATATCATTTAAAAAGACCTGTAGGTGACGCTGATGGCGTTTTTATGATTATATTTAAGAAGATACAAGGAGAATGGAAAATCATCGCTGATACTTCGTGTTAATGTATTTAAATTTATAGAATGGATCTAAAAGATATAATAAGTATTATAAGTTTATTAGGAATTGGAGGAATCTTAGGTGGGTGGATTAAGCATTTATTAGAAAGAAGAAGAGAAACGGTAATGAGGGTTCAAAATATAAATGAAGGAAAATATCGTAGTACTCTAATTTTTATGAGATGTTTGTTAAATCCCAGTTCTATTAATCAGTTTGAAATTAACGATCCTAATCACAAAAGTATTACAGAAGAAGAAGAGCTTGTTAGGTATTTCAAACAGAAGTTGGAAGAATTTTATTATAATTCATTACTTTATGCTTCAGATGATGTTTTGAAAAATATAAGAAGATTTATTAATAGTCCAAATGAAGAAAATTTTTTCAGAACAGCTTTGGCCATGAGAAGAGATTTATGGAATAAGCCTGTTAAAGGTAGGGCTGACGAATGGAAAATTAATTAAGATTAACAAAAAAAGGAGTTTCTATTAGAAACTCCCTTTTTTATATAATGTAAGTTAGAGTTTACGAAAACATCTTCGCTACTTTCTCTGCCTTTCTACTTTCTGAGTAATCGTAAAAGCCTTCACCAGATTTTACTCCTAATTTTCCTGCTGCAACCATGTTTACTAATAACGGACATGGAGCATACTTAGGGTTTTTAAATCCGTCATACATTACGTTTAAAATAGATAAACAAACATCTAACCCAATAAAATCAGCTAATTGTAATGGTCCCATTGGATGTGCCATTCCTAATTTCATTACAGTATCAATTTCAGCAACACCAGCAACACCGTTGTATAAAGTTTCAATACTTTCGTTAATCATTGGCATTAAAATACGGTTGGCAACAAAACCTGGGTAATCGTTTACTTCAACAGGAACCTTATTAATTTTCTTAGTTAAATCAACTGTAAAGTCCATTACTTCATCAGAAGTGTTGTATCCTCTAATAATTTCAACCAATTTCATAATTGGTACAGGATTCATAAAGTGCATTCCAATTACTTTTTCAGGTCTATTGGTAGCTGCTGCAATTTGAGTAATTGAGATTGATGAAGTGTTGGTAGCTAAAATAGTATCTTCAGCACAAGCTTCATCTAAATCTTTAAAAATCTTAAGTTTTAAATCTACATTTTCAGTAGCTGCCTCAACAACTAAACTAGTGTTTTGAACACCTTCTTTAATAGAAGTATGTGTAGTAATGTTATTTAAAGTATTATTTTTATCGTCTTCGGTAATTTTTTCTTTCGCTACCATTCTGTCTAAGTTTTTAGTAATGGTTGCTAGCCCTCTATCTAAGGCAGCTTGCGAAATGTCGATAAGTTGAACATTGTATCCAAATTGAGCAAAAGTATGCGCAATTCCATTTCCCATTGTTCCTGCTCCAATTACGGCGATATTTTTCATGTTGTTGTGTTTTGATATTTATATGGGCGTTCCCCTGCGGGTCGGGCTTTCCGCTACAATCTTTTTTGTTGTATTCTTCGATTCACTCAGAATAATAAAAAAGGATTTTCACTGCAATCCCTAACGCGGTTATTACTTATTTACTTTATTCTAAAAACAATCTATAATCTGATGTGCTACACGTAAAGCTTCAGTACCTTGACGTAACGAAACAATAGGAGTAGTGTTATTCTTAATAGCATCTGCAAACGACTCTAATTCATCTAAAATAGCGTTGTTTGCAACTACTTCAGGATTATCGTAATAAATTTGCTTTTTAACTCCCTCAGCATTCTGCAAAATCATAGCAAACTCATCAGGTTTTTCTGGCACATCTTTCATTCTAACAACTTCAGATTGCTTTTCTAAAAAGTTTACAGAGATATAAGCATCTCTTTGGAAAAAACGACTTTTACGCATGTTTTTCATTGAAATTCTACTTGCTGTTAGGTTTGCAACACAACCGTTTTCAAATTCAATACGTGCATTGGCAATGTCAGGAGTTTCTGAAATAACTGATACTCCACTTGCATGCACATTCTTTACTTTTGAATTTACCACAGATAAAATAATGTCAATATCATGAATCATTAAATCTAAAACAACAGGAACATCTGTTCCTCGAGGGTTAAATTCAGCTAAACGATGTGTTTCAATAAACATTGGTGTGTCAATCAAGTCTTTTACAGCCATAAAAGCAGGGTTAAAACGCTCTACATGTCCAACTTGACCACGAACATGATGTTGACTAGCTAAAGTTCTTATAGCTTCTGCTTCTAATACTGTATTAGTAATAGGCTTTTCAATAAAAATATGCTTCCCTTTTTCAATGGCTTGTTTAGCACAATCAAAGTGAGAAAGAGTAGGAGTAACAATATCAACTACTTCAACAGCATCAATTAATGCTTCTACTGAATCGAATAATTTATAGCCAAACTCATCAGCTACTTTTTGTGCGTTTTCTGTAAAAGGGTCATAAAACCCTACTAATTCGTATTTTTCTGATTGTTGTAACAAACGCAAATGGATTTTTCCTAAGTGACCTGCGCCTAAAACTCCAGCTTTTAACATAAGTGAAAGATTATTAGTTATTTGATTGGTTTGTTGAAAAAGAAATGATTTCCACAAAAAATCAACGCAAACAAAGATACACTTTTATACAGATTTATTACTACTTTTATCCTGCCGAAATTTTATAATTAGTGAGCCCCATAAAGGGTATTTTAAATAAGAAATTATAGGTTTTATAGTAATTTAGCTAGTAATACCTATTGGTAGATTAATGTAAGAATGAAGGATACAACCAAACATCAAGGACTTAGAAATCAATTAGCAAACGTTTTAGAAGCAAAAGGAATTAATGATGAAAAAGTGTTAAAGGCTATTAGAAAAATTCCAAGACATTTGTTTATGGATAGTAGTTTTGAAGCACATGCTTATCAAGATAAAGCATTCCCTATTGCTGCTGAACAAACAATATCTCAGCCTTATACTGTGGCATTTCAATCACAAGTATTAGAAATAAAACCAGGCGATAAAGTATTAGAGATTGGAACAGGATCTGGTTATCAAACAGCAGTATTGTTAGAGTTGGATGCAGAGGTGTATTCAATAGAACGACAACATGAGCTGTTTAAAAAAACTTCGATGTTTTTACCAAAGTTAGGTTATAAACCTAAACGATTTATTTTTGGTGATGGTTATAAAGGGTTGCCAGAAGAAGCTCCTTTTGATAAAATTATTGTTACAGCAGGAGCACCATATGTGCCTAAAGCACTATTAGGACAGATTAAAGTAGGAGGTAGGTTGTTGATTCCTGTGGGAGATAAAGAGCAGGTAATGACACTTTTTATAAGAAAGTCGCCAAAAGAATTTGAAAAGCACGAACTAGGTGGTTTCAGGTTTGTACCTATGTTAAAAAAGAAGAATTAATTAAACTGAATTATATATTATGAAAAAAGAAAATAAAACTAAGTATTATGTTGTTACAGGTGCAGCAATCTTACTATTATTAGTAATGGTGTTTGCCTTTGAAAAAGGTGCATTATTAGGAGAAATTATAGCAAAGTAAAAATCAATATAAAATACATTAAGTCCTTTTCTATTTAGAAAAGGATTTTTTTATGCCATAATAGTTAAAAATAAAAAATCCGCCTAAAAAAGCGGATTTATTGAATTTGAATAAAGAAACATCAACTTATTCAGCGATTGCTACTTCAGTTGCATCTGCAACTACTATCTCTTGTTGTTGATGTTGTTTTTGTTTGTTTTGATTAGTTTTTGCTAATCCACAAGGACTAGTACTTCCGCAAGAAGAAAAACCTAATAAACTAACAGTACAAATTGCAATAAATACTACTTTTTTCATCATTATTCCGTTTTATAAAAATCAAATATACATATTTCTGATTAAGTCACCAGAATTTTCCTTCTTTTCAATAACGTTAAACTCTACCATTTTATTTTGTATGTCCGAAATTAAATTTTCAGAAATAGCTTCACCGTCATTCCATTCAGTAATAGATAACCATTCTTGAATATCTTCTATTTGTTGTTCATACCTGTTAGAAAGAACTTCATCAATATTATCAAAATCCTTAAAGTCTTTAGTACAATTATTAATTATATCGTGTACTTTTTTTACTTCTTCAAAATGATTTTCTAATACTTCATCACGAACAGCAATAACAAAACAAGGCCATGGAGTAGGGCAATTACCAACTCTTCTAAAAGTACCATTGTCTACCAATGGTTTGGTGGTAAAGTGTTCCCACATAAAATAGTCTGCTTCTCCATTAGTTAAAGCATCAATTCCTCCTTGCAAATCTCCAACTACTTTAAATTGTAATTTATTAATGTCCCAACCATTGTTATGAGCATTTACAATTGCCATAAGTTGAGAACCTGAACCAAAGCGACTAATAGCTACAGTTGCGTGTTCTAAATCGTCAATAGTTTTAAATTTAGAATTGGCAGCTACATGGATTCCCCAAACAAGCGGGCTTTTTACAAAGGTTTGTGTAATTTTTGACGGATTTCCGTTAATAATATCCTTTATAATTCCTTCAGTAAGTACTAAGGCAATATCAACTTCACCAGAGCGTAAAGCTTTCGCCATAGCTCCTGTACCTCCAGGATAATCTTTCCAGCGTAAGTTTATTCCTTCTTTGGTGTATTCTTTATTTTTTAAAGTGATGTACCATGGATAATTAAAATGTTCTGGAACACCACCTATTTTTAATTTCAGCATTTATTTAACTAATTTCTCAAGAGTGTATACAATCAAATCATTTACTACTTTGTATGGATCTTCACTAAACGTTCCGTTTGCTCTATTAGCAATAATAGCGTTCATTGAAGCAGCATTGTGTCCTAGTAATTTAGCTAATCCGTAAATAGCAGAAGTTTCCATTTCTAGGTTGGTAATTCGATTGTTGTTGTAGTTAAAACTATCAATCTTTTTATTTAAATCAGGGTCTTGTAAAGGTAAACGTAAAACACGTCCTTGAGGCCCATAAAATCCACCAGCAGTAGCAGTTATACCTTTGTATACTTTGTCAGATATTAACTTATCTTCTAAAGCTTTTCCGTTAGAAACAATTAATGGGTACGATTTTTTTGTACTCCAGCTGGTATGTTTTATAAAAGCTTCTTCAATATCAGGGTGTGAAATTTTATCTACTTGATATGATTGAAGCATTCCGTTTAAATCTAATCCATGAGAGCTTAATAAAAAGCTATCAACAGGAATGTCTGCATGCAAAGAACCCGAAGTTCCAATTCTGGTAATATTTAACTGTGTATGCTTTTCTTTAGCTTGACGTGTGTTTAAGTCGATATTAACTAACGCATCTAACTCGTTTAAAACAATATCAATATTATCAGGACCTATTCCTGTAGAAATTACAGAAATCCTTTTTCCTTTATAGGTACCAGTAGTGGTTTTAAATTCTCTTTTTTGGGTGCTAAACTCTATGGTATCAAAGTGTTTGGTAACTTTATCGACGCGATACTGGTCTCCAACAAAAATGATATCGGTAGCAATATGTTCAGGTCTTAAATTCAAATGGTAAATACTACCATCTGGATTTAAGATGAGCTCAGAATGTTGTATACTCATTTACGATGTTATTTTTAACAGCTTATCAGTAGAGTTTACATAGAGATAGCTGTATTTTTTTGCGCCACCAAGATACGAAAAATCAGAACGAATCTTTGCATAATAATTAGTTTGGTTTTGCAATACTTTCTTTCCTGTTTTGCTAAGTTTTACAGGATCAAAAGAGGTAAATAGCTTTTTAAGGCTTTCAAGTTTGTTAACGTATTGAATGTCACCAAATCCGTAGTTTTCTTGGTGAGTTAAAAGATTAGCTACGAATTCATTTTGGTTGGCAAAAGTATGTTCGTTAGCTATTTTTAATATATTATTTTCAATATGGTTTAATCCATTTTCAATAGAAGGAAAACGAAGTAAATGTGCTTTTATGGCACTTTCTAAATATACAAATGGTGATTCTGGATTGAATTTATGCGCATTTTCAAGAGGTAACGGACTATCTGAACAATACAATTGCCAAATGTAGTCTGCATACTCAATATCGTCTTGAGAGAGCTCTATTTTATTATTAAAATGCTCTATTAATTGGTCATCAGATAATTCACCTAAACCATATAGTTTTTTAGAGTTATCTATTTTACCACTAGTAACCAAAGATATTTTGTGGTTTTTACGATATCTTTTTAGCCAGCTTATTACCGCTAACATGTTTACTTGACAAAACAAATCGTATTCAAACCATAAAACAACCTCATCTTGTTGTTTTTGATTACAAAGGTTACGGTACTCTTTAAGGGTATAATCTATAAACTTCTTCTTAGTAACTTTATACGTAGTTTTTAAAAAGTCAAAACGAGTTTTCCAGAAGTCTTCACTACCTACGTCTACAGATGTTTTTCCTTCACATAACATTTCACGCCATGTAATAATATCACCTTCAATGTTTAATTTTTGAAGCCTTTGAGTTGTGACGTCTCCATTAGTTATGTGTAATAAAGAATGTTTCATGATTTCTAGGGAATTTGTTGATTTCTTTATTTATATAAAATAAACGATTTATTTTATACGTTATTATTTATTGGTTGGTATTTAACACTTTACAAAAGTTGTAAATATAAAAAAAATGTCGAAGATTCAATTCTTCGACATTTTTACTTATCCACCAACGCGTTTTACGTTGAATCCTTTATCTTTAAGAAGTTGCATTATAGTATCTCTATAATCTCCTTGAATTATGATTTTATCGTCTTTAAAACTACCGCCAACACTTAGCTTAGTTTTAATTTCTTTAGCAAGTTTTTTAAAATCTTGAGTAGCTCCATTATAACCATCTATGATGGTAACTGGTTTCCCTTTTCGTTTTTCATACTTGCAAAGAATAGGTTCTTCTTGTAACCAGATATCAGGTTTTTTTTCTACAGGTTTTTCTTCAAACTGATGTTCTGGAAATAAATTTTTTAATTGATCTTGTAAATCCATTAGATTTATTTTTTCAATCCTAATTCGCGTAAACGCTCATCTAAAAACTCACCCGCAGTAATATCTTCAAACTGCTTAGGGTTGTTTTCATCAATACAGTTTTCTAAAACATCTAGTTTCATATCAGAAACAGGGTGCATAAAAAATGGAATTGAATAACGAGATGTTCCCCATAATTCTTTAGGAGGGTTGGTTACACGGTGAATTGTTGATTTTAACTTGTTGTTACTATGACGTGATAACATATCACCTACATTAATCATTAATTCATCATCTTCCGCTATAGCATCAATCCATTCTCCTTTATGGTTTTGTACTTGTAGTCCTTTTCCTTGTGCTCCCATTAACAAAGTAATTAAGTTAATGTCTCCATGAGCAGCAGCTCTTACAGCTCCTTTAGGTTCAGTAGTAATAGGAGGGTAGTGAATTGGACGTAAAATACTATTTCCGTTTTTAATATAGTTATCAAAATATGTTTCTTCCAAGCCTAAGTGTAATGCTAACGAACGTAACACGTATTTAGCTGTTTTTTCTAACATTTGGTATGCTTCTTTACCTACTTTGTTAAATTCAGGTAATTCTTCAACCTCTACATTTTCTGGGTATTCTTTAGCATACTTTGAATCTGCATCAACATACTGACCAAAGTGCCAAAACTCTTTTAAATCTCCTTCTTTTTTTCCTTTAGCACTTTCTTTACCAAAAGAAACATATCCTCTTTGACCACCAATACCTGGAATTTCATATTTTTCTTTTACATCTGTAGGTAAATCAAAAAACTTCTTGATTTCAGCATATAAGTTGTCTACTAATTCATCGTCTAAAAAGTGCCCTTTTAATGCTACAAATCCTATATTCTCATAAGCGTCACCAATTTCATTGATGAATTTTTGTTTTCTTTCAGCATCGTCTGATAAAAAATCTGCTAAGTTTACGCTTGGAATTTTATTCATTGTTAATAAGTTTTATTATTCAGGCAGTAAAGTTAGTAAAATCAAGCGTATGCTGATAATTTATTTATTAACAAAAGGGATTAAGTACGATATTGTATAATTGAATCCGAATCCTGTACTACTTTCAAAAACACGATTAAAACCTGGTGTGTATAGTGTTTTAAAACCTTTTTGATCGTCAACACTTAACATAATTTTATATGAAAAGCTAAAACCTATAAACAGGTTTTTAAAAGTTTCTGCCTTTATACCTAGTTGTAATTCAGTCCAATGAGCGGTAAGTCCGTCATCAGACATAGGTGTTGTAACTGGGTTTGAGGGAAAATAAGGAGGTAGATTTTCGGTACCCGAAGAAACATTAGGTTGGTAGCTATTTAAGGTATGATCAAATATGGCAAAACCATAACGCATACCAACATAAATTTCGTTATTCATGTCTAACCAATTCTCGTAAGCATTGTAATTTGCTCCAAGTCTAATATAACTTCCTTTTGAACTAGAAGAAGAAAAGTCTTCATAAGTAGTTTCATCTTCAAAACCTAGCTCTGTAGCGATATACCATTTTTTAGATACTCTATAATCACCCACTAATTCTAGACCACTATAACTTTTATCAATAATAGCAAGACCAGGTTTACTAATGTCTAATCCGATACGTAAGCCATATCCTGTTTTATATGTAACGGTATCTTTTTTTTCTTTGGTTTCTTTTTTAGACGTGTTTATTTGTGAATATCCGTTCACAAATACAAAAACGAAACATAAACTAATGAAATACTTGTACATGGGCGCTAGCTTGATTGTCGATTAAAGGAATTTCTGTAGTAGATAAATTGTCTATCCAACCTGTATGGCTTAAGGTAACATTTTCAAAAATAATTCTGAAACCACATGAGCGAGAAACAAAATCTTCTTCAGGGTTATACTCAATAGTAAGCGTAGCGGTTTTATTGTTAGCTATATTACCATCTACATCATTCATTTTTAATGTGTAGACTGTTTTCTGAGATAAACTGTTTAAAGGAATAGCAATACTATCTGTTGTTCTATTGGTAAAGAGACTATCAGTTTTACCTTCTGCAATTACAGATAAGCGTTCTACACTTTTTAAATCATTCGTATTATCCATATCGTAAAAACGAAGCACTAAATTGGGTGTTACTGGGTTTTGTGTACAGAAATCATCTTTTTCACAGGCTGTTAAACCTACTAGAAGTATGAATAGAGCAATGTATTTTTTCATATAACTGTTTATCTGTTTAGTTGTTTATGCGTTAAGTTGATATTTTCTTAGTGCGTTTAACATATTGGTTATCTTTTCTAGCTTTTTTCAGACTAAAATATAATCTTTTTCAGAAACATAATTTAGTTCTTTTGATATTATGAGCTGATTTAACACTTCCATTGCTGAACTATAAGAAATAGTAATAAAATGAGCTTTATCTTTATTACTTTTTCGTGCTGTACCTTCTGCTAAGTTAGAGGCTATTAAAATAGTAGCTCTTCTTAGTTGTGATGTTAATCCAAAATTTTCATTTGCAGGAAAGCTATCAGTTAAACTATATATATTTTTAGTTAGTGAAATACTTTCTTTCCAAACTTCTAATTTTTCAAAAGAATAAATTTTCATAGCAAATAAACTTTTAAACAATTAAACGCATCAACTTAACTATGTTATTTTTCAAATAAAACCACCGTTTCTATGTGTGATGTATGTGGAAATTGATCTACTAAACTAATCTTTTTTAATTGGTATCCGTTGTTTATCAATTCCTCCGTGTCACGAGCTTGTGTTGCTGGGTTACAAGATACATAAACCATTCTATCAGCGTTTAAGTTTATGATTTTCTTAAGCGTTTTTGGCGCAATTCCTGCACGAGCTGGGTCTAAAATAATGGTTCTTATTTTGTTTTTATATTGTGGGTGTTCATTTAAGAACTTTCCTACATCAGCTGCATAAAATTGTAAACCTTCAATATTGTTTCGTTCTGCATTCTTCTTAGCGTCTTCAATAGCAGAGGCTACAATATCTACACCAACAATTTTAGTGTTATTCGACTTTGAAGCAATAATTTGCCCAATGGTTCCAGTACCACAGAATAAATCCATCACTACGGTATTGTCAATTGCATCTTTGTTTTCTAACGCATAATCAACAACTTTGGTATATAGTTTTTCGGCAGATTTAGGGTTGGTTTGGAAGAAGCTTTTCATGCTAATTTCAAAATTCAACCCTAATAACTCTTCTACAATTTTATCTTTTCCGTATACCAATTTAACGCTTCCTGAAGTAGCAATAGTTCTATCACCAGTTTCGTCGTTAATAGTGTGTAATAAACCAGCAACTCTATCGCCAAATAACTCAACTAGATAGTTGGCGAATTTATCTAAATCAAATTTTGATAAATCGTGAGAAGTGGTTACTAAGTTGAATAACAATTCGTTGGTTTTGTATGATTTTCTTACCACAAAATATCTAAAGAAACCTTCTTTTTTAGGTCCGTGCCAAGGCGCTAAACCAGTTTTTTCACAATACTCTCTAATGTTTTTGATGTTATCTTCAACTTGTTTGTCAAATAAACCAGAATCTTTTTCAAGGTTATCACCCATCCACCAAACACCACGACGTTTAAAACCTAATGTAAACTCATCTATATCGGTTTTATTTTCACGGTCGTAACCAATGGCAGAAAAGCCATATTCCATTTTATTGCGGTAGTGAAATACATTTGGAGAAGCAATAAACTCATCAAACAGATCTTCAATATTTTCAACTTTACCAATGCGTTTAAATAAAGATAAAGTACTTTCTTGCTTGTATTTGTGTTGTAAATCTATAGGTAATTGAATATAAGGTGCTCCAGGAATATCTTGATATGGAACAGGTACTTCATCATCAGAATGTTTTAAAACATCAACTAACTTACACTCTGCATACTTCTTTTTTGATTTATCTACACGTGCTTTTACTAATTGTCCTGGTAAAGTGTTAGGAACAAAAACTACAAAAACACCTTCTTCTGAACGTATTCTTCCAATTCCTTTTCCACCGAAGGCATAGTCTTCAATTAAAATTTCAATGACTTGTCCTCTTTTTACAAACTTATTTCGCTCTCTTCTTGGCATTCTATACTATGATTTATGGTGTGCAAAATTAGGAAAAGATATGGTTTGAAGATAAAAAAAAGACTACTCATTTAGAGTAGTCTTTAATCTTTGTTGTGAAGGCTTTTTTATTGACCTGCTTCTTTTTTAGCTTCTTTTATCATTTGTTCGTTTGCAACAATAGCAAACTCAACACGTCTGTTTTTACTTCTTCCTTCAGCAGTATCGTTAGTAGCAATGGGATCTTTAACACCTAGTCCTTTAGTTTCAAAACGACTGTTGTTTAATCCTTTACCAGCTAAGTAGTTTCTTACTGAATTAGCTCTTTTTTCTGAAAGTTTTTGGTTATAATCAACAGCACCAGTACTATCTGTATAACCGTAAATTACAATATTTGTGTTTTCATAATCTTTAAATACAGGTACTAATTTATCTAAGTTAGCCTGCGCTGTAGCTGTTAAAGTAGCTCTATTAGTAGCAAAACGAACAGCATTTTCTCCTAAAGTAAGTTTAATACCTTCACCAACTCTTTCTACTTCTGCACCTGGTAAAGCTTCTTCAATTTCACGAGCTTGCTTATCCATTTGGTTACCAATTACACCACCAGCAACACCACCTACGACACCACCTAAAATGGCACCTAGTTCAGAGTTGTTTTTGCTTCCTACATTGTTACCTATTACAGCACCTATTACAGCACCAGCAGCTGTACCAATAGCAGCACCTTTTTGAGTGTTATTAGCGTTTTGTATAGATTTACAAGAGGTAAAAATAGTACCAGCTAAAAATAAAATTGATAAACTATAAATGATTGATTTTTTCATAATATTCTTACTTAATTATTGTCTTTGAAATGAATATGTAATGTCTTTTACTTGCCCTGCAACGTTAACTTGATCTATTAAATCAAAACTAGTTTCGGTAACGTTACGTAACCTTAAAATATATCCAGCATTTACGTCTTTGGCTTTGTGATTATTAATAATCTTTAATACAAAGTTCCCATCTTTATTAACATACCATGTAATAGGAGAGCTAAAGTCTTTACAATCTGTACTTGGATTATTTAAGCTCATTTCTCCTTTGTTGTTGTTTGAAACAAAACTCCAGTTACTACCAATAAAGCAGTTAGAGTCTTCTAAATTAAATGAGTTTACTTTTAGGTAGTTTGAACCTGGAAAGTTTACAGCAGTAATAGTCCAGTTACCTTTTAGCATTCGTTCAGTTTTATTGTCAAGTTTAGTGTTAGTTACAGATGTAGATTTACACCCAATTACAGCTATTGAAAGCAGTAATAAAAATAAGATTCTTTTCATAAAATGATATTTAGTTAATTTCTTTAAAGATAAAAAAAACTGATTAACTATGGTTTTATTGTAAACCATAAAAAAAGTTATGTTGTTTGTATTTTTAGACCCTTCAAAGTCTATGAAAGTCACTTAAATTTAATAATTTTGTAGCTAGGGATGATTTCTTTCCCACGCTGAATTTTCGAAACTTCTTTTTCGAAAGGATAAAGGTAGATAAGGAATGGTTATTTTATAAATTTTAAAAAATTAAGAAAAATGGCTGTTTTAGACCAATTAACTTCGCAACAAGCGATTGACTTAGAAAACAAATACGGAGCACATAACTACCATCCATTACCAGTAGTATTGAGTAAAGGAGAAGGAGTATATGTATGGGATGTTGAAGGAAAAAAATATTATGATTTTTTATCAGCTTACTCTGCAGTAAACCAAGGACATTGCCATCCAAAAATTGTTGGTGCAATGGTAAACCAAGCACAAACATTAACGTTAACTTCTCGTGCTTTTTATAACGATATGTTAGGAAAGTATGAAAAGTTTGCAACAGAATACTTTGGTTTTGATAAATTATTACCAATGAATACGGGTGCTGAAGCTGTAGAAACTGCTTTAAAAATCTGTAGAAAATGGGCGTATGAAGTAAAAGGAATTAATGAAAATGAAGCACAAATTATTGTTTGTAAAAATAACTTCCACGGAAGAACAACTACAATTATTTCTTTTTCAAACGATCCTGTAGCACGTAAAAACTTTGGTCCGTTCACTGAAGGGTTTATTAAAATTGAATACGATAATTTACAAGCTTTAGAAGAAGCATTAGAAAACAACAATAATATTGCTGGTTTCATGGCTGAACCTATTCAAGGAGAAGCTGGGGTATATGTGCCTTCTGAAGGATATTTAGCAGCAGCTAAAGCGTTATGTGAAAAGCATAATGTATTATTTATTGCTGATGAAGTACAAACAGGTATTGCACGTACAGGTCAGTTATTAGCAGTAAACCACGAAGATGTTCAACCAGATATTTTAATTTTAGGTAAAGCTTTAAGTGGAGGAGCATATCCAGTATCTGCAGTATTAGCAAACGATGACATTATGAATGTTATTAAACCTGGTAACCACGGTTCTACTTTCGGAGGAAACCCTGTTGCTGCAGCGGTAGCTATTGCAGCTTTAGAGGTGGTTAAAGATGAAAAGTTAGCTGAAAATGCTGAGCGTTTAGGTAAAATATTTAGAGAAGAGTTAGCTGAGTTTGCTAAAGAAAACGAATTAGTAACGTTAGTACGTGGTAAAGGATTGTTAAATGCTGTTGTAATTAACGATACCGAAGAAAGTGAAACAGCTTGGAATATCTGTTTAAAATTACGTGACAACGGATTGTTAGCAAAACCAACACACGGAAACATTATCCGTTTTGCACCACCATTAGTAATGAACGAAGAACAATTAAGAGACTGTATTAATATTATTAAGAAGACTATTACTGAGTTTAAAAAATAAGTTTACAGTCTGTATATATTAAAAAAAGGAACGATTATATCGTTCCTTTTTTTGTTGTTATTTATTAGTTTTTAATTACTAAAATATGAAACTAACATTTTTCTAAATGTTATTAAAAATGTTTAATAGCAAGTTAGGTGCTTTCCTGTACACTTTTTAAATTGGTGATTTTTTTGGTGTACAAGTACTGTACACTATTTTTTTTATCAAAATTTTTAGTGTACAACAGTTGTACATTTTTTTAGTTGTAATTTTTTTTGGTGTACAAAAACATAATTAGTTTGCCATTTCATAAATATTTAGGTGTCTTTTTAAGATTCCAGAAGGCGTATTTTTGGTTTCATCAAAAATTCGGGTATCACCAAAAAGAATAAAACTTTCTTTGGCTCTAGAAACCGCTACATTTAGCATATTAGGCTTGTTGTCTTTTTCAAAAAACAAGGTTCCTTCATCATCATTAGAATATACAGAACTGAACAAAATAATATTTCGTTCTGCACCCTGTAACGCATGTACTGTGCCTAGTTTTATATCGCTTACTTTATAACCTGCATCGGTTAAAGCTTTAGATAATTCTCCTTTTTGACTTGCGAAAGGGGTAATGATTCCTAAAACAGGTTCAATAGCATCTACATTGTAGGCTTCTTGAATGGTTTCTTTGTTTTGCTGTAACCAAGAAATTATGGCTTTTACTTCACTAATGTTTTGACGACTGTTGTATTTGCGTTCACTAACGCCTTCTATATGATATGCCATCATTGATGGAAATGCTTGGTTTTCTTTCGCCTTCCCTTTCATAGGTTTTAAAATTCCATCGTACGCCAATTCGTTACAAAAACTAATAATTTCATCATTACATCGTCTGTGCTCTAACAAAACCAATCCTTGTTCTTTTTTTGCAGGTAGGGGAGTTTCAAATTCACAGGCATTTTGAGCCATTTTCATAATGCTTCCGCTAGAAGCTAAAAAACCTAACTCATCTAAATGTGCGTCATTTTGATTTTCAATAATATCAAGACTTGTTAAGTTTCCTTGGTCAATTTTTTTAGGAATAGACCAAATAGGTTCTATTTGTTTTAAATCACCTATTACAAAGGCTTTTTGAGTTAATGAAAATACAGGGATACTTACTTCTGGAGTAACCTGACCTGCTTCATCAATAATTAACAAATCTAAAAAATTGTATAGCGGTAAGTATTCAAAAATAGGTTTTCCGTTTTCGTTTTCTCCTTGAAATTGACTGTATAAAAAGTGACTTGGTGCTGTATAAAAAGTAGCTACAAAGCACGGAGTAAGCATAGCTCTTCGTTTCCATTTTGCTTTGATAGCGTATTCTCCTGTCCCTTTTTCGGTATTTTCCTCCAACATTTCTCTGGTTTCTAGTAACCAACGAGCTTCCCAGTAATGGGTTGCTAATAAAAATGCTTTATGACGTAAATCGATATCTAACTCATCATAAAAGAAACGTTGTGTTGCATCGTTAGAGTTTATTTTTTCATATTCGTATGCCCACATTTGTTCTTCTGAAACAAAAGGGAATCCTTTAATGTTGTTTTCATACTTCCAATTTTTTAGGCTTAAATGCGATTGCAATAACAGGTTTACATTATTTGTACATTCTTTTATGTATGCAGCTGCTTTTTTAGCATCTAATAATGTTTCTGCTGTAGTCTTAAAAATATGTTCAGCATTTCTTGTTTCAAAATTAGCTTCGTCAATAAAATAGTGTTTTACTTTATCAATAAAATCAGTGTCTTTTGTAGCTGTTTTTAAATCGTTTAAAACAGTTCTCCATTCTTGTAGTTTGGAGATTTTAAACGTGCTTTTTTGAACAAGGTCTTCTTCGTGTACGAGTATGCTGTTAATATAGTTTACCGCATTAATATAGTTTCTTGAGTAGTCAACACCATCTGCTAAAATATTTTGAATCCCAATAATTTCTTCTTGTAGATGATTGCAAACATCGTCAAGTGAATTTGTTTGGGTATTAAAGTAATTACAGTAATTGGTTAAGAAATAATACTCAGCTTCTGAAATGTATTTTTCGTTTTCTAGATTACATAAGGTTCCTTCATGACCAAATAGGTTTCCTTTTAAATAATTGATATTGGCCAGTTTTTTTTCACTTTTTGAACTGGAAGGAAGATAGGTAGCATATCCGTTAAAATCAGGAATCCAACGGTTGGCTAATTCTTCCATAGTGCTTTCAGAATTGATAAAACTATCAATAATATTGGTTACTGCTTGGTTGTTGTTAGAGCATGCTAAAATTATTGGAGCTTCTTCACCGTTAATAGCAGCTTTTACAAACTCGGTAGCCACTAAACTTTGTAAAAGTGTAGTTTTTCCTGTTCCAGGAGGTCCGTTTACAGCGGTAACTGCATTTTCTTCGGCTACTAAATAGGATAGTAATGTTTTACGCTGACTAACAGAAAGTGGAAATTTATTTGACATTTGCCCTAAATGCAAATGGTTATACACTAAAAATCCGTTATCGGTAATGGCTTCTTGTCGTTCTCTAGTATATGGGTTGATGATTTTAGAGAGTACGGGTAATTCATCCGTATTTTTAAGTAAGTTTTCGTACAGAAATAAAATACTTTTTGCTGTAGAAATTTTAGAACTTAAAGCAAAGTAAGTAAGCTCATATTGCGTGGTATAGCGTTCTACTTGATAACGGTATAGGTTGCTAAAAGTTATCGCAGAAAATACTTCGTTAATATAGTTCCAGTATTCATCCCAAGGCACAGGGTCTTCGCTATTTTCAAAATCAGGAGAAGCTAATTCTTTAGCATCTAAAACGGTATCGATAGAAGAGAATATAAAATCGTTCTTAATATCTGCCATAGGAGTTAGATAGTTACGAACAATTAAAGGAAATCCATCTTTTGGAGCTGATAATTGTCCTGAACGATTTACAATAGCACTAACCCAAAAAGGATGAATAGTGCGTTGTTTGAATTTAGTGTTGTCGGTTTGATATACTAAATGAAAGGGGGCAATTAATATTTTAGTTTCTTCTACTTTATGCCACTTAGGATTGTCTTTTTTAGTAATTCCTTTTAATCGATTAATTCTACGTTCTTCAACATCTAATAGTTGACTTGCTTGTTTAGAGTTGATGAGTGCGTTACTTAAATCAGATGATTTTTGATGAAAAAGGTTTTTTATTTTACTAATGTCGATAGCTAAGTTTTCACTATCAGATAAGCTATTTTTATAATATTGTAACCAGTTTTTTTCGTCGTTCATAGTTGTTCTCGTGCCCTTGAAATGTGATTTTTTCTGTAAGAAAGGGTGCGAAAATACTATATTCAACGGGTGAAAAAATAGTTTTTGTTAGCTTTTTATTAACGAAAAAATAGGAGAGAGGATAGTGGGTTTGTTTTCAGTAAATTAAAGGGTGTGATATGTTAAAAACACATTTTAAGTCCAGAAATAGATTTTTAAATGTGCTTCTAAATATTTTTGATTTCTTGTAAAGCAAATCGTTTTTCTACTTAACCGTTTCATATGTGTTCTTAAATTCAAATTCATTCGCTCAATTCTGTTCGTGCAATACTGAAATTGTTTATGAATTTTTTTGGGAATTAAACTTGGATAAATATTCAATTTATCGGTGTAAATTTTACTCGGTTGAAGTAAGAGAACTTTATTAATTAAAGGTTTTATTGTTTCTTTTGATTTTCTACCCACATAGAAGTCTATAATACTTTTTGTTTCTCTTTCTAACACATAGGTTATCCAAGTAACATTTTTCTTGTTACCAATAAAACTCCACATTTCATCAATTTCAAATTTGCACCCAAAGGTATTAAAGTATGGAATCTTAACCTTTTTACTTACTTTTAGAATTCTTGATAAAACAGTTTTACTAGAAATGTTCAGTATTCGACTAATACTTCTGACTTCACAACCTTCTTTAAGTAATTTTTTTATGAAATCATTTGTTTCTGATTTGTATGCTTGATATCTATAATCTGATTGAAAATATTTTTTGCAATTTTTACAGTAAAACCGCTGCTTATTATTTTGTAATCCCTTTCTAATAGAATTGGAAGAATTACACTTTGTACAATTCATAGCTTTTTTAGGTGCTAATTTACTACATGAAGCAGAAAGAAACTTAGATTTAATAGTTTCTAACGAATTTTTACTATTGTAAAAAGCAAAAGATACCGTTCATTTTAGAACGGCATCTTTATTTAACTTATTGATTTTTAAATAAAATAAAACCTTATTTTTAATAAGTACTATTTTACTACACTACCAAGTCATACTAACAGTTTATAGAGATAGAGCTACAAAAGAATATGTGTTAGGTAATGTTGATTTTAGAACTGTAGAACATAATCAAGAGTATTTAATTTCTATAGGTTTAAACAATAAAAATAATATTAAGTTCTTAAGTATTTCCTAATAAAAAAACCACAGTTACTAACTGTGGTTTTTTGTATCTATAGAGAAGATTATTCCCATACTACTTTTCTTTCTACTCTATATAGATAGTAATCTTCCTTCCAATTTATACCATCTGTACTGGTTTTTATCATTAACGCATTTCTTCTTTCTTCTTCTCCTTTTTCATTTTCATGATTAATAATAACATCTATACCAATACCTGCTAATGTGGCTTCTTTATCCAAGATACGGGAAGATAAGTTTTTCTCTAAAATATCTATTATTTCATTAGATTCAATATACTCATTACCATCGTAAACTCCAACTGGCACGGTTTCTCCATTTGTTTTTACAATAGTACCGTATGGAAAAAACTCTTCTGCATCTTCTAAAAATGCTGTAGCCTGTTTAAACATTAATGCTTTTAAATTTTGCTCTTCTTTTATCATCCTTGTACTGGTTTTCCGTTAATTGTTAAAATGGGTAGTTCTTCGACTTTTTTTGTAGGTAATGTCTTACTCTTTTTTAAAGGAATATTAGTATTGTCTTTTTTAACACCAGGTATAACTTGATAAGTTTTTATATCAAACCCTGCATTTTGTAAAGGTTTACTAAGTTTGGCTCCTTTGTTAATGATTAATTCTGGTTTAACACCACTTCCTTTTGATACTTCTTGTTGTAATCTTAGCTGTCTAGTTAATGATTGTTTTTGAACGTTTTTTATTTCCACAGTACCTCCATTAGGCTTTACACCATCTGGTATAGTTGTTCCTTCTTTACCTGTTTTAGGATCTATTCTAGTAAATTTCTCAGTATTTTTAGATAATCCTTCTTTTGCTAACTGTGTTGCCTCGGTAGCAGCTCCTCTCTTTTGGTTTCTAGAAAGTCTAGCAGCTGTCTCTGTAGTTCTACCAACGGTTTCTGTAATACTTGGTCTACCAACTCTACCTGTATTTAAGATTTTACCTCCATCACTTAATATAATAGCATCTGACACTCCTAACAAAGGTGTGTTAACAGGAGGTAATTGACCAAAAGTTATCATTTCTAAACCTTCTAATTCAACTCCCATACCTAGCTTATTTTCAGCAAAAGCATACGTTGAATTGTATAAGTAACTTTCTGATAAAGGGTCTATTTGCCAAAAACGACCTTCAGCAGGGTCACTAAAACGATATTTCCACTCGTGTAGGTTTAGACCTAAATCTTCATTAAACTCTTGACCTTGATAAGTTTTAAAGTTACTAATAACACCTATTTTAGCATTGTTGTACCCAATATGCTGTAAACCAAAAGGATAGTAATTTCGTTCTTGTCTTATCTCATTTTGGGTAACTGCACCATCATTATTAGTATCTGCATATGTTAAACGTACATTCCTCCAAATGTCTTTATATTGATATATGTAATCAAAATTGCTACCATTAGGCTCAACATATCCCTCTGAGTGATAGAACTGCTTTAAATCTCCATTCTCATAAATATAGTTTCCTGCATAATCTGTTATAGTTTCAGAACCATTTTCGTTTTTAATCTTTCTTAGCTTGGTTCCATTTGCTGCATATACAAAACGTACCTTTTGAGTATCAGAGTTGTTTAACTTAATCTCTGTAGGCATATTTAAGTGATTATAACTTACACTTGTAATATCTTTATTTAAGTTCTTCGTTAAATTTCCATTGGCATCGTAAGTATATTCTGTGGTAAGATTCGCTCTGTCCTTAAAACCATAGTTATCGTTTCCGTTGTCTAGTAGTTTTATTAACTGGTTTCCATTATTATAGGTATACACCAACTTATCCATATCATTAAACACAGAACCTCCTTGATACCCGTTTCTATTTAACGTTAAAATATTACCCATTTTATCATAGGTTACATTTTGCAAGTTATAATGCCCTGTATTGTCGATAGCACTTATAATGCGGTTCATTGCGTCATAGGAAAAAACATATCGATTACTTACAGGGTTGCTCGTATTGTTTACACTTAACGTATTCCAATGAGTTTCGGATATATTCCCATTAAACAGGGGCGTAGCGCCATTTTGAGGCTTGTTGTAGTTGATCCTAAAATTAAATAAGTTACAGCGTTTTTTTTCTCCGCATACCCTTTTTTCATAGACTACATATACAATTTTATAAAAAAGAACGTCCCGCCTGCATTATCGTAGACCAAAGATAATTTTTTGTTAAGTACCTTACAACTAAACTTTAACATTTCTTTTGTGTGTTTTGCATTGTTTTTGACGTTGTTATTTATGTAGCTATGCTACGTTGGTTTACTAGCCAAATTGCTATGACTAGTCCAGACTTTTTTATTGTATAATCCGCTTATCTTTTTTAGATAAGCCACTAAATCTTTATGTTATGAGTAAGCAAAAAGGATTAATTAAGTTAGTAGGCAACATCGGGGGTGTATCGTTTTACACTTCTAATGGTGAGTACTTAGCCCGTATGGCGGGTGGACCTACAAAGGAACGTATACAAAGTGACCCGAACTTTGCACGTACCAGAGAGAACAATACCGAGTTTGGCGGGGCTGCCAAAGTAGGTAAGGCATTAAGAACCGCTTTGAGTGGTGTACTTCAGATCATGGCAGGTAGCAGATTAGCTGCACAGTTGACAAGGATTTTTAAGACTATTAACCTAAAAGGTGCAGGAGTTAGAGGTAAAAGACCTATAACACTTTCAGCGAACAAAGAGTTGTTAGCGGGGTTAGATTTAAACAACAAGTTAAGTTTAACCTCGGTTTTTACAGCGCCTTATACCGCTAGTATTAATGCTGACCGTAATGAGGTTACTTATGAGATTCCTGCTTTTAACCCTGCTAATTTTATTGTTGCACCTACAGGGGCTACCCATTTTAAGCTAATAGCTGCAGTAGGATTAGTTTCTGATTATGTGTATGACGATGGAGCAAGTACTTACGAGCCTACTGTTGCTGAGCAAAACAGCATTGGTATTGTAGCAAATGATACAGTAAAGCCTTTGGACAGTAATAGCTCTGCTATCACGTTGACGGCTACCATACCAGGGGGCGTAGTTACTGATGCAGAAGTAAGCGTTATTGCTTGTTTGGGGATTGAGTTCTACCAACAGGTGGGCGGTACGGATTATCTTTTATCGCAAGGTAATACGATGAAGGTTACCAACGTATTTTAGTTCGATTCACAGCTTTTTTATGTTATTAGCATCCTCGATTGAGGGTGCTTTTTTTGTGGAGATATATGGCACTAGCACTCGACCTTAGTCGGAACATATACGGCTTATATACGACTCATATACGGGATATCTATGACTTTTACTGCTGTAAAATTTCGACAAAAAATAAACCCGCCCAAAGATTGAGCGGGAAAATTGCTATGAAAAAGAACTTAGGACGTCTCCTAAGTGGTTACAAAGTTACGTTAAATATATGGGTTTCCATATTGATTAAAACGTTTTAAAAACTTAGGATTTAGAGGTAGTTGGTGTGGCTGGTAATCCTAATTTTTTAAAATGGCTTGTTTTTCATGTAAATAAAAAAAGGGAACACCTTATAGATATTCCCCTTAGTTTTTAAAAAAGATTACCCATTTGGTGGATGTGGGTCATTTCCATAAGTTCTTTCTTCTTGGAACTTACCATCTTTTTTATGAATGATAACTTGTGTGTTTTGTTGATTTTTGGCTAAATCAGTCGTCTTTTTAACAACGTCAGCTTTAGTATCTCCAACTACGGAAGCTCTTTCACCATTTTGAACTTTTCCTTTCCAAGTACCATCAGGATTTTTTGTTACGTGATAGGTTTTTCTTTTTGCCATTTCACTTGTTTTATCCTTTGTCTCATACCATAAGAGAGAGACTAATCCCCTTAAGGATTTTTAACTTTTTATTTTAAGTAAAGTTTATATATTTGCTCTCCCTACAAGAACAATTTTTTACCTAAAGTCAGGCTCAAAAATCCTTTTCAAAAGCCTGATTTTTTTATCTCAAAAACTTATCCAGTTTATTTTATTTGTCATACTGGCATCTTTTGTAAATACCTTTAAAATTTAAGTTTAATATGCTGACTTGATGACAGATACTTGTGCGTTTTCACAATGATTTATTTCTCTTTCTTCATAGAGCACCGGATTGTGGTTCTAGAGGTCAATAGAACGAGTTGTGTGCAAAAACTAGCAAAGATGTGAGCTTGCAAACACTTGCAGTAAGCGAGGATTTTGCGACGCTTTTTGTATGCAAATTCGGTGCGGTGGCGTTGCTTGCAACTGTATATCCAAAACATAGTGCGCAGGCGTTGGGTGTAGCGGTTGGGTTGGCAGTAGCGGTGGCGTGCTGGGGCTGGAAGCGGCTATTTATACATAATGGCGTTATAACTACCTGGAACTTGTGGAAGAGTATTATAACTGCCCGTTATGTTAACATAGCTTGGGGTAGTTTAGGGCTAGCGCGTGGGCTACAGCTTTTTGTTTTTTTACGTGGATACATGGAGCGTACAAAAATACTGCTTGCAGATTTTTGTGTGTGGAATGAGCGATGGATGATGCAAAAAACAATATGCTGTAATAGCCTTGGATGCCGTAAAGTACAAGGGTGGTGGTAAGTGTAGGCTTTTATCCATCCACCATAGGCCGTCTGCCTTCTAAGCAGATGCTCCTTTGTATGATTTGCTTTTTAGCTTATCGGGTGGAAGTTGTTTACTATATCGTGTAGGTTTTCTAAATCGTCTTGCAGATAACGCTCTGTAGAACTGATATGACGGTGTCCTGCTAAATATTGAACCTTTCGTAAATTATATTGTTTTAACCAATGGGTAATGACTGAGGCTCGTATCTGTTTGATACTGGTTACTTTTTGATTGTACTTTTTTAGCTTTTTTAAAAGCTCTCCTACAAGGTTGAACTGATTACCGAACGGGAAAAGTTGATGATAATGTAACGGTTTTTTTGCTTTGGTAAGTAGCAAGGGTTGTATCTCATTGAGATACTCCATGAGTTCCATCATTTGCCAAGATTTTAATTCTAAACTTCGTGCATTGCCACGATTGCAAGCAGGTACATAGATTTTTCCTTTGCTGAGTTGCACATGCTCTACTAAAAGGGCTTTAAGGTCACTGGTGTTAAGCCCTTGATATACCATAAGGCCTACAATAATTTTATTGCGCTTGGTGGTTAATCTGCGATACGTGTTGTATGTATTGTCGGTTTCAAAACTGTAATACAGGTCTTCCAGTTCTTCTGTATCTAAGATGGTATAACTAAGTGGTTCAGTTACTCCTTTGATCGTGGTATTTTCAATGGGGTTGTCTTTTCGGTGTCCTTGGTTAACCAAATGGGTAAAGTACGTACGTAAATGTGCTAATTTAGCATTGATAGTACTTTTACTGTTTTTTTTCTTTTTTAAGTGGTTAATGTATTGCAAACAGTTATGATAGGTAATGGCATAAACCGTGTTACCTTGTGAGTTGCACCAGTTCGTAAAGGTTATTGCTTCTCGTAGTTTTGTATATGTGGTTCTTTCGGTATAACCGAGAGTTTGTAAATAATTGGTAAAATCTACATAATTGGAGGTGCTTTTTTTCATTTTATTCATCGCTAATTGTTTTTAGTAAGTGTGTATAGAGTTGTGTAGATGCTAAGCTACTATGTCCTAAAAATGTTTTGATACTCTCTATAGGCACTCCTTTTTCTAATAGATGAGTTGCAATACTATGACGTAGTATATGAGGTGTGATCGACTTTTCTATAATCGCTTTATCAGATGTGGCTTTGGCTATTGCTAATACTCGATTGTAGAGGGTTTGTCCTGTAATTCTACTGCCTTTAGTACTGATAAAAAAAGCATCGCTACGATCAAAGTTGTAAAAGTTTGGACGAGCTTCATATAAATAATCTTCTAGTATTCGGGAGTTGTAAGCGTTAAAAGGAACAAAACGCTCTTTGTAGTTTTTACTTTTACGGATATGGATGCGTTCACGGTCAAAAAGTACATCTTTAATATCTAGGTTCATGACTTCTGACCTACGTAGCCCGCAACTATATAAGCAAGTAAGTATAGCTTTATCTCGTAAACGTATACGATACCAAGTATGACTGTATTCTGTTGCTTTAAAAAGTGTTTTTATTTGTAATTGGGTTAAAATATTACTGCGTTCTTCTGTATCATTTTTCTCCGCCATTAAATGAACTCTAAGAAGTGTATCTGCATTATGGGCTATTAAATAATCTCGTAGTTTTCGTAGCGCTGTTTGGTGCATATTGAGATAAGTATTACTTAAAGCACCTCCTTTGTATTGGTTGGAACGTTGTTTTAAATATTCATAATAGTTACTTACTAAAGCGGGAGTAACATTACTAATGTGGGGATGCCCTTGGGATTCTAACCAGTAAAAGAACTCTTGCACCTTTATAGGGACTAAATACACTGTACCCTGAGCATAGCCTAAAATGTCTAACCACTCGGTAAAGGATTGTAATAGTGTTTTGTAATGCTTGTTATGTAGCTTTAATTTTTTCATGCGCTTGACCTTTTTTGGTGTTTTATGGCTAAGTGGTTATAAGTAGTTGTCTTATAGTTTTTTAACTTGTTCAGTTAGGTAGTGAGCAACTAGTAAGCAGGTAAGCAGCTTTTTACTCTTTGTTTATTTTGGTAATAGCCTGTTGTAGTGCCTCTGTTATTTGGCTTTTAAGCTCCGTGTATTCTTGCATATCTACAATCTCATAATAATACGCTTGTCCTTGTTTTCCTTTAACTTTCTTGGTATAACCTTCTTCTAACAGTTGTAAGTGATAACGCCTTAGTGTACTTGCTTTGATGTGTAAGCTTCTTCTTATTTCAGCATTGGTAAACGTAGTTTGTTTATTGGTTTGTAAGTATTGTTTAAGTCTTTCTAAGTAGTTTCTGCAAGCTCCTGTGATGGTATCTGATTTTCTTAGTAATACTTCAGTAATGAGTTCGTTTGCTTCTTCAATATCTTCGATGGTAGTTTCGATATATTCTTCTCCTGTTTCTTTATTGTATTGCTTCTCTCTTTGATATTGTTTATAAAAAGTTATGGCATTAATGAACTGCAAATAGTGTGAGTTGGTTCTTCTTGGTTTAAATACTGATTGTGGTAACTCTAAGTATTCTGCATATGGATTGATGACTTTTATTGGCTTCAAAACTCTCTGCACATTTTTTAGTAGCTCTCTAGCTTGGTGTTCTTTTTCTTCATCTACTTTACCCGCAGTAATTAATCTTTGGTAGTGCATTATTCTAGTGTCTTGCTCTTCGCTTTCATCTATGTACAGTAAAAAACTACGGTTGCTATTATCTTCATATATACTTTCCTGAGTGGTACAACCTGCTACACTTACAGGGCCTTCTACCGTTAAGTGTATTGTCTTCGTTGTTCCTTTGCTATCTTTATGTACTACGGTTTTTGTGATTCTCTTTTTAGATTGTAATTCTCTAAGTGGGTATAATACCGATTCTGCTCCGTCTAGATCTTCTATTAAAATAAGCTTGTGTTGTAATTCTGTTCTATTGAAGTA
The DNA here is from genome assembly GCF_047470925.1 of Tenacibaculum ascidiaceicola. NCBI lineage: Bacteria > Pseudomonadati > Bacteroidota > Flavobacteriia > Flavobacteriales > Flavobacteriaceae > Tenacibaculum > Tenacibaculum ascidiaceicola. The sequence goes on from NZ_JAZKJP010000002.1 coordinate 228,331, forward strand.
ATAAAAGGCGTTGGCAGAGAGTACCGTAATTTCCACCTTATCTTCTTCAGGGATAAGTTCTGCTACTTTTGATTGTAGATGTGTTTTTCCTGCTCCTGAACTTCCTAAGCTAATACAGTGTAAAGGATTGCTAGTTTTTCTGCTTGTAAATATGAGATACATCAGCAGGCGATTTATACTTTCACCTATAACACCGCTCTTGCCGATGCACTCATTTGTGTTAGCTAACAACTTCCTCTTTTTCAAAAAGGCTTTGGCTTCTTTTTCTTCACTAGCACTTAATTCTTTATAAAATGGTTTGTTTTCTTGTTCTTGTTTATCCAGTAGTAAAAACCTGTAATTTTCTAACTCGTGAGTTAATTCTTGTAAAGTCTTTCGTACAACACTCGTACCGATGGTTAATCGTTCTGCTAGCTTACGTACAAACTTTTCTACTTGATTATCGTTATATAAGTCTATGCTATGACGTACTATACTTTGTGTTTTTAGTTTCTGAACCGATACCGTTACCCGTAAACTTTCTAATTTATTTACTCTAACACCTCCTAAAATGTGGATTTCTAGGTGTTTTGTTAGGTAACTGTAGTTATTTGGGTTGGTGGTGTCTAGCATTGTTAATAAATATTTTATAGACATATATGACTACAAATATATACATTTTGTCTAATTGTAATTATATATACTGACTAATATTTTCAACAATCTTATATTTTATGTTTATAAATACCTAGTTTTGTATAGCATATTTGATGTTTTAATAACTAATAATTACAGTTATGTCGTTTGGAGAGAACTTAAAAAAGATACGTACAGAGAAAAATATTTCACAAGGTGATTTAGGTAAAATGATTGATGTACACTCCACCCATATTTCACGCTATGAGCGTAACTTAACTTCACCCACTATTGAAGTAACAAGGAAGATTGCAGATGCTCTGGAAGTAACTACTGATGCACTTGTATATGGTTCTGACGAACAAATAGTAACAAGTAAATTAAAAGACACTGAACTGTTACAGCTTTTCTATAAAGTACAGCAATTAAACCAAGAAGATATTACAAGTATTAAAGCTATGTTAAAGGCTTTTGTGTTTCAAAAAGAAGTAAAAAAACAACTTTCATAATGCTCGATAATATAAATACTATTGCCATCATCATATCCTCTTTAATAGTTGGTATTTATCACTTAGGGAATACTAAAAAGTATAAGCAATTAAAAAAAGGTTGGGAGCGGTTTTATCAGATTTTAGGATTTATAATAGATAACCCTCTTTACAATGAGTGTCTTTTTGGGTTAAATAAGCTTATTGGTTTTTTAAATTTTGTTTTAGGAATAATATATGGGTGGATTGCTCACGTTAAATACAACAATATATACTTGACTATAGCTGTGATTCTTGTAATGTGGGCTGCTAGTATTAATATTATATATAGAGCTAAAGTACTATACAAAGCTTTTAGCAAGCAACATCAGACTAAAAAGTAAACTCTTTAAAGCATAAAAAAACCACAGTTAGTAACTGTGGTTTTTTGATTTCATATAATGATTATTCACCATCATCAACCATTTCCCAATCATTTGTCTCTGGATTTTTCTCAAATGAGAAGCCATAAGGAGCTAGTAAATTAGCTTTGATACTTTCATCTATAGCTATAAGCTGTTCTGATGATACTAATTTAAAGTTATCAGGATTGTCTAGATAGTTATCGTCTTCATTTCCTGAAAAAACTCTCCATCCACTATCTCCTTCATTTTCTGATTCCTCCCTATACATCCAAGCAGGTGGTTCTTTATCTTTTAAAATTTTGTTACTAATAAATATTGCTCCTATATTTAGTTCCATATAAATTCAATTAATTATTTTTCTTCGTATTTATGACTTCTATTTGTTGATGGTAGTCTTTCTACATATTTAATAATTTTACTTTGTTACGCACTTTTAATCTGTGACATTTCCTACGTCAAAACCATCATAATATTCTATATTATTTTTTTCCGCTAACAGGTATAATTCTTTATTTCTTTTATCTAGCGTTTCTACATTATGATGTTCTATTTTTTCTACATGTAGATAATATTCTTGCGGATCTTCAGCTTCTTCTTTTTCTGCTTCAAAAATATCTACAAACGTATAATTATTTTGTTCTAACTTCTTTGATAATTTTTTCAATTTATTAATGTCTTTATCAAGAAAAAAATAACCCCAAAGTAATTTCTCTTTAATATTAAAATCACCTTTTAATTTTAGGTTTTTAAAAAAATCTATTATTATATCTTTTGTTATCATATTGTTTTTAAATATTGTCATTTTAGATTTGAAGGAATGATACTTTATTTAATGAACTCTCTTCCAAAAACCAAAATATGTATTTTCAGGTAAGTATTTATTAGCTAATCTTCCTAAAAAATAAAAAGATGAACCTAAGTCCATCTTTTTATATATTCATTTAGTAAAAGTGTTATTTATTACGCTTCTATGTTTTCTAGTTTAAAAAAATGTTTTCTTAAATTAGTAATACTTGTTTTTTGTTCTATGTATTTTTTATCAAATTCATTTACAAAATCAATATTCTTAATTAGGTTTAAGCTTAACTCTTCACCTAAAATGCTTTCTAAAACAATATCTCCTATTAAATTTATATCATCTCTTTTAGCAGTTTTAGAAGAATTTGTTTTAAAAATAATATCATAAGTGCTATCCTCAAACCTTAATAAAACATATTCCCAGTCTTTTACATCAATTATTTCTTCATCTCCTTTATTGTTGTATAAAGAAAGTTTAAAATCCCAGTCCTTAGCAGGTTTATAATGTAAAAACTCCCAATTAGAAGAATCAGGTGATTCTTTTATTATTTCAAGACTGTTTTTTAATAAATCAACATCACCTCCTGGAGATATTACTAATAAATTACTTTTATTTTTTCCTTCTCTTATTTCCCAACTAAAATCTCCCAGAGATAATATTTTATTATCTAATTCTGAAATTAATTCATTGGTAATCTTTTCGGGAGAAAGATTTTCTTCATTAGTAGAAAACCAATTCCAAAAATTATTAATTTTATTCATTACCATATTTTTTTTCAAGTTCTTTCATTTTCTTTGGAGTTCTTTCATTTCTTTTATTATCAAGCTTTGTTACACCTCCATTATTATCAATAGCTTTTTGTTCCTTATATGCTCCTTGACCAGGTTTAGAAGGGTCGTAGGTATCTATAACCTTTGCTTTACTTCTGTCTCTACCATCTTTTGCGTTTCTACCTCTTTTAGCTGGACTACTTTGTTTAGTTCTTCCAATATATGGTTTTCCTGAACTAGTGGATTTTCCAGGAACTTTATATATTTTACCTGTTTTCTTATTGCCCCCTTTACCTACTGATAGAGCATTAACTGTAGCTTGTGCAACATCTAAAGCAGAAGCATTGGGGTCATTAGCTGTTGCGATGGCATCATCTATAGCATTTGCTCCAACGAAAGAAAGAGCAATAAATGTTACATCTTGTACTACAGCCCCAGAAGGGTCGCTATCATACATAGCATCACTAGCAGGATTAATAATACCACCAAAATCACTATCATTAAATTGACCTGACCTTATATCATTAGAGGGTGCAACACTTGATGATATCGTTACCCAATTCTGCGCTGTTCCATAATTATGAGAAGTACTATCACCTATTGGTATAGGAGCTCTATTTACAGGTTCATGATTCACAATATCTCCACCCGCTGTTGGCGCACCTTCTAAGCCTTCCAACTCAATCTTCCAAACAGGACTATTATGAGCAAATTGATAAGTAGATATTGATAGATAGTCTTCACTTACTGGGTCTACTCCAAAGAACCTACCTATTTCAGGATTATAGTTTCTATAACGGAATGATAACCAATTTAAGCCTAAATCTTTATTTATCTCTTGACCTAAATATGTCTTATAATTATTTTCAGACCCTATGATATTGCCATTATATCCTTTTTGTTTTAATCCAAAAGGGTAAGGGTTACTTTCCTGTAGTATTTCTGTACTAGGTGTAATAACACCATCATTATTAGCATCTGTATATGATAATCTTACAGAGCCTAAGTGGTCGGTATAATTATATACGTAGCTAAATGTTCCATTATCATTTTTTACATAACCTTCAGGATGAGAGAACTGTTTTAAAGTATTGTTTTCGTAAATGAAGTTTCCTGCATAATCTGTTATAGTTTCAGAACCATTTTCATTTTTAATCTTTCTTACTTTTCTCCTGTCTGCTGCATATATGAAACGTACCTTTTGAGTATCGGAGTTGTTTAATTTAACTTCCGTAGGCATTCCCATATAATTATAATTAACACTTGTAATGCCTTTATTTAAGTCTTTTATCAGGCTACCATTTGCATCATAATAGTAATCATTACCAGATTTATTATCGTCTTTAAAACCGTAATTATTGTTACCACTATCAGTAACATAATTTAATTGATTACTGTTACCATATGAGTACACTAGTTTATCCATATCGGTAAATACAGAACCTCCTTGATACCCATTTCGGTTTAGACTTAAAATGTTTCCATTCTTATCATACGTAATTCCCGATACATTATAATTCGAGTTTGGAGTTCCTGTTGCACTGACTAATCTATTAAGTGGGTCATAGCTATATTTATATCCTCTAGTACTCGTATCGGTGTTTAAGGTATTCCAAGAAGTTTCGGATATATTCCCGTTAAACAGGGGCGTAGCGCCGTTTTGAGGCTTGTTGTAGTTGATAGTAAAGTTAAATAAATCGTTGTCATTTTTACCATCTTGGTTAATGTTTTTTAACCAACCACGTACGTTGTAGGTATAATCTACCTCTTGTAAAGTACCGCCAACCTTTTTGGTTTTTAGTTGCCCTAACTCGTCATACTCATTAGCTACAATAGTTTCTGTATTATTTCCTATTGTTTGTTCTTGTTTAGTCATTCTTCCTACATGGTCATACTCAAAGCTATCTATAGTTACAATGTCAGCTTTACCTGATTTTTTATGTGTGGTTTTGGTTTCTAACATTTTACCAGAAAAATCTAGCTTATTTTCTATAATATCAGTAGTCTCTAATTCATCATTTTTAGAGTACACATAAATAGGTCTTGCCTTTTTATCGTAATAGGTAACTGTGGTAATCCAATTGTTTGTACCTAAAACTTTGACTTTACTCCCCGTAGCTAAACTTTTTAGATTTCCTGTTGAGTTTACCCCATATATGCCACTTACAGAAGTATTTGTCCCAGCTCTATCAAATACATAACTATCATAATAATTTACCGTTAGCACTTCTAAATTAGTGTTAGGGTAATCGTCACTACTATAATAAATCCCCAGTGTTCCTGTACTAGTTAATTTTTCTTCATAGTATTTCTCTCTTGAAGTATTTTGAGTATCAAAATAGGTTTGCATAGCTTCTCGGGTAATAACTGAACCATGTGTATACATACCTGTATAGATTACTCTTGCTAAAGCATCGTATTTGGTAAATAACCATTTGTTTTGAGCTTTTAATTTAGCATCTTGAGTAAGCACTGGTCTATCTAATTTATCATAAACAATATATTCCCATCCTTTACCTGGTATTTTCTTTTCTACCAAACGGTTTCTATAGTCGTATTTATATTGATAACACAACTCGTTCAACTCTGTTGTAGTAGGTTTGTCTGTTTGTGCTTCTGCTTTTGGAGGTAATACATAGGTTAAGTTTCCAAAATCATCATATACATAATACGTATCATGAGCTGTTTCAACACCAGATACTAAAGCATAGGTCCGTTTTAAAATTACTTGTCCTTGTTTGTTTTTAAACTCTTCAGTTGTATGTAATTTACTTGAGCTACCATCATGGTTTTCATCTTTGGTAACAGTTTTAAAAAGCTCTCTAGCTTCATAATACCCATTATTCACTGTACTAAGCCCTAGAGTAGGAGTATAGGTGTTATTAGCAAAAGAAGTAGTTACATAGTAGCTTTTTACTTCAGCAGTAGTATTAGTACTATAATCAAATTCAATTTCGTGTCCGTTACCTAATTTCCATGCTTTCCCTGGAGCTGCTTGTTTTAGTACTCTATTGAGTGGAGAAGCATCAAACTGTTTTTCTGAATAAGCGTTTACATCAGGTAAGTTTACGCCTGCAAAATCCTCACTATGCTTTACTTTATAAAAACTTTTTGTAGCCGAGGCAATATCTCCTGTTATAATTGCTCCATTAGCACTTTCAACAGCATAAGGTAGGTATTCTTTAGTTTGACGACCAAATTCATCGTACTCTATATGGGTAACAATGTCATTTGCTTTTGTACTAGTGACTCCTACTATTGCATCAATACTCAACTCTGTACCATCTACAGTTTCCAGAACTGGATTCCAGAAATATTGATTGGTAGTAACATCTGTAGAGTAGTATAAGTAACTTCTAAAACGAGATGTGGTAGTACTGCTATCCCATACAAATTCAGTTCCATCAATTACTCTTGTTCCGTTAATATCATACACTCCACTAATTCCCTTATCTGGACCAGTGTATCCAGCAGGGTGTATAATTCCGACTAATAAATACCAAGTATCTAGCTGCGGTAAGTCACCATACCAAAAATAAGGGTTGTTATTAGCTGTACCGCTTAAGTTATTTACATTTTGTGTTCCGTGATAGGTGGTACCATTTTGACTTCCAGTTCGTTTTACCCAAACTGTGTAGCGATATGATTTTGTATTGTCTATGTTAATATAATCGGTATTCCATCCTCCATCAGCATTACTTGTTACATCATTTCCACATAACCATAATACCTCTTTTGTTCCTCTTGGATTAGCTCCTAATACTCTTTGGTTTTCAGCTGTAGAGCCATTTTGGTTATAAAAAGAAGTGCTTCCCATACCTTCTAACCAATCTGAGGCTAATAAATTAAGAGCAGCTGAAGAACTTTGTTTAACTCCTCCTCTAATAGCTATTTGTTGCTTGGCTCTGCCCAAGCCATCAAAATATGTGATATTCTCTATTACATCGCTATTTTTAGCAATCATACTAGGCGTAGTCTTGGCTTCTTGATACTCTCTAGTGAACACATAATTTTCATCACTCAAATTTGGTTCACTATAGTTTATCTGGGTTTCGTCACAACCAAAATAAGTACCTTTTATAGTAGGGCAATTATCTTCTTTACTTAATACATAGCCACTAGGTTGAGAGCATTGAGTTTTAACTGAATTAGGGTCTCCAAAACCATCTCCATCTGTATCAGCATACCATTTAGTGTTGGGGTGAAGCGCAGCATTACTATCATTACAATCTAAAGAGTTGGTAACATAGCCGGTTGGTGCGCTACTTTGATATACTTTTACAGATAAATTTCCATAACCATCATTATCTATATCTCGATAGTAATTCTTTGGCGCAATATTGGTAATTAAATTAGTACTGTCATCATAATCATCATTATTACTTACGTATCCATTAGGAGCTTGACAAGCACTAGTTGTGGTATTCGCATCACCATAACTATCCCCATCTGTATCTGCATACCATGTTGATGGAGAATTAATACTATAACTTACACTTCTTACGCTACTCCAACATCCAGAGGTATTGTTTCTTGCTCTTAGATAATAGATTGTTCCGCTAGTTCTGGTAATACTAGTACTAGAATTACCAGTACTGGTTCCAGAGCTACTGCTTTGCCAATACCAAGTGATTCCACTAGGAGAACTTCCTTTGGTTAGTACTGTATTTCCACAGTTTTTAGTGATTGTTGGTGTTGAAGGTGTACTAGGTATATAATTAACCGTATAACTTACACTTCGTGAAGTTCCCCAGCATCCTGTAGTATTATTCTTTCCTCTAAGATAATATATTGTTCCACTAGTTCTAGTAATGCTTGTACTTGAATTAGAGGTACTGGTTCCAGAACTATTACTTTGCCAGTACCAAGTAATCCCACTCGGTGGAGTTCCTCTTGTTAATACTGTGTTTCCACAATTTTTTGTGATTGTTGGTGTTGATGGTGTGGCTGGTTTAGGTGCTTCATCTATTAGACCATCACAATCGTTATCAATCCCATCGCATATTTCAAGAGCTCCAGGATGAATATTGGGGTTGTTATCATTACAATCATCTCTATTCCCTGTATACCTATATGGTTTTGTAGAAGATAGAATTCGTTCATTGGGATTACCATATCCATCACCATCATCATCTCTGTACCAATATAGTTTAGGTTCGTCAGAGTCATCAGGAGGGAGTTTAAGTAATTTTATATCAGTTGATTGCTCTTTTTTATTTTTACTATTTTCGTTTTTCTTTTTCTCCTGTGCACTAGTATTAAAAGCAGTAAACAAAATAAATACCACGCCTAATAAATAATTTAATTGTGTTCTTTTCATAGCTGATTAGTTTTTATAATTGTATTTATGTTCTTTTAAAAGATTCCCGTCGGCATCTTTTATAAATTCTAATCGGTTAAAACCATCGTATTCATAGTATATTGTCTGTCCTCTTGGGTCTGTAATACTAGTAACTCCGATTAAAGGGTCGTACGTAAAAGTGGTTACTTGGCTATTTGCCATGTTAGTGTTGTTTCGGATAGCATTTAAAGCTAATCGTAAATTGTTTTCTGAGGCTACATCTGTATCGTTATTAGAAGCAGATACAGCAGTATTAACTAAACTAGTGATGTTTGCTAATGCTGTATCGGTATATCCTTCAATTTTAGCTATGGGTTGGGTTTGCTGATAGCCCCAAACATAATAGATTTTAGTTCCGTCTTTTTTGCTTACTTCGGTTGGATTGCCTTTGTCATCATAACTATGATATACTACTCGGTCTTCTAACGTTTGTGAATCTTTAGAGGTTTGGATAACCTCAGGCAAGTATAATCCTGCAAAGTCTTTATAAACAGTGTTTTGGTTGCTTAATTTTATTGTATTAGTATTAACTTCTTTTGTAGTTTCCACATTTATAGGCTCTGCAATACGATATTCGCTTATCAACCTTGTATCGTTTACATCATGCGCATATTTTGTTTCTGTTTTTATAACCTCACCTTGGCTGTTAGTGGTTTCTACACGTGTTTGTTGTAAGTGGTCAGGATTGTCGTAATAATAATTTGTTGTCGTAATTATTGGGTTTGAACCATTGTTGTCGTATTGCTTTTCGGTCGTTTGGTCTAAGTAATGCCAATTTGTACGAAAACTATTTTCCATGATATCTAAATTATCAAGATTTCTTATATCTGGTTGGGCATAAGTACAAAGCAAGTCAAAGTTTTTTCTTACGGTGAAACCATAAACAACGTTGTTAATATTGTTATCTCTAGTATAAGTATTTTCTTTTTCTCTTACTTTTAAAAATAGTTCTCCATTTTTTCTAAAACTTGTTTGTCTTTTTAATAATCCATTATCCCATCCCCAATTGTTTTTTACACTTCCTTGTATATGATTTCCATAAATTGGGTTTCCAAATTGATCATTTCTTGTATAATATTCAAGTTCTTCTCCTCCATTTTCAAAATTATCACCTCCATAACTGATAGTTATGTTTTTATAATTTGTAGTAAAAGCTGTTGATGATTGATAAAATTGCCTTACACTTGAAGAAGCCAATGATTTATATATTATATCTTTATAAAGACAAAGAAATTGTCCAGAAGAAGAGTTAGGGTCTTCACAACTTTGCCTATTAATAGATGTAAAAACATACCAAGGATTTATACCTTTAACTCCTGACGATTGATTTAGAGTTTCTTTTTTACCGTAATAGTATCTTTTTATTTGAGGAGTAGAAAAAGTTCTTTCTTTATTTTTTATACTTTTAATTCTTACACCTCCTTGTGGGATATTCGTATTAACTATTTCAGAAGGACCTTTATAATAGTTAAACCCTACGGAAGCTAAAATACATGGTTTTGCTACTGTAAGAGTGATTTTATAGTCGTTACCTTCAGTTAAGGTAATCTTAAGGTTAGAATAACGATTTTCAGGCTCTATTTGGAAACTATTTCCAATTGAATAGCCGTCAGAAGAAAAAACCTCATCCATTCCAGGGTTTGTTATGTTCTCAGCTTTTACTGTAGCTCTAGTATAATGAGGGATTTCAACACAATTTCCATCATAATCATTAAAACTAACACTACTGTTAAAGCGTACTGTTTGAGTAAAATTAACATCAGTTATGATAGTTGATACTGTTTTACCATTAAAATCTGAGGATTGAGTATCACCTATTAAGTAAACTGATTCTAAGGGAGGTAAAATCCTTTTTGAACCATAATAGTTGTTACTTTCATATTCAAAAAAAGTGCTTCCTTTTGTTGGATGTATAATTTCTTTTAACATTCCTTTTTTAGCTGAATTTATATCAATATCTTTATTAGCTCCAATGTTTTGATCAACTAAAGGACTTCCAATATTAGGTAAGTTTGTTGGATTAGGAAAAAAATATGTATTGCTTTTTCCATTATAATACCCCCAATGATCTTGACTAAAAGATAATCTTTGAGGAAAGCTATTTGGATCTATGTAGTTAAATTCATATTTCTTATTTACATCTTTAAAGATTAAATTAGCTAAAAAGTTACGGTTATTTGAAGTAGATAAATAATTAAAAGAAACTTTTTCTATCTCGTGTTCCTGATTATTTGCAAGAGTAACTTTATCAACGAGATAATAATTGCTTAAGACAGGACTGCTAGTATTATAATCAACTTTTACTTTACCGTTTAATGAATTATTACTATAAATTTGAATAATTCTCTTCCCTGAAATAGAAACCTCATTTGTAGATATAGGTGAAGCAGTATAATGTTGGGTAACAATCCCATTACAACCAGTTTGAGCAAAAGGATAGGTACCTTTTAAAGATTGAGATTTTCCTATATCGTATGAGTAATTATTTGTATTATATTGAAAATAAATTTCATCACCTTTAGGGTGTACTATTTTTGTTAAGTACCATGCTGTAATATTGTCTTGACTCCAAATATCCTGTCCATTACCTCGCGATCTATATTTTGAGCTTTCTGTAGAAGTAAAATAGTATTTTACACCAGTTCCATCTATTATTAAAAAACCATCTTGAATTCTTTCTATTTTTAGCTCGCTAGAATTTAGTAACATAGGTTCTTTTTGTTGGTTTAAAACAAATTTTCCTGATCTTCCTAAAAAATTAAAATTAAATACATCTATTTGAGAGTCTAAAGCTTCATTATTTCCTAAATTATAAAAATAGGATATAGCTTCATCACTTTCATAATTTCCTATTATATTTTGAGGAATTGAAACCGTTCTGTTTTCATCTGGTTTACCTTTTACTACTCTAGATATAACACCTCCTATATTTAAACTCCAACCTAAACCTACATTGCTTGTAAGTTGGTCTACTTTTATACCGTTGGAATTATACGATATAGATATAGGAACTACTAGATTATTTGTTTTATAAGTTATTAATGGAATATTATGTTGAATAGTTCCTGAAAAACTGTTTACTGGTATATCCCCATATTTTCCTAGCTCATATGCAGTTGGCGAAGGCGGAACAATTTTAGGTAATTCTTGTGCATATCCCCATACACAAAGCAGCATCATAACAATGCTTAACATAGCTTTTTTCATAAAATTTGATAGTAATTAAATTAGCAATTTGTTTGTTTTGTTTTCGTTTGTAAAAGTATGATTTTTAGTTTTTTGCAACAATTTTTTTTATGTAAAGTTTTAAAATCAGAAAGTTTTTTCTAGTTTTATAATCTTTCTTTTTAAGAAAATTAATGTTTTTAATTTCTCCCAAGCCTTGTTGTTCTATATAGTTTAAAAACGATAGCAACTCATTAAAGTTCCCTTTTATGATTAAAGGGTATAGTTGAATATTTGTATTGCTGTCTAATACATTTATAGAGCTACTGAATTCAATTAGCTCAATTTTGTTTTCTTTTTTAAACTCATTTATTTTTTTTAAAATAATTTGTTGAAAAGAGTTTGTAACAGATATGTTTTCTTGTTTTAAAATAGAATCTAAGTATATCGACTTTTCTTTAAGTAGTTTTAATTCAATAGTACTATTGTCAATTATTTCTCTTTCTTGCTGTAATTTAATTAGCTTTTTTTTGTAGCCTAATGTTTTAGAAATGCTAAATACATATATAAAGCTCAATAGAGCGATGAAAGAAAAAAGTAGCATGATATTTTTCTTTTTATAACTCATTTTTTATAATTATTGAAAAATGAAATTTAGAAATTTGTTTGGTGTTTTCTATTTTTAATTTAGAAATTTCTTTAACCCAGGTAAGTTTCTCTATTATATCTACCCAATTACTAATATCAGAATTGGATTTGAAACTCCCACTGATTCTTATTGTTTTTAACTCGTTTTTTATTTCTTTTTCCTCTTTAATGGTACTTAAAAAGGGTTGATAATTGAATTCTGTCAGTAATATTGTATTGGGTGTTGTATAAACAATTTCATCTATATATTTAGCAATGCTTATTGAGGAGTAATTTTGAATTTGGTTTAATAATTTTTCTTTCTCTATCACTTCATCGCCCAAAAGTTTTAGATTTTCCTTAGTACTATTGTTGATTTCTATGTAACTACTTAGTCCTGTAACTTTTTTATAATATGAACTAAAAAACAAAAAATTAATAAATAATATTACAAGGCAAAAACTCAGAGCTGTTTTATAGCCTTTATTAAAAATCACTTTATTTTTAAAGCTATCGAAATGAATTTTACTATGGTAAAAATTAGTCTTTAAATAAAAGTTTATAATAATACCTAAAGATAAAAGACTATTGCTGTCAATGTTTAAACCATTAACAACATAGATTTTATTATTGAAATGTTTAGGGGTGATATTAATTATTTTTTCGTGTTCAAGAAGTATTTTTGAATTGGATGTAGTAATTTCCGTTGTCTGAAATAAATTAGCAATTTCAAAAACTGATAGGTTTCCTAAAGAGAAGTCTAAAACCGAAATTTGATTAGAAGAATATAGCTCAATTAAATTATCAATGTATGACTTTCTTGTTACTGCTAAAAATATATTATCATTAATTTTTTCATACTGATAATAGAATTCTGAACTATTTAAATTAGGGTAGGCTAACTGAAATATATTTATATTTTCTCCAGTCTTTGTTACTTTCTTCGATAAAACTTGTTGGTTATTAAAAATCAAAACAACTTGTCGTAGTTTAGATTCTTTGAGGAAATCAATAAGTTCTTCATGAGTAGAAAAAGTTTTTTTTCTATCTAATATAAGTTCTTTACCTTTTTTCTTTAATTGTAGAAAATGAAAATTTTCTTCTCCTTGGTGATTAAAAGAGTGTTCTACTGCACAAAATCTATTATTATATAAAAGCCAATCTTTAAGCATTATTTAATGATTGTAGGTTTAATTAAAACAGATAACTTTTTTTTAGAATCAATGCGTTTTCTTTTACTAAATAACCATTTTATTACTGGTATTCTGGACAATAAAGGGACTCCGGAGCCTGAATCATTTTTTAAGTTTTCTTCCAACCCTCCCAATATTACTACATCTTGATCTTTTACTCTAATTATAGATGTAAACTCTCTAGAGTTCATTCCTGGAGGAGCCTCTTTGTCTATTCTCTTTCCGTTAAAACTTGACTGGACTACATTAATACTCATTGTAATTTGATTATCTCCAGCTACCAAGGGTTTTATAGCTATAGATAAATCAGCGTCAATAGGAACATAATTTTTAATTTCAGTTGTTTGAGGGTTTTGAGAACCTATAATGTCTCTCCTTGTAATAGCGTAATAAGAACGTTCTCCGTTAGATAAAACAGCTTTGTGTCCATTTAAGGTTGATAATTTAGGAGTGGAACGAATTTTAATATTTCCGTTTGCTTCCATAGCATTGATCTTTGCATAAAAATTAGGAACTACTTTACCTACATTTAGTGAACCAAAACCATTAAATCCTCCTATGATTTTATTAATAGTAGTTGCTCCTAATGTTACATCCGCAGAAGGGAATAATTGCCCCATATCATTAACTGGTTTCTTCCCTATACCGAATTCAACACCAGCATCTACTGTTGCAGATTTATTTACTTCTAAAATCATTACTTCTATTAGAATAACAGGTACAGGCTTATCAATTTCCTTAATAAAAGATTTAAACTTCTCTATTTTTTGAGCATCTCCACTTACTATAAAACTATTTCTTTCAATATCTGTTTTTACTTCTAAATCATTTATTATTTCTTTAGGAAGTACATTAACCAAAGCTTCTGCTTTATTATTATAATCATTAAAAGATCTACTATTATTTCTCGTGCTTATATTTTGCTGTTGGTGATTAAAATTATTCCTGTTATAATTCTGGTTATAACTATTATTGTTTACATTCTGATTAAAGGATGATGAATTATAACCAAATTGATTTCTATTGCTCATAGGAGCAGTCATAATTTCAATAGACCTATGTAATAAAGGTACTGTTACCACACTCCTTAAAGAAGCCTGCTCTCTTTTTCCTAAAAAGTATAAATTTTCTTCTTTTTTATATGTGTAAGGTGTGTCTTCTAATAACTTATATAACAACCTGTCATAGGTTATACTGTCTGTTTTTATAGAAGCTTTTCCTATCGCTGTTAGTGAAGTGTTTGTGAAAATTCCAACATTTAAATCATAACCAATATTTTTAATAATTGAAGCTATATCAGTGTTTTCAAAATCAACACTTATAATTTTATTTATCGTATCGTTTACTTGATAAAAAAAGTTAGAACTTCGATATCTTCTTGGTCTTTGTTTTGACCTCGTATTCACCGCATTAGGTGTTGTAGAAATATCTTCAAATAAGTAATAATCGTCTTTTGTTTTTGTAACTAACAAATTGTTCGAAAAAGCTAATTTATCTATTGCACTTTCAAAAGTTTTTCCTTGAATATAACCAGATATCCGTTTATTCCCTAAACCAACAGAATACACTAAGTTTTTACCTGTTACATCGGTTATTTTTTTAAAAGCAACAGACAAGGTATCGTTGTTTAATTCAATAGAGAATTTATCAATAGTTGAATCATATTCTACAGGTATATTTTTTGTTTTAAAAATAGGTTTACGAGAGTGTTTTTTTATTGATAGAATATTTCCTAAAGGTTCTATTGTTAAAGAATACTCTTTGCATAAATACAAAAATATGTTGCTAACAGTAGCATCCGAAAAATTATGAGATAAAGAAAAATTATTTAGCTCAGGACCAATACTTACATTTACTTTATGAGTATTTGCTACTGACCTTATGAAGACAGGAAGCTCAATATTGTTAACACTAAAATCAACTTTTTTAGTAAGTCCTGGGATTTTTGTTTGTAAACTGTCTAACGTATGTTTCAGTTTGGATATTCTATTATTTGTTTGTTGTGAAAAAAGGATAGAACTGGATAATAAAAAAAATAGGAGTAATTTCTTTTTCAAAATATTTAATAATTAATTTATAGTAAAAGAGCTTCTAGTTTCTTGTGTTTGATACTCGGAGTTTTTTCCAATAATACTCCACTCATAATCACCAGAGCTTAGTTTTTTTGAGAATAAAGATTTTGCAATCACTGTATCTAGTACAGTTTTGGTAATGTTACTAAAGTTTGGGGTAATAACTTTTAAGTGATATACGTCTACGTCATCCAGTTTATTCCATGAAAAAACTATTTCTGGATCATCTAGCTTAACTTTATTAGCAGGAGAGACAATGGTGATTTTTTTATCTGAAATATTCTCAACGAATATGGCTTCACAATTTGTTAAAACTAATGCAGAGAGAAGCATCAATACTTTCTTTTTCATAAAAACTTTAAATTTTAGAGGCAAATGTAAAGAATTATTTCATTTTTAATACTTTTGACAAAAATCAAAAAAACAGAGATGAAATTGAAATTTTCAAAAAAGGTAGATGCTTATAACTTACAGGAACTTTTAGTTGTTTTAGTTATTATAGGAATTCTTATTTTAATAGCATTACCTTCTTTAATGCCACAAATTTCAAAAGCTAAAAGCATTGAAGCTAAAGTTCAACTAAACCATTTGTATGGATTGCAAAAAAGCTATTTCTACTTACACTCAAAATATTCAAATGATTTTAATGAGGTAGACTTTATTATTCCTAAAAATATTAACCAAGGAGGAACAGCTTATTATAGCTATGAAATAATTGAAGCTACAAATAACTCATTTAAAGCTAGAGCAACTGCTGTTAGTGATTTTGACGGTGATGGAGTTTTTAATATTTGGGAAGTAGACCAAGACAAAAATTTAAAGGAAATAGTAAAGGATTAACCTATAACGGTACTTAACTTAAACATTGGTATGTACATAGCTATAAGTATTGTAGCTACAACTATTCCTAAAATTAAAATAATTAATGGTTCTAAAGCTGTGCTTAACATTTTTGATTTATACTCTACATCTTTATTATATTGGGTTGTCAATCGCTCAAAAATAACCTGATTTTGGTTTGTTTCTTCTGCAACTTTAGTTAAAGAAATCATTTTTGAATCGAAAATAGAATGTTTTTTTATGCTTTCTGATAATGTTTTTCCTACTAAGATGTCATTTTCTATATTGTTTAAGGCTTGTTGCAAGGGATAGAAGTTAATCATTTTCTGTGTAAGTTGAATGCCATTTAATAAAGGAACTTTAGCACCTATAAGTAAAGAGAGTGCTTGTGTAAATTGAGCAACCTTTACTTTTTTTACAAATTCACCAATAAAAGGTAGTCTTAAAATTATTTTAGAACTAATTCTTTGATACCATAGTGTATTTTTGAAAAACTTTCTTAAAACTACTGTAATTACAATTACTAAAAATAGAACCCAGTAATAGTTTTTGAAAAAGTTTGAAATCATTATAATTTTAGTAGTAATCCAAGGAAGCTCAACATTATTTTGTTTAAAAATATCAGCAAACATAGGTACTACGAATTGTAACATAAAGCCTACAGCTAAAAATGCAGTTGTAAGAATTATAATAGGATAGGAGAGAGCGTTTAAAACAGTTCTTTTCTGCTCATTTTTCTTTTTGAAATAATTACCTAATTCTTCTATAACTTTATTTAGAGTTCCTGTTCTTTCTCCTATTTGAATTGAAACATATTCATAAGTAGAGAAAAGCTTTTTTTCTTGTAAAGCTTCTGAAAAATTTTTTCCAGAAATAAGTTTTTCAATAATAGATTCAATTAACTGTTCGTCTGTTTCTTTTTTTTGCTCTTTTGAAATTAACTCTAATGCATCTTTTAATTCCAGTCCAGCTTGTAAAAGTACATACAACTCTGTGTAAAAATTTTCTTTCTTTTTGTTAGAAAATGATTTTCCAAATAAGTTTATTTCTTTTTTTAATAACTTATCAAAATCAAAAGTTTTTTCTTTAGATTCTTTAATGTTTTCTATTTGAAATCCCATTCTTTAATTTATATAAAATGAAGCACTTTTTACTCTGTTTACAAATAATTTCTGATTATTGTAAGTGTTTTCAAATTCTAATTTTAAGGCGTCAATAGGCCCATTTATAACTTTTAAACCATCTAAAAAGAAAGCTTTATTATTAGTTTGAATTAAAAAGCTATCTTTTTTTCTGATAATTACTTTTTCCTGAAAAGTATATGTTATGGTATCTAACTCTTTTTCAAAAGAAAGAAGTTCTTTCTTAAAAAAAATAGTATTAGCTTCATTAAAATCTTTCCATAGTACCTTGTCTAAATTTTCTATGGTTTGTTTTTTGTTTAAGTTGATTTTAATGCTTTGTGTTTGTTTTTGAATCATTGTTAATACTAAAAAAGCTAAAGATATCACTATAGTTGATACAACCATTACTACAAGAAGCTCAGTTAATGTAAAAGCTTTAATTTTTTTCATAATCAATAATTTTTCTTGAAACTGTTGTGTTTGTTTTTTTAGAGGTTATTTCAAATTCAATTTCATTTAAATTATTATTGTTTTGTTTAGAAATATGAATTAACCAATCTCCTTCATCATTGCTATAAGGAAGTTTAATTAATGCATGTTGATATTGATATACTATTTCACTTAGCTTTGAATTTGCCGCTTTAGTATTCTTACGAATTGTATTTTGCATAATGTTGTTAAGTATAGCTATAGCTATACCAAAAACTAAAACAATAACAATAGTTGCTATTATTACTTCATTCAACGACGATGCTTTTATTTTTTTTAATATAACCATTTAGCTATATTTTGATTATTAGACTTTAAGTTCAGTCCTACATATTGTGTAGGGAGTTTATTTGCGTTAATCTTACCGTTTAATATGTGATTTATATAAGTACTTCCTTGTTGGTTGGTTATAAAGTTTTTTGTTATTACTATCCCTTTTATTTCTCCAAGTAGTTCTAGGTTAGCTTCACAATAGACTTCTCCTGTAACTATAGCTTCTTCTTTAATAATTATTTGAGGATTATAATTGCTTTGTTGTAGTTCACTATTTTCTTTTTTATATATCATCACTCCTTTAAAGATGACTCCTTGTTTTAATTCTATTTTATTTTCTTTTTGATTTTTTTTAGCTTCATCACTCTTTAAAAGAAGAACCAAGGAGGATGGATAATTAATTTTACAGTTTTCATTAACAGTTATCGTTTTGGTAGCAAAAGCTTGAAAATTTCCTGTTACATTTTTTTCTAAGACGATTTCAGGAGCAATAAGAATAATGTCATTTAATTTAGCTGAAGCAGCAATTGTTATTTTTCTATCAGACCTCACTATAATATTACCTTTTAAAGAAATATTTTGAAGATAAATGCTGGAAGTTGTTTCGTGTAAAAATGTTTTTTTATTAAATGATTGTATGATATTAAGATTTTCTTCTAGCTCAAAGATTTGAATAGAGTCATTTAAATAGTAGTGTTTTAATAGTTGTTCTATTACTGCAGAGTTGGATATTTGTGGTAGTTTATTAGTGCTTGTATGTTTAACTCCTTCAATTAGTTTGTTGTTGTAAAATGAAGTACCTCCAATATTTCCTGTTTTGATACCTCTTTTAGGTAAAAAAACATCGCCTACTATTTTAGCATCTCCAACCATAACTAACGGAGTATTATTATCTTGAAGGTAAAGAGCTTTTCTTTTATCTTGCCACCAGCCTAAAAGGCCTAGTTTTTGAAAATATTCTTGTCCTACTTTAGATGTAATAGATCCTATTTCGAAAAGACCCCATTTTTTTTTAAAAATAAATGTAGATTCTTTAATGTTATCTGAAAATTGTTTTGTTAAGATTTGATTATATTCTATATCTTTATTTGATAAGTAATCAAATCCGTAATTAACGTTTAAAATGGCTTGTTTGTAGAAAAGGTGCTTTACAGATAGTTTGTTTTGTAAGTTAATTAACAGGATGAAGGTTAGTAATATAATAGCAATGATAACTGAAATTACCAAAACATACTGTAAAGCACCCGCTTTTATTTTTGTTAACCTATTAAGCATTATTAACTGAGTGGAATTACTTTGTTGTTCCCTTTGTAATGAATTTTTACTTCTTTTTTATTACCAGAAAGTAATTTTATATCACTAATGGATTCCCCTATTTTTAAAATGTTTTGATTCCCGTTTATGGATATTATAAAAGATTTTCTTTTATTGCTTTCAATTATTCCATGATAAATAATAGGAGGAAAATTTACTGGTTCAGCTACTTTTTTCTTCCTCCCTTTTTTCGTAGATTTTGTTAGTGTTTTACCTAAAAATGGATCTCTTGTGTGTTTTTTAATAATGTAGTTTTGCTTTTTCTTTATTTTTTTTCTAGCAATGCTTTGTTTGTTAGTTGTAGGTAACAATATTTCTTCCTTAGGATTTAAGTAACCGAAAATTTGAAACCCAATTACTCCCCAAACAATAATAACAGCAATAATTAAAGTATACGTTTTGTGTTGTTTTTTCATTTTACGAGATTATTAATGAATATACTTCATCAATTGAAGTAACCCCTTTTTTTACTAGTTCGATAGCATTATTTTGTAGTGTTTTAATTTTATTAGCTTTTAAATAAGTATCTATTTCTAATTCTTCTTTTTTAATAAATGAAATTATTTCTTTTGTAGCAGGTATAATTTCGTATATAGCTTTTCTCCCTTTATATCCTGTTTGATAACATTCTTCACAACCAACAGCTATAAAATGAGATTTTAAAATGTTATGTAATTTAGAATCTACTGATGTTTGTTCTTCTTTTTTGCAATTATCACAAAGTTTTCTAACTAATCGCTGGGCGATGCTTATATTTAGTGTACTTGCAATTAAAAAAGAAGGTACTCCCATATCTATTAACCTAGAAACAGTTCCCCATGCAGAGTTAGTGTGTATTGTTGATAGTACGAGATGGCCCGTTAAAGCAGCTCTAATAGCCATCTTTGCAGTAGCTACATCTCTTATTTCTCCTACCATGATTATATCTGGGTCTTGCCTTAAAAAAGTTTTTAAAGTACTTGAAAAATCTAAACCTATATCTTCTTTTAATTGAACTTGATTAACCCCTTCTAATGTGTATTCTACAGGGTCTTCTATTGTAAGAATATTGGTGTCTTCTTTGTTTAATTCTTTTAAAGTAGCATAAAGAGTAGTGGTTTTACCAGAGCCTGTTGGACCAGAAATTAAAATAATACCATTAGGTTTCTTTATTGTTTTTTTATATGTTTTTAACTCTTCTATAGTAAAACCTAACTTGTTTAACTGAATATCAACATTATTTTTTGATAGAATACGCAATACAAGTTTTTCTCCTTGTAGCGTTGGTAAAGAAGACACTCTTATATCAAAATCTTCTGACTTTGTAGTTAAGTTGATGCGTCCATCTTGTGGTAACCTTTTTTCAGAAATATCCATGCTAGCCATAATTTTTAGGCGATTAATTATTTTGGGATATTCTGAGGCGGGAATAATATATTTTTCAATTAACTTACCATCAATTCTAAATCGTACTCTTTTTTGTTTTTCAAATGACTCAAAATGTATATCACTGCTGCCTATCTCTTTAGCTTCATGAATTATATTTAGTAAAAAATCTTCTGAATATTGTAAAGAAGCAGCGCTATTTCGATTTCGTTTTCTGTAGTTTTTTTGTAAGTAGCTATCAATATTGCTAGTTAATTCTTCTTCTAAAATTATACTTTTTCCTAAAACTATTTGAAGCTCAGATTTTAGATTTTCTGTTTTATTAGAATCAGTTAAAAAGGTAGTACTTTTTTTCTCTGTGTTAATGGGGATTATTCTATATTCATAAGCCAGTTCAGAGGGAATTAGCTGTGATAATTCAGTAGGTAAATCAAAGTTTTTCTTTTTCATTAGAAAGCATAGATGTTAACAATATCAAACACCAAATTTATAAATAAAATTAAAAATAGAAATAATGCTTGAAATCCAGCTAAAGGAACTGTTTTTTGAGTTAGTTTAGGTTTTAAGGTTAAAAACAAAATGAGAGAAAAAAATAACGATATGGAAAATAAAGTCAAAAATGTTACTGTAGGAAAACTAACACTTAGTAAAATGAAAAACAGTATATCTCCCAGCCCCAAAGAATAGAAAAATGATTTTTTAAGTTTTAATTTAGAGTACAGAAAAATTATAACTAATATAGTTGATAAGATTATTAGGTTTATCAAAATATTGAGAAGATAAATGTTTAATAAGGTGTTTTTAAAATAGATTAATGAACCAGCAACTATAGCGGTTAATAAAACAAGTAAAAATACTTGTCTTTCTTTTAAGTCTTGGTAAAAAATTATTAATAGTAAACTAAGAAGAATATAAATCAATTTTTATGTCAAAGATATAATAATTAAGTTTTTATAAGATGAATGAAAGTATAACTTCACAAAAAATACTCCCATAGATTAATTTGATTAGGTTTACTGCCTTGCGTAATAATGATAATCTTTAATCACAGTATCTATAAATTGAGCAGGTTTTTGCTCTGTGGTAATTCCTGTTAACTCAATAACTTTTGTATGTAGTTTTAAAATTACTTTATGATTTCTTTTCTTCATGGCATCTCTATATACCCTTGTAATGGTATGAATATCGTTATCACTTAAAAGAGTAACCTGTGAGTAGGTAGGTGTGTAGTTATCGACTACATCGCTTGCAATAGTATCTTTTAAAGTAATTCTTTTCTTTTCAGATATTACAGTAGTTCCTGCAGCAATATCTCCTAAACGTTGCCCTTTTCCGTTTAATAAAATGGTAAGAACTGCAACAGAACCACTAGCTAAGGTGAAATCAACAAAACGTAGCAACCATCTAATTAAATAACTTCCAAAAGTAGGCTTAGAACCATCTAACTTAACTACTCTTATTTGGTTGAAGTATTTACCAGGTGTTTGTCCGTTCATTAAAATTTCAAAAAGCAAGCTGTAGAAGAATACAGGAAGCCCTAATAAAACAAACAGACTCATATATTCCATACTCATAGGTATATCTAACATACCTATTATAATAGCAATGATAATGTAGTACCCAACAATAAATAAGGCATCGATTAAATAAGAACCGATACGAGTGGTAACGTGTGCTACATTTTGACTAATAGCAATGTTTTGAGCTGTTTCTATTTGAAAATTATCCATGAACTAGTTTTTCGCTTTTTTTTGTTGATATTTATGCAACTTTTTTTAGTTTAGCGAAGATAAAAATATTCTATGATTAGAGAAACTTCTCAACAAACATGCTTTAATTTTTTAAATACATGAGAGAAGCTGCCTTTGTAAATAAAAATAAAGAAAAGTGGCAGCTTTTTGAAGATGCGCTGTATAACAAAACAGTTATTTCACCAGATAAATTATCTGATTTATATGTGGAGTTGACTGATGATTTAAGTTACGCCAAAACCTTTTATCCGAACGGAAATACGGTGATATACTTAAACTCGATAGCATCGGCAGCACATCAAAAAATTTATAAAACTAAAAAAGAAAGCAAAAACAGATTTATTAGTTTTTTTAAAACGGAATTTCCTTTAATGTTTTATAGCTACCAAAAACAATTATTGATTGCGTTTTTAGTATTTGCTTTTTTCTCAATTTGTGGAGCTTTTTCAGCTGCAACTGATATTGATTTTGTCCGCCTTATTTTAGGAGACGGTTATGTAAACATGACCTTGGAAAATATTGAAAATGGCGACCCAATGGCTGTTTATAAAAAGGCTAATGAAGTGGATATGTTTATTGGTATTACCATCAATAATATACGAGTTGCAATGTATGCCTTCGTTTTAGGAATGCTTTTTTCGGTTGGAACCTTATATATTATGATGCAAAACGGAATAATGTTAGGTTCGTTTTTGTATTTCTTTTATGATAAAGGATTGTTCTGGGAATCGTCAAGAACCATTTGGATTCACGGAACTATAGAAATATCAGTAATTGTTATTGCAGGCTGTGCAGGTTTGGTATTGGGGAATGGATTACTGTTTCCTAAAACCTATTCAAGATTAGAATCGTTTAAAAGAAGCATGAAAGACGGATTAAAAATAATGGTAAGTACCATTCCTTTTTTTATTGTAGCAGGATTTTTAGAAGGTTTTGTAACCCGTCATACAGAAATGCCAGATTGGTTAGCAATTTTAATTATTGTTACCTCATTAGCATTAATCATATTTTATTACGTCATTTACCCAGTTAAAGTTTATAAAAATCAACAAACCCATGCATAAAGAATACGTAGAGTTTAAAAAAGAAAGAGATTTAGGAAGTATTATTTCAGATGCTTTTAAATTTATAAGATTAGAAGGAAAACAGTTTTTTTTAACCATTTTAAAAGTAGCTGCAATACCTATTGTTATAGCAGTAGCTTCTATGATTTATTACATGATGTCAATGTCTTCGTTAATTAGCCAAGAAACAAGTGCAGTTGTTGGAATGATGGGGTCAGTATTTATTATGATGATAGCTTATTTAGTAGCTATCGTTTACATAAACTTAGCAGGTATGTATTATATTAAATCATACATAGATAATAAGGGAGTAGTTAGGCAAGAAGACGTTGTAACCAACACAAAAGCTAAATTTTGGTCGTTTACAGGGTTTGGTATTTTAGCAGGTTTAATATTATTTGCCAGTGCAATGTTATGTGTATTACCAATGTTTTATACTTGGCCAGCATTATCTTTAGGTGCTTCAATTTTAGTGTTTGAAAATGAAACAGCTTCTGGAGCAGTAGGGAAATGTTTCAACTTTATAAGTGGATATTTTTGGGAAACTTTTGGGGTGATTTTTGTAGTATCTATTTTAGTAAGTGTTCTAGGGTATGTATTTCAAATACCAGCAACCATATACCAATTAATAAGTATAGGAATAGGTTCAGGAAGTGATGATCCAGCGCAAGTTTTTGGATTTTTTGGAGATCCTATTTACTTGATTTTAAATGTTATTTCAATAGCAGGTCAGCTAATGTTTTATTCAATTACTTTAATAACCAACGTACTTTTATATTTTGATATTAATGAAAGAAAGAACCTTACAGGAACTATTGAAAGAATTGATAGTATAGGACAGTAATCTTTTGAAGCAGTTTCTTTTTTACATAGCGTTTTTTATTTGCTCAATCACTGTTTTTTCTCAGGAAGAAAAAAGAGAGGTTCAGTATGATGATGCTATTATTGAACAAAAAAAGTTTGATACTCAAAAAATAGAAGAGTACAAGCAAAAAGATGAATTTATATACATCGTAGAAAAAAGAGAACCTACTATTTTAGAAAAGATATGGGACTGGGTAAAACGAACCATCATAAAAATTCTCTCTTATATTTTTGATGATATTACTCCAGCAGTAGGATTTTTACGCGTTGTTTTAAAAGCGTTACCATATGTAATTGCAGGATTAGTGTTGTACTTTATTATTAAATTCTTTTTAAAAGTAAATGCACGTAATATTATTGATGGTAAAAAAAACAAACCTATTGTACACTTATCAGAAGAGGAGGAGTTAATTAAAGATAAAGATTTACCAAAGTTAATTCAGAAAGCAATTTCAAAAGGGAGCTATCAGTTAGCAATACGTTATTACTATTTACTATTGCTAAAAAACCTGTCTGACAAAGATTTTATCTCTTGGCAACAAGAAAAAACGAATGAAGATTATATAAAAGAACTATCGTCAAAAAAGGAAATGCATAGCGATTTTAAAAAGTTAACTTACTTGTATGATTATGTGTGGTATGGTGAGTTTTCAATAGATAAAGAAAAATTCTTACAAGCGGAAAGTAATTTTAAAAACACGCTAGCTAAAATATACTAATTTGGATAAAAAATTAAAAATATACATTGGTTTGTTGGTGCTTATAGTGCTCGGTATTTTTTATGTTGAGTCTGTAAAGCCTAAAGAAATCAATTGGTATCCAAGTTATGCAGCAAAACATAAAATTCCGTATGGTACATATGTACTGCATAAAGAAATGCCAAGTTTATTTCCAAAAAGCGAAGTAAAAGATGTCTATCAAAATCCGTACATATATTTAAAAGACGATAAGAATAATGGAACGTACTTTTTTGTTGATAATAAAGTAAATTTTGACAAAGATGAGTTGAATCAGCTTTTAGAGTTTACAGATAGAGGGAATGATGTATTTATAGCAACAAATGGAATACATTTAGATACATTGCAGATTCAAACAAGTTATTTAACTACTTCGGCATTTGAAGAAAAAGCATATCAAAAAATGAGTAATCCTATATTTGGTGGTAAAGAGTATCATTTTGATAGAGCTTTTTCAAAGCTGTACTTTTCTGAAGTAGATACTCTTAATACAACTGTTTTAGGTGAGTTGGTAGTAAGGAATGAAAATGATTCTATCATCAGTAAAAAGCCAAACTTTATCAAAGTAAAGTATGGAGAAGGAAACTTTTATTTACACACCTTTCCGCAAGCATTTACCAATTACAATATGTTGTTAGATAGCAATTATGAATATGTAGCTAATGTGTTATCGTACTTAAATAATCAGCAAAAAAATGAAACGGGGGCTGGGGGAGGCTCTAATAGTAGAAGTGCCATTTTATGGGATACCTATTATAAAACAGGAAAAAGTAGAATAACCTCACCTATGCATTATATTCTGTCAACCAAATCGTTAAAATGGGCATATTATATAGGATTGATAGGGGTATTGTTCTTTATTATTTTTAAAGGAAAACGTAATCAGCGCTTAATTCCTGTAATTACCCCATTAAAAAATCAAACATTGGCTTTTACACGTACCATAGCCAATATGTATTATGAAAAATCAGATCATAAAAATATAGCTGAACATAAAATCAACTATTTTTTGGAGTATATCAGAATCAAATACAGATTATCAACTTTAAAAATAGATGAGCGTTTTTATAAAAACCTTGCTAACAGAAGTGGTAATTCAGAAGAAAAAGTAGTTGCTTTATTCAAAAAGGTACAGCAAATACAATCAAAATCAAGTATAACCGAAGAAGATTTGGTAGCGTTGAATAAAGCTATTGAAAATTTTAAAGCATATAAAAAAGAGTAGGATGAATACAGAAAATAATCCAGCAGAAGTAACAAACGAACTATTTTCAAGCAGAGTAGACTTGTCGAAATTAAAAGAAGCTGTTATTAAAATAAAAGAACAGTTAGGAAAAGTAATTGTAGGGCAAGAAGAGTTTATGGAATTACTGTTGGTTTCTTTACTAGCAGATGGGCATGTATTGATTGAAGGTGTGCCAGGAGTTGCTAAAACAGTAACAGCGAAACTATTAGCAAAAACCATTGCAACTGATTTTAGCCGAATTCAATTTACGCCAGATTTAATGCCTTCAGATGTGTTAGGAACTTCGGTACTAAATATGAAAACATCTGATTTTGAATTCAAAAAAGGACCTATTTTCTCAAATATTGTATTGATTGATGAGATTAACAGAGCGCCTGCAAAAACACAAGCAGCGTTGTTTGAGGTAATGGAAGAAAAACAAATTACGATGGATGGTGAGCGTTATGTTATGAATCCACCATTTATGGTATTGGCAACCCAAAACCCAATAGAGCAAGAGGGAACTTATGCTTTACCAGAAGCTCAATTAGACCGTTTTTTGTTTAAAATAAATGTTGGGTACCCTAATTTAGATGAAGAAATACAAATTATTACTGCTCATAACGAACGTAAAGGAGCGCTACCGCAAACTAAAGTAGAAGCAGTATTAACTGAATCTGAATTATTAGAATACAGAAACAAGGTTTTTGAGGTATTGGTAGAAGAAAAGATTATCAAATATATAGCGCAACTCATTTCTAACACGCGTAACAATGCACATTTGTATTTAGGAGGTTCGCCAAGAGCAAGTATTGCAGTATTGATGGCATCTAAAGCGTTTGCGGCAATTAACGGACGTGATTTTGTAATTCCAGAAGATGTAAAAAAGAGTATTTATCCAGTATTACGTCATAGAATTATGTTAACTCCTGAACGCGAAATGGAAGGAATGACTGCCGATAAGGTGATTGAAATGATTGTACAATCTGTAGAAGTTCCAAGATAGTGATTCAATTCTTTAAATCGTTATACGTACACAATCGCTTTTTTATCTATATAAGCGTAATTTCGGCATTGTTTTTAGTGTCGTTTTGGCTTCCTGCGTTGTATTCAGCAACATGGATGTTAGTATGGTTATTTGTGATAGCGATGTGTGTTGATGTACTTATTTTATATCGATTTAAAAATGGATTTTCAGCGAAAAGAATTGCATCAGAAAAGCTGTCGAACTCTGATGATAATGAAATAGCAATTACACTTGAAAATAATTATCCGTTTCAAGTTTTTATTTCGTTGATTGATGAATTGCCAGCACAATTTCAAAAAAGAGATTTTGAACATGGAATGTCTTTGAAACCTGGAGAGAAGTCTACTTATACATACAATGTAAGGCCTGTTGAAAGAGGAGAGTACAAATTTGGAAAAGTAAATGTATTCGTGTCTTCTTTTTTACAAATGTTTTCTAAACGTTATTTGTTTTCTGCGGAAGAAAGTGTGAAAGTATATCCGTCGTATATACAAATGAAGAAGTATGAGTTTTTGGCTATGAACAATAACTTAACGGAGTTTGGCATGAAGAAAATACGACGAATAGGGCATACCATGGAGTTTGAGCAGATAAAAAACTATATTCCTGGTGACGATGTACGTACCATAAACTGGAAAGCTACGGCTAAAAGAGCAGAGTTAATGGTGAATCAATATCAAGATGAAAAATCGCAACCTATTTACTCTATAATAGACTTAGGACGTGTAATGAAAATGCCTTTTGAAGGATTAAAGTTACTAGACTATGCAATTAACTCAACGTTAGCTTTTTCAAACATAGCTTTATTAAAAAATGATAAAGCAGGAATGCTTACCTTTTCCAAAAAGGTTGAAAAGATAGTAGCAGCAAGTAATAAGAAAACTAATTTATCGGTCATCAACGAAGAGTTGTATAATATAACTACCGACTTTTCAGATGCTAATTTTGCATTGTTGTATGCAAACATTAAACGAAAAATAAATCAACGTAGTTTGTTGATTTTATATACTAATTTTGAACATATATCGGCGTTAAAAAGGCAATTACCCTATTTAAAAGCGATAGCTAAGAAGCACCTATTGGTAACAGTTTTCTTTGAAAACACTGAATTAGATACTTTAATCACTGAAAATGCAGAAGACTTACAAAGTGTATATCACAAAACCATTGCAGAGAAATATGCTTACGAAAAACGTTTGATGATAAAAGAACTAGAGAAAAATGCTGTGCATGCTATTTTAACCAAGCCGCAACATTTATCCGTAAATGTAATTAATAAATACCTTGAGTTTAAAGCTAAAGGAATGATATAAAAAAAAAGCGACCGTTTTGGTCGCTCTTTTATTTTTTTATTGATGTAGAATTATTGTAGTTCTTGTAATCTTTCGTTCATTAACTCAGGGTTTCCAATAGCATCCCATCCGAGGTAGAATCCCATAAAAACAACAATAGCTAATACTAATAAGCTTAAAATAATACCAATAATAGCCATAATTCTTCCAGTGTTAATACTGCCTAAATCGTAAGCTTCAGGGTTGCTAGCGTAAGTTTCTTTAGCTTTTTTAGCCAATATTAGAGCAACAATACCTAATATGAGCCCTAAAACACCTCCAAAACAACATGAACCTAAAATTGATAATACCCCTAAAACAGTAACTGTGCTTGAGTTAGGTAGTTTTTGTTTTTCCATAGTTTTTCTAAAATTTAAGTTAAAAATTCATTTTTACGATATAGCTAATTACTATAATAAGTAAATTAAATATAGCCAATATACTAATTATTTTTTGGGCGTTTTTTACTTTATAGAAGAAGTTAAAACCAACAACAATAACCAAAAGTAGTAGAGAGTATATAGCAGGATACATTTTAAAGGCAGCAATAAATTCTCCTTGAAAAATTAAACTTAAAGCACGTTGCATACCACATCCTAAACAATCAAAACCAAAAAATTTCTTGTTTAAGCAGGGTAACATATAATCTTCTAATTGTAAAGGCATAAGTTATTATTTGAACATATCCATTCCAGGAATATTTGGCATTCCGCTTTTAGCAGCAACAGCCAATTCTTGTTCGTTAATTTCACCAGCACGTTTTAATGCTTTGTTTAGCGCTAAGATTAAATAGTCTTCTAATTCTTCTTTGTCTTCTAACAAAGATTCATCTACTGTAATAGCTTTAACTTCACGATTAGCAGTTACTGTAACTTTTACGTTTCCTCCAGCAATTGTTTCATCAATTAAAACAGTATCTAATCGCTTTTTTGTCTCTTCTACTTTTTGTTGGGCTTCTTGTAATTTACCCATCATTCCAGAAATATCTCCAAACATTGTTGTACAGTTTTTATGATTTGTTTAACAACAAAAATAGTATTTTCACAGGAAATATAAACCAACTTAAAAAATGAAAAAAATAATGCTACCGGCTTTGTTTTTTAGTCTTATTTTTGGTTCTTGCAAAAAACAAGAAATGAATAAAGATATCAAAGCCCCAGTTGCTGAAAAGCAACCGACTAAGTTAGAGAAGCATGGAGATGTTCGTACCGATGATTACTTTTGGATGCGTTTAACCGATGAGCAAAAGAATGCTAAAGTTAAAGATGAACAAACCCAAAAAGTATACGATTATTTAAATGCAGAAAACGCTTATTATGAAGAAATGACGAAAGAAACCAAAGAGTTTCAAGAAGAGTTATTTCAAGAAATGAAAGGGCGTATTAAAGAGGATGATGAGTCAGTACCATATAAAAAGGATGGATACTTTTACATTACTCGTTATGAAAAAGGACAGCAATACCCAATTTATAGTCGTAAAAAAGAAACCTTAGAAGCTGAAGAGGAGATCATGTTTAATGTGAATAAAGAAGCAAAAGGATATGATTATTTTCAGTTAGGAGGGTTAAATGTTTCACCAGATAACAAAATGGTGGCTTTTGCAACAGATACGGTAAGTCGTAGACAATATTTTATCAGAATTAAAAACTTAGAAACTGGTAAAATTTACAAAGATATTATTGAGAATACCACTGGAGGTTCGGTTTGGGCTAATGATAATAAAACATTGTTTTATGCTAAAAAAGACCCTGTAACCTTACGTTCTTCAAAGATTTATAAACACACTTTAGGTTCAGATGCATCTTTAGATGAATTAGTATATGAGGAAAAAGATGATACTTTTGGAGCTTTTGTTACCAAATCAAAATCAAAAAAGTATATCATAATTGGTTCTTACAGTACAGTTTCAACTGAGTACCATGTATTAGATGCTAATAATCCTGATGGAGAATTACAAATAATTCAACCTCGTGAGCGTGATTTAGAATATGAAGTAGCACACTACGGAGATCATTTTTACATTAAAACCAATAAAGATGGAGCAACCAACTTTAAGTTAATGAAAACTCCTGTAGATAAGCCAGGAAAAGAGAATTGGGTAGATGTAATTCCACATAGAGAAGATACGTTATTTGAAGACTTCTCAATTTTTAAAGATTATTTAGTTTTAGAAGAAAGAAATGAAGGATTAAATAAAATCCGTATCAAACGATGGGATGGAGGAGAAGACTATTATTTGCCTTTTGATGAAGAAACTTACTCAGCAGGAGTATATGGAAATCCAGAATTTGATACTGAGGTAATACGTTATTCGTATAACTCAATGACAACTCCAAGCTCTGTGATTGATTTCAATATGAAAGACAGATCAAAAGAGGTTAAAAAAGAACAAGAAGTTTTAGGAGGAAAGTTTGATAAAAACAATTATGTAAGTAAGCGTATTTGGGTGCCTGCTCGTGATGGTAAAAAAGTAGCGTTATCAATCGTACACCATAAAGATACTAAGCTTGATAAAAATACGCCAATTTTACAATATGCGTACGGTTCTTACGGATATACAATTAATGACGGATTTTCAACAACACGTTTAAGTTTATTAGATCGTGGATTTGTATATGCATTAGCGCATATTAGAGGAAGTCAGTATTTAGGACGTGAATGGTACGAAGATGGTAAAATGTTGAATAAGAAAAACACATTTACCGATTTCATTGACTGTTCTAAGTATTTAATTGATCAAGGATATACATCACCTGAGCATTTATACGCTATGGGAGGTTCTGCTGGAGGACTACTAATGGGAGCTATCATTAATATGAATCCTGAATTGTATAATGGAATAATTGCTGCAGTACCATTTGTAGATGTAATTTCTACGATGTTAGATGATAGTATTCCATTAACTACAGGTGAATATGACGAATGGGGAAATCCTAATGATAAAGAATATTACGATTATATTAAGTCGTATTCTCCATACGATCAAGTAGAGGCAAAAGCATATCCAAATATGTTGGTAACTACAGGTTTACATGATAGTCAAGTACAGTACTGGGAGCCAGCGAAATGGGTTGCGAAGTTACGTGAGTTAAAAACTGATAACAATATGTTATTCTTACATACTAATATGGAAACAGGCCATGGAGGAGCTTCAGGAAGGTTCGATGCATTAAAAGAAACTGCAGAAGAATATACGTTCTTTTTAATGTTAGAAGGTAAGTTAAAAAAATAATTATATTTTTGCGCTCGATTGAGTGTAAGTGTCATTGCGAAAGCAACGAACAATCTCAACAGATTTTTCGTGTCTAATTTTCGTAATGACACTTTTTCTTATTTAAAGACTATAATGAAGAGACATCAAGGTATAACCAATTCAATAATAGATTTAGTAGGTCAAACCCCCATGATTCAACTGCATCGAATTACCCAAGATTTACCGGGTATATATTATGCAAAAGTTGAAGCTTTTAATCCGGGGCACTCTGCTAAAGATAGAATTGCGTTGCATATCATAGAAACGGCAGAACAAAAAGGAATAGTAAAAGAAGGAGATATTATTGTAGAAACAACCTCTGGTAACACAGGTTTTTCATTGGCAATGATAAGTATCGTAAAAGGTTATCGTTGTATTTTAGCAGTAAGCGATAAGTCTTCTCAAGATAAAATAGATATGCTAAAATCGATGGGGGCAGAAGTGCATGTATGTCCTGCAAATGTTACTCCAGACGATCCTCGTTCTTATTACGAAGTAGCTAAAAGATTACATAGAGAAAATCCAGGGTCTATTTATATCAACCAGTATTTTAATGAGTTGAATATTGAAGCACATTACAAGAGTACAGGACCAGAAATTTGGGAACAAACCGATGGAAAAGTAACACATGTAGTGGCTGCTAGCGGAACAGGAGGTACAATTTCTGGAACTGCACGATACTTAAAAGAGCAAAATCCAGATATACAGATTCTTGGGGTAGATGCAATGGGGTCTGTAATTAAAAAATATCACGAAACTGGTGAGTTTGATGCAAATGAAATCAGTCCGTACAAGATAGAAGGATTAGGAAAGAACTTAATACCTACTTCTACAGATTTTGATGTGGTAGACGTTTACGAAAAAGTATCAGATAAAGAAGCTGCTTTAAAGGCCAGAGAGTTAGTAAAAGCAGAAGGAATTTTCGCAGGGTATACTTCAGGAGCAGCTTTACAAGCTACGCAACAATACGCCGATAATGGATTTTTTGATGAAAATAGTGTAGTAGTAGTAATTTTACCAGATCATGGTTCTCGTTATATGAATAAGATTTATTCTAATAACTGGATGAAAGAGCAAGGTTTTTTATAAGCCTTGTACGATAAAACTATAAAATTTCGCTTTTGTTTTTATACATAAGCAATAGCGGAATTAATGATGTAGTTTTAAAATAAAACACCATTCATATGGGGGGCGGTTGCTATTGCTTATGTTTAGTGCTAGGAGTTATATTTTTTTAACCTCCCACATAGCTCCATTTTTAGTAGCAATTTTTTCTAAATATCCCTTTTTCATGAGGTCATTTAATAATTGTTCACTTTGTATTCTAGGAATCCCAGATAATTCTGAATACTCTCTAACAGTTAGTGAATTGTATTTAGCGAATAAAGTTTTCCAGTCCTTAGCATATTCACTTTTAGAAATTGTAGGTTGAATTTTTAAAATAGCCATTTCGTAGAAAGCATACGCTTTAGAACCGTATACGATTTCTTGGTTACCAGAATTATCTTCAAAATACATTGTAGGAAAACCTCTTACTCTATAAGCTCTTGCTAATTTTAAATCTTCTTCAAATAATAGTTTAGCTTTTCCTTCGTAGTCAGTTTTTAATGAATCAACATCAAGTCCCACATTTTTAGCAGCAGTAGCCATGTGCTCCCATTTAGCAATGTTTTTCTTTTTTAAGAATACCATTTCTCGCAGTTCCCTTAAAAACAAAATAGCTTTGTTTTTATCTTGTAACTGAGCAGCTTTAAAAGCAATTGAAGGAGGATAAGAAGAATCTAAAGGATCTTCTAACCATACATCACCATCTATAGGCATATCGTAATAAACGCTAACTTCATCCCAATGATGAGCAACGTCTGAAGGTTTACTTATTCCTCCACTGTTATAACTCCAATCAGGTAATAAACCTCCCATTCTATAATCAATTTCAAGATTTTGCCCATATTCAAGTTTTAACTTTCTTAATTGTGGTTCTATAGCCCAACAAGAAGAACAGATAGGATCAGTAAAGTAAATTACCTTTATCTTTTTTTCTTTAGGTTGATCTTTTTTTATAGTAGCATTTTCGTTACTATCACTTGCTACTTCACACATTCCTGTTTGTGGATCGCATAAAAGCGGATTTGCGTTCGATGTTTGCTCGTTCATGTTGTTTGTTTTTGACTGTTCTTTGCAAGCTGCAAGATTCAACAAGGCAATAAATACTATTAGTACATTAATATTTTTAACCATGTTCTTATTTGTTTTACAATTGTTTTATAAAACAAAACTATGATAGATAACTAGTATATTTGGCATGAGTTTCCTAAAGGAAAGTACTTTCCTCTAGGAAACTACCTTAGTGTTTAAAGAATAAATTATAGAGTTTACATCAGTGAAAAAATCAGTAATAAACAATACAACTGTTTGTCAAGTTAGAATGCAAGCTATAAGTGATGCAATGAGTATATTATCAGGAAAATGGAAGTTCCATATTTTAGGAACGCTGATAGAAGGCAATAAACTAGGGTTTATGGATTTATTACGAGAAATAAACGGAATTGGTTCGAAAATGCTATCGAAAGAATTGCAAGATTTAGAAATGAATCGTTTGGTTAACAGAACGGTTAAAAATACAAAACCAATCACTGTTGAATATACTATTACCGAACATGGCAAAACACTAGCTCCTTTAATTGATACATTGGCAAATTGGGGAATTGAATACCGACAATCGATGTGTGAAGAGAAATGATTACTTAGGGCTTTCTACAACAAGATTTTTTATTTGGAAGTGGTTATAGTTATATAAAAGAATAATTTTTGAGTTAAATTATATTGGACTTAGTGTAATATACTCTATATCATCATACACAAATTCTCCTTTATCATTTATGAAAAAACTAAAATAACAATTAGCCCCTCTAAAACTAATGTCTCGTATTTTGTACCAATGATTTTTTTCAAAATTGAAAGGAAAAATTTCATATTCTTTTTTGTCAGATGGCTTCTCCAATTCCCAATGGTAGTATTTGTTTTTTTTATGAAAATTTAACCTATCGTTTAGTTTCAATGGTTTTTGATTAAGAAAGTATTTTTTTTCTCCATTTTCATACTGAAAGGTTATTCCATATCCCTTAATTTTTAGTCTAGCTTTTTCTTTAACGTAATAATGGAATGGAAAATTAGTATAATCATCATTATGGTCATTATTTATTATTTTCATAATAACCAATTCACTTTTAATTCCTCCTTTTATAAATATTTCATCCTTATTTATTTCAATATTTTTTTTACAAGAGAAATTTAAAGAACATAAAATTACTATGATGGTTAATTGTTTCATTTCTTAGCCAGTATTGTTAAAAGTAAGACTATCAATATTAGTTTAATTTTTGTGAAAATTATAACTAGTTAAACTAAATTTTTAACTAATTAATCATACAACAAATACTGCTCACGTATTTTTTTAAAATCATTTAAACCTTGTTGCCAGCTTGCTTTAATTTCTTTTTCTGAAAGCCCTTGTTCAATTTGTTGTTGTAGCTTTTTAGTACCTGCTAATTTGATGAAAAAAGAATTGAAAAAATCTTTTTTAGGAGATTGTTGATAAGCTTTTAATAACCAGCTAAGGTTTAAGTTAGCTAAACGTTCTGAAGCGCTTAAATCTTCCCCAAAGCACATCTTTTCTTTATGTTTTGGATGCTTTGCTCCTTCGTTGGGCTGTGGCGTAAAGCTAAAGTCAGATTTTTCTAAAAAAGGTGAACCATACACTTGAAACTGTTTATTGGTTCCCCTTCCAGCAGATACGTTGGTTCCTTCAAAAAAACACAAACTAGGGTATAAGTTTATCGAAACATCGTTTGGTAAGTTAGGAGATGGTTTTACAGGTAAGCTATATGTTGACTGATGTGTGTAATTTTCTAACGGAATAATAGTTAAATTACATTTTAAGTCGTTAGCTAACCATTGTTCACCGTTAATCATTTGTCCGTATTCCCCAATCGTCATTCCATATACAATAGGAACAGGATGCATACCTACAAAACTTTTGTGTTCAGGTTCTAAAACAGGTCCGTCAATATAATGTCCGTTAGGATTAGGTCTATCTAATAAAATCACAGGAATATTTGCCTCGGCACAAGCTTCCATCACATAATGTAACGTAGAAATATAGGTGTAAAAACGCGCGCCCACATCTTGAATGTCAAAAACTACAACATCAATTCCTTTGAGTTGCTCAGGAGAAGGTTTCTTGTTTTTTCCGTACAACGAAATAATTGGAATCCCCGTTTTTATGTCCTTTCCATCAGCTATCGCTTCACCAGCATCCGCTTTTCCTCTAAAGCCATGTTCAGGAGCAAAAACTTTTTGTACGTTAATCCCTTCGTAGTTATGGAGGTAATCCACTAAATGGTGAGTAACATGTTTAGATCCCATAATATTGGGTGAAACTTCAGCTCGTTGTAATACTTGTAAAACGGAAGTTTGATTTGCAACAATGGCTATATTTTTATTTTTTAAAAGAGGAAGGTATTGGTCTGTTCTATCAGCACCCGTTTTAATTGTTTTTGGTTCTTCTTGTTTTATAGCTTCTTTAGTAGTAGATTTTTTTTGCTGTTGTGCACAAGAAGAAAATTGAAAACTGAATACTAAAAAAAGTAAAAAAACGTAATTAAAAGAAAGCTTCATCTATAAAAAATTAAAACATAAAGGTACAGAATTCTGTTTTTTAAGAATAATAAAAGTTAAAGAATTAAAACCTAGGTATTCTTCTCTTTCTTTACATAAGAATTAATTACTTTTGGTTTTGTAAAAAAGAAAACATTTGAACTTCGAACTATTCATAGCAAAACGAATCATTGCTGGAAAACAGTATAAAAGCAGTATTTCATCACCTATCATAACCATTGCTACCATTGCCATTGCTCTTGGGGTAGCTATTATGTTGATAGCGGTATCAATTACCTCAGGATTTCAGAAGAAAGTACGTGATAAAATGACGGGTTTTAAAGGGCATATTCAAATTGTAAATTATGATAATAATAATTCAGATGTTTCCACAGTTCCTATTGATATTAACCAAGAGTTTTATCCAGAATTTAAAAATATTGATGGCATAAAAAAAGTACAACCTTTTGCCAATGTAGGAGGAATTATAAGAACTCCAACTGATTTTGAAGGAATCATTTTCAAAGGAGTTTCGGCTGATTACGATTTTACTTTTTTTAATGAATGTTTAGTTGAAGGTCGTCTACCAGATTTTACACAAGATAGAAATAGAGAAATTCTAATTTCAGAATCCATAGCAAACCGATTACATTTTAAAGTTAACGATACAATTCAAACTTGGTTTGGAGCCGAAAATAGTAGTTTGAAGTTTAAGTCTAGAAAGCCAGTTATTGTAGGAATATATAATACAGGTTTTGAACAGTTTGATAAGATTATGTTGTTGGGTGATTTAAGGGAAGTTCAAAAAATTAATCGTTGGAAAGATAATGAGGTAGGTGGTTTTGAAGTATTGATTGATGATTATGATAAGCTAAAAGAAAAAGGAGATGAAGTATATACAAGCATTGGTGCAACATTAAATAGTATTACAATTGTAAGTAATTATCCTGCTATTTTTGAATGGTTAAAACTACTAGATAATAACGTGTGGTTTATTATCGGAATCATGGTATTAGTTGCAGGAATAAATATGGTAACAGCATTGTTAGTGCTTATTTTAGAACGTGTACAAATGGTCGGGATTTTAAAAGCATTAGGAAGTGTAAATTGGAGTATCCGAAAAATATTTTTATACAATGCTTCTTACTTAATTTTAAAAGGATTGTTCTGGGGAAATCTTATTGGGCTTAGCATTCTTTTAATTCAGAAATATACGAAGCTAATAAGTCTAGATCCTGAAACTTATTATGTATCAACAATGCCTGTAGATATTAATTTCTTAGCAATTTTATTGTTGAATATAGGTACGTTAGCATTGTGTTTTTTAATGCTAATTGTTCCTTCATACATCATCACAAAAATCCGCCCTTCAAAATCCATTCGATTTGCTTAGTTTTGCATAACATTAATTAGATATGAAGTACGCAAAAAATATATTAGAAACTATTGGTAACACACCTTTAGTTCAGTTAAACTCAGTAACAAAAGAAGTAGATGCTTTAGTATTAGCTAAAGTAGAAACGTTTAATCCAGGAAACTCTGTAAAAGACCGTATGGCACTTAAAATGATTGAAGATGCCGAGGCAGATGGTCGTTTAAAGCCAGGAGGTACTATTATTGAAGGTACTTCAGGAAATACAGGGATGGGATTAGCATTAGCAGCTATTGTAAAAGGGTACAAATGTATTTTTGTAATCTCAGATAAGCAATCTAAAGAGAAAATGGATATTCTACGTGCAGTAGGAGCAGAGGTAGTTGTTTGTCCTACGAATGTAGAACCAGATGACCCTCGTTCATATTATTCTGTTTCTAAACGTTTAGGTGAAGAAACACCAAACTCTTGGTATGTAAATCAATATGACAATCCGTCAAATGCACAAGCACATTACGAGCAAACTGGACCAGAAATTTGGGAACAAACAGATGGTAAAATAACACATTTTGTAGTTGGAGTAGGAACAGGAGGAACTGTTTCAGGTACAGCTAAGTTTTTAAAAGAAAAGAATCCGAATATTAAAATTTGGGGAGTAGATACGTATGGATCTGTATTTAAAAAATACCACGAAACAGGTATTTTTGATGAGAATGAAATCTACCCATATATCACTGAAGGTATTGGTGAAGATATTTTACCTAAGAATGTTGATTTTTCTTTAATTGATGGATTTACAAAAGTAACCGATAAAGATGCTGCTATTTACACCCGTAGAATAGCTAAGGAAGAAGGTATTTTTGTAGGTAATTCTGCTGGATCAGCAATCAAAGGATTGTTACAATTAAAAGATGAGTTTAAACCAGATGATGTAGTAGTAGTGTTATTCCACGATCATGGAAGTCGTTATGTAGGAAAAATGTTTAATGACGATTGGATGCGTGATAGAGGCTTTTTAGAAGAAGAAATTACTACTGCGGAAGATTTAATTAAAGATCATATAGATAAACCGTTAGTAACTGTTCAAACAGAAGAATTAGTATCTCATGCTATTGAAAGAATGCGTGCATTTAAAATATCACAAATTCCAGTAAGAGATGCAAATGGATTTGTAGGTTCTGTAGATGAATCAGCATTATTACATAGTTATTTAGAAGATAAAAACATAGCAGAAAAACCTATTAAAGATGTAATGGGTAAAGCATATCCTACAGTTAAAAAATCAGCTTCCATTGATGAGGTATCTAAATTAATTAATAAAGAGAACCAAGCTGTATTAGTTGATTTAGAAAACGGTAAACATCATATCATTACTAAATATGATATTATTAGAGCTATTTAAGTAGCTTTATTATAAATACAAAAACAGGAAGCCCGCTCAATTGAGCGGGCTTCTTTGTTAATCAACTAATTCAAATAATTTACACAATGAAAACAATGTTACTTGCTTACGGTATTGTTGTTTCCAATATCTGTGCCAAAATTATAAATAAAAAGGCATACTTTATTTAATTTTTAATTATTTGACATTTTTTTAACGTTAAACCGTTAAAAAGTTAAGGATATTTTAATTTAAGGTTAGCTAGCGTGTTTATGTGCTTTATATGAAGAACGTACTAAAGCACCGCTTTCTACATACATAAAGCCCATTTCTAATCCTAATGTTTCGTATTTTTTGAACTGTTCAGGAGTTATGAATTCCTTAACAGGTAAGTGTTTTTTACTAGGTTGTAAATATTGTCCGATAGTAATAACATCTAATCCAACACCGCGTAAATCTTTCATAGTTTGTATTACTTCATCTTCTGTTTCTCCTAAACCAAGCATAATTCCAGATTTAGTACGCATTCCGTTTTCTTTTAGGTATTTTAAAACACCTAAACTACGATCATATTTTGCTTGAATACGGACTTCACGAGTTAAACGGCGTACTGTTTCCATATTATGAGAAACTACTTCCGGTGCTACTTCAATGATTCGATCTATTAATTTTTCGTTTCCTTGAAAGTCAGGGATTAGAGTTTCTAAAGTGGTATTAGGATTTGCTCTACGAATAGCTTGTACTGTTTCAGACCAAATAATAGAACCTCCATCTTTCAAGTCATCACGGTCAACCGAAGTGATTACAGCATGCTTAATATTCATTAATTTAATAGAACGAGCTACTTTTTCAGGTTCATCCCATTCAACAGTATCTGGGCGTCCTGTTTTAACACCACAAAATCCACAAGAGCGTGTACAGGTGTTACCTAAAATCATAAAGGTAGCAGTACCTTCTCCCCAGCATTCTCCCATATTAGGACAACTTCCGCTAGTACAAATGGTGTTCAGTTTATATTTATCAACTAGTCCTCTTAGTTCCGTGTATTTTTTTCCTACAGGTAATTTTACACGTAACCATTTTGGTTTTTTCGTTCTTTCTGGTGTTGCTACAGTTTCGTTTGCCATTCCATAAAAATTGAACTGCAAATTTACGAAGAAAAGATTTATAAACTAAGTAAAAACCAAATACTAAATCCGAACAAAAAAACAATACCTATAAGACTCAAGATACGTAACCCCATACTTGGTCTGTATTTTTTGGGAGTGTGTTTACCAGTAATTAATATATAGTTGAGAATAGCATAAAAAGGAGCTGTTAAAAAAGATAAAACTGTAGCTATTCTCACAAGAAAAACCATATCACTTAAAAAGTAATATAGAATAACAGAAGTTCCAAGTGTTAACAATATCAACCAAAACCAATACCCTAGTTTTATTTTTTTTGAAAAAAGTAAAAAAGAAGATTTTTCCATGGCTCTAGGTGAAGCATCTAAAGTTGTAATGGTAGTGCTAAACATAGTAGTAAAAGCTGCTACTCCAATAAACACAGAAGAAAACTCTCCTAAGTTTTTAGTGTATAAATTAATTAATTGAGAAGCAAAAATAGTTCCTTTACTAGAGAATGACTCACCGGATTGATACATAACCAATGCTCCTAACATAACAAAACAAACCCCTAAAAATAAAGCTCCAATATATCCAACATTAAAATCAAAAATAGCTTGCTTAGGTTTTATTTTTACAAAAGTAGTTTTGTCTTTTTCCACTGACCATAAAGAGTGCCAAATAGAAATATCTAACGGTGCAGGCATCCATCCTAAGAAGGCAATTAAAAAAGTAACTTGAGCAGTTCCGCTTGGTACTATTTGTTGAAAACTAAAACCTTTATTAGTTTTAAGTAAAGCAATGTTTACAGCTACTATGGTGCTAATAGTTAAAATAGCAATAATGTACTTCATTAAATTATCTAAAAACTTGTATTTACCAATACCTAAAAAAACAATACTAACGAGCATAATTAGTACTGACCATGTAACTAAATCAAGAGAAATACCAAAAAGGTTAGAAGCTAAGCTAGCTGTAACAATGGTAACTGCTGCTTGAATGGTAAACATGGTAGCAAGGTTTAAAATAAAATAACTTATTAAAACACCTTTACCAAGTTTTTGATAGCCATCTAATAGTGTTTCTCCCGTTGCAGTAGCATACCGAGGGCCAAACTGAAAAAAAGGGTATTTAATAATATGTACTAGGAGAAGTGCCCAAAGTAAACCAAAACCAAAATCGGCACCGGCTCTGGTTGATTGTACTAAATGAGAAACACCTATGGCGGCTCCAGCAAACAATATTCCAGGGCCAAGTAAATTTAAGAGGGATTTTTTCATGAAAAAAGAGGGCTTAAAAGTTTAAAAAGTCACTATATTCTAACTTTTTAAACAAAGTTTTTATGTGTTTTTTTCCTTCTCTTTTTTGTTGAAATTCTTTGTAAAGTTCTTTTTTATATAGATATTTTCCTGTTGCATGAAACTGTAAAATCATAAAGTTTTGATTTTTATGGTTTTGCAATTTATGATTTCTTTATTATTTCAGCTAATAATTTTTTTGCACGCAATAATTTTACTTTTACATTGTTCATCGGTTCTCCTATTTGCTCAGAAATTTCCTTGTAACTCAATTCTTGAAAATACCGAAGATTGATAACTTCTTGATATTTTGGTTTCAGTTTTTTGATGTCTTTTAGAAGCTTTGCTAAATTTTGCTCAGTAATAATTTTGTCTTCAGGAGATGGAGCATCATCGGCAACAGCATATACCTCTTTTTCTTGCTCTTCTGTTGTTTGTGTATATATACTAGATTTTTTCTTTCGAAGAGAATCAATATATACATTTTTAGAAATTGTAATTAACCAAGTTTTAAACTGGTAATTTTCATCAAAAGT
Source organism: Tenacibaculum ascidiaceicola (assembly GCF_047470925.1). Taxonomy (NCBI): domain Bacteria; kingdom Pseudomonadati; phylum Bacteroidota; class Flavobacteriia; order Flavobacteriales; family Flavobacteriaceae; genus Tenacibaculum; species Tenacibaculum ascidiaceicola. Next base: position 270,811 of record NZ_JAZKJP010000002.1, read on the forward strand.
CTCAATTCGGTCAAAAGCCTTAGAAAAAGTTTGAATGGTAATATCTTCAGCATCGTTATCATTCTTAGTTTTTTTTAGTTGAAAAGCGTACACAGTTCCCCAAAAAGTATCTAATAAATAATTAAAAGATATCTGATTTCCTTTTTTTGCTTGTTGAATGTGATTAAGTACTTTTTCTTGATTTATTTCCAATGCTTAGGTTTCGAAATTTGATTTGATATAAAGATACTAATTTGCAGCAATACTAAACAAATATCAAGGAATGCTAATAAGAAAACAAAACTTTCTTATGTTGATTTTCCAAGAGAGATAAGTTAATACACTATCTGTACAGACGTAGCTACATAATGAGCGTAGAGTAGGAGTATGTATTGTAAAGAAAGTAAAAGGTTAGTTGAGTGGTGTTTACTTAGTTATGTTGAGGCTCATTACAAGTATCAAACTGGTCTGGGGTTTTACCACAAAATCCACAAGCTTCACCGCTTTCGTTTAACATTGGGTTTTGACTAGCACAAGTCCCAGCAAACTCTCCGTCTTTTTTTGCCCAAATTTTAATGGCAATTCCAGCAAATGCTAAAGCTAATAATCCTATGGTAACAAAAATTAATTTCATGATGTATTGTTTTGTATTGCAAAGATACAAACTTCCAGTTTTTCTATATAGAATAAAGAGAGATTTATAAAGTTGTGACTTTTATCTGTTTGAGTGTCTTATATTATATAATCAATTAATTTAAAAATATGGATATGAAAAAATATTTTGCTGAATTCTTCGGAACATTTTGGTTAGTTTTTGGAGGTTGTGGTAGTGCAATTTTTGCAGCTGGTTTTCCTGAGTTAGGAATTGGTTTTGCAGGAGTAGCCTTAGCATTTGGTTTAACAGTATTAACAATGGCGTATGCTGTAGGGCATATTTCTGGAGGTCATTTTAACCCTGCAGTTACTATTGGGCTTTGGGTTGGTGGAAATCATACAGCTAAAGAAGTAGTACCATATATTATATCACAATTAGTAGGTGCTGTATTAGCAGCTACTTTTTTATATTTAATAGTAACAGATAACGACGGATTTGAAACACTTGGAGGCTTTGCAGCTAATGGTTATGGAGAGTTATCTCCTGGTGGTTATAATTTAACAGCCGCTTTTATAGCAGAGTTTTTGTTAACTATGTTTTTCTTACTAATTATTTTAGGAAGTATTCATAAAAACGCTCCTAAAGGTTTTGCACCAATTGCAATTGGTTTAGGGCTAACTTTAATTCATTTAATTAGTATTCCTATAACCAATACTTCTGTTAATCCAGCACGTTCTATGAGTCAAGCATTATTTGCTGGCGGAGGTTATTTGTCGCAGGTATGGTTGTTTTGGGTAGCGCCTATTGCAGGAGCAATTGTAGGAGGTTTAATTTATAAAGCTTTGTTTGAAAAAGAATAGAAAAAAGAGGTGTATAAATATAAAGGAGCGTAACTACTACGCTCCTTTTTTTATTGAATAATATTAACTTCTATTTCAAGATTAATATCAAATGTATCTTTAATAGTACGTTGAATTTTTTGTGCCAATTCATAAATTTCTTTCCCTGAGGCATCACCATAATTTACTAAAACTAAGGCTTGTTTTTCATGAACTCCGTAGTTACCGAAACGCTTTCCTTTAAAGCCGCTTTGTTCAATTAGCCAACCAGCAGGGACTTTAATTTCGGTATCTGAAATCACATAACTAGGAATGCTTGGATAATTTTTTTGAAGTTTTTCAAAAAGTTCTTTAGAAATTACTGGGTTTTTAAAGAAACTTCCGCTATTACCAATTTCTTTTGGATCGGGTAATTTAGATTGACGGATAGTAATAACAGCATCAGAAATATCTTTAATGGTTGGATTTGTTATTCCTTTTGAAGATAATTCAGACTCTATTGCTCCGTAAGAAGTATTAAGCTTATGATTGTTTTTAGTTAATTTAAAACTAACAGAAGTTAATATATACTTTCCTTTAGCTTTATTTTTAAAAATAGAATTTCGATATCCAAACTGGCATTCTTCAGCAGAAAAAGAAACGAGTTTTCCTGTTTTTATTTCAATAGCTTCTACCTTAGTTATAGTATCTTTTACTTCAACTCCGTAAGCTCCAATGTTTTGAATAGGACAAGTACCTACATTTCCAGGAATAAGCGATAAGTTTTCTAAGCCGCCATAATTTAGAGAAACACACCATAATACGAACTCGTGCCAATTCTCACCAGCATTTACAGTTATGTAGATATCGTTATGGTTTTGTTGATCTATTGAAATTCCTTTAAAATTAATATGTACAACTAAGGTTTCAATATCTTTGGTAAGTAACATGTTACTACCGCCAGAAATTAAAAAAATGTCTTTTTCCTCTTTTATAAGTTGTTGTAATTGGTATACTGAAGTAATAGAAACAAAACGTTTGGCATTTACATCAATATCAAACGTGTTGTATTCTTTTAAAGATATGTTTTCTTGAATATTCAATTAACTATTATATTTTTCTAAGGCGATTTTTAATATTTCAACAGAACGTTTTAAGTCAGTTTTATTCAAAACGTAAGCAATACGCACTTGGTTTTTTCCTTCACCTTCGGTAGAGTAGAATCCACTTGCAGGAGCTACCATTACTGTTTCGTTATTATCATTGAATTTTTCTAAAATCCATTGCGCAAAATCATCAGTATCTTTAACTGGAAATTCAACAACACAGTAAAAAGCACCTTTAGGATTAGCAACTTTTACACCGTCTATTTTTTGTAATTCAGTGATTAACGTATTTCTACGATCTTCATACTCTTCAATAACTTCATCAAAATAGCTTTGAGGTGTATCTAAAGCAGCTTCACTAGCAATTAAAGCATACGTTGGTGGGCTTAAACGCGCTTGTGCAAACTTAAGAGCTGTATTTATAAACTCTTCGTTTTTAGAAACTATACAACCAATTCTTGCACCACACATACTATAACGTTTCGATACAGAATCAATCATAATAGCATTTTGCTCTAATCCTTCAAAAGCCATAACTGAGTTATGTTTTTCACCATCGTAAGTAAACTCACGATACACTTCATCAGCAATTAAAAATAAATCGTGTTTTAACACAATTTGTTTTAGCTTTTCAATTTCTTCTTTACTGTATAAGTATCCAGTTGGGTTTCCCGGATTACAGATTAAAATAGCCTTAGTTTTTGGAGTAATTAACTTTTCAAAGTCTTCAATTGCAGGTAAGGCAAAATTATTTTCAATTTTAGAAATAACAGGAACTACTTTTACACCTGAAGCAGTAGAAAAACCATTATAGTTCGCATAAAAAGGCTCAGGTATAATTATTTCGTCTCCTGGGTCAGTAATACTACCAATACTAAATAACAAAGCTTCAGATCCTCCAGTAGTAGCAATAATATTGTTTGCAGTTACATGAATATCATTTTTAGCATAGTAATTAGCAAGTTTAGTTCTGTACTCTTCTGAACCTTCAGATCTAGCGTATGACAATACTTCGATAGTATTGTTTTTTACAGCATCTAAAGCAACTTGTGGTGTTTTAATATCAGGTTGACCAATATTTAAATGATAAACTTTTGTTCCATTTTTTTTAGCAGCCTCAGCAAAAGGAACCAATTTACGAATTGGTGATTGAGGCATAGCATTTCCTTTACTAGAAATTGATGGCATTTTAATATAAATTAGTTGTTTGAAAAGCAAAATTGCGAAATATATTTGAGAGTATCAGAATGTTTATTGGAAAAAAAACGGTTAAAAAAATCATAAAAATCAGAATTTCTAAAATGAAGATTGTATCTTTAAGAGTATAACCATAAAATAAGTTCTTTTGAATAGATTATTACTATACTTTTTTGCGCTTTTTTTTAGCGTGTCTGCCTTTACTCAACAAAATTTTCAGTTTTTAGGGGAAGAAACTGATAGACAGTCTTTAAGATTTCAATTAATTAATAATTTAGTAGTCATTCCCTTAGAAATTAATGGACATCAGTTATCATTTATTTTAGATACTGGTGTAAATAAAACAATCTTATTTAATCTAACTTCTAAGGATAGTGTTGGCTTAAATAATGTAAAGAAAGTGTTTGTAAGAGGTTTGGGGAGTGGGGAACCAGTAGAAGCCTTATTCTCTAGAGGTAATAAATTTAGAATTAAAAACATTGCTAGTTCTAACCAAGGGTTATATGTTATTTTGAAAGATGCATTTGATATTTCTGCTAAAATGGGGACAACCATCCATGGAATTATAGGGTATGATTTATTGAAAGATGTTATAGTTAAGATTAACTATGTTAATAAACGAATTGATTTTTACAACCCTAAAACGTATGATCTAAATGTATGTAATAGGTGCGAAAGTTTCCCTTTACAATTTTACAGAAATAAGCCTTATATAGATGTTAATGTACAGGTTGATACTGTAGCTAATACAATGTTACCAGTAAAACTATTGATTGATACAGGGGGGAGTGATGCAGCTTGGTTGTTTGAAGGAACAAAAGAAGAATTAAAAACGCCTAAAAAGTTTTTTAAAGATATAATTGGAGAAGGTTTTAGTGGCACTATTTATGGGAACAGAAGTAGAGTTCCAAAAATTTCTATAGGGAAGTTTAATATAGTAGAACCAACTGTTTCTTTTTTAGATTCTTCATCAACTTTTAATGCTAGGCAGTTTAAAGAAAGAAATGGTAGTATTGGCGGAGGGATTTTAAAGCGTTTTAAGGTATGGCTTGATTATCCGAATAAAAGAGTTGTTCTTAAAAAAAGTGCTTCATTAAATAAAGGATTTTATTACAATATGAGTGGTTTACATATAGTATATGATGGACAAGAGTTAATAAAAGAAAAAGCCTTGACTAAAATTAAAGATACATATAGTTCAGATAATCAAACCCCAAAGAGTAATGTAATTTCTTTAGTAAGCACTTATTTTTATCGCTTTAAGCCTAAGTATAAAATAGATAAAGTAGTAGAAAATTCACCAGCTTTTAAAGCTGGTCTACAGGTAGGGGATGTAATAAAGAGAATTAATGGAAAGGCAGCTCATGAATATCATTTAAATGAAATCATAGATATGTTTCATACAAAACCAGGAAAAAAAATAAGAATAGAGGTAGAAAGGGTAGGAGTTAGGCTTAAGTTTATGTTTAAGCTTGAACAAAGGATATAAAAAAATCTCAACCTAGGTTGAGATTTTTTTATATGTGTAATAAGTTCTTAGCTATCGCTTACTGTACTTTTCTCTTTAGCAGGTGTAGCATCTTTTACAATGAATCCTTTAATTTTAACTCTTTTTCTTTTGTTTTTAGCATTTGAAATAACAGTTAAAGTTTTAGAGAAACCTCCTAATCTTTTAGTGTCATAAGAAACTTCAATTTGTCCTTTTTTACCAGGCATAATTGGCTCTTCAGGTTTAGTAGGTACTGTACATCCACAAGGAGAAACGATATCCTTTATAATAATAGGAGCATCTCCAATGTTTGTGAATTCAAATACGCGTTTTCCTTCAGACCCATGAGCTATCTTTCCATAGTCAATAGTTTCAGTTTCAAATTTAAATTCTTGAGCGCTTACTGTTAGGGTGATAAAGCAAACAGCGATAAATGATAAAATTGTTCTCATAATGTTAAAAATTAATTTTTTAGGGTATTAACCGCTACAAATTTAGTATTATTTCTTTAAGTTCTAAAAAAACAACCTCTAATTTTCTGTACCTCATAGATAGTTGTATTTTTGCTAATCGAATTTCAAAAACAATGCCAAAGGTTAAAAAATGTTAAATTATTAACCATAAAGATACACATAACATATGAATATTCCATCAAAATATAATTCTAAAGAAGTAGAAGGAAAATGGTACGATTACTGGATGAAGCACAATTACTTTCATTCAGAAGTAGATGAACGCGAACCCTATACAATTGTTATACCGCCGCCAAACGTTACAGGAGTATTGCATATGGGGCATATGTTAAATAATACTATTCAAGATGTGTTAATTCGTCGTGCCCGTTTGCAAGGAAAAAATGCATGTTGGGTTCCAGGTACCGATCATGCTTCAATTGCTACAGAAGCGAAAGTAGTAGCGAAGTTAAAAGAACAAGGTATTGATAAAAATGATTTAACACGTGAAGAGTTTTTAGCACATGCTTGGGAATGGAAAAACGAATACGGTGGTATTATCTTAGATCAATTAAAAAAGTTAGGAGCTTCTTGTGATTGGGAACGCACTGCTTTTACCATGGATCCTGCTTTGTCAGAATCAGTAATAAAAGTATTTGTTGACTTATATAATAAAGGTTACATCTATCGAGGATATCGTATGGTAAACTGGGATCCAGAGGCTAAAACTACACTTTCTGATGAAGAAGTTATTTATGAAGAGCGCCAAGGGAACTTATATTACTTACAATATGATATCGTTGATTCTGATGAAAAAGTAATTATAGCAACAACACGTCCTGAAACTATTTTAGGGGATACTGCTATCTGTATCAACCCAAATGATGAACGTTTTACTCATTTAAAAGGTAAGAAAGCTATTGTTCCTCTATGTAATAGAGAAATCCCAATTATTGAAGATGAATATGTAGATGTTGAATTTGGTACAGGGTGTTTAAAAGTAACTCCTGCACACGATGAAAATGATAAAGCTTTAGGAGATAAGCACAACTTAGAGGTAATAGATATCTTTAATGAAGATGCTAGTTTAAATTCTTTTGGTTTACATTATGAAGGGAAAGATCGTTTTGTAGTTCGTAAAGAAATTACCAAAGAATTAGAAGAAAATGGGTTTTTAGTAAAAACTGAAGTTCATACCAATAAAGTAGGTACTTCTGAGAGAACTAAAGCAGTGATTGAACCAAGATTGTCAGATCAATGGTTCTTAAAAATGGAAGAGCTAGTAAAGCCAGCTATTGAAGCTGTTTTAGGTGAAGATAGAGAGGTGAAGTTATTCCCTAAAAAGTTTGAAAATACATATCGTCACTGGATGGAAAACATTCGTGATTGGAATATTTCTCGTCAGTTATGGTGGGGGCAACAAATTCCTGCTTTCTATTTTGGAGACGGAAAAGAAGACTTTGTAGTAGCTGAAAATATTGAAGATGCTGTAAAACTAGCTCAAGAAAAAACAGGAAATACATCATTAACTGCTTCTGACTTAAAACAAGATCCAGATGCATTAGATACATGGTTCTCTTCTTGGTTATGGCCAATGTCAGTTTTCGACGGAATCCGTAATCCTGAGAATGAAGAAATCAAGTATTATTACCCAACCAACGATTTAGTTACCGGACCAGATATTTTATTCTTCTGGGTAGCACGTATGATTATTGCTGGATATGAGTATAAAAATGAACGTCCGTTTGAAAACGTATATCTAACAGGGTTAGTGCGTGACAAACAACGTAGAAAAATGAGTAAATCCTTAGGGAACTCACCAGATGCTTTAAAGCTAATTGAAGATTTTGGAGCTGACGGAGTTCGTGTAGGGCTGTTATTAAGTGCAGCGGCTGGAAACGATTTATTGTTTGATGAAGATTTATGTCAACAAGGAAAAGGGTTTGCAAATAAAATTTGGAATACCTTCCGTTTAATTAAAGGTTGGGAGATAGATGAAAGTTTAGCGCAACCAGAGACAGCTAAAATAGGATTAGCATGGTATGAAGCTAAGTTTAATAAAGTGTTGTTAGAAATAGAAGATCACTTTAGTAAGTATCGTTTATCAGATGCGTTAATGGCAATTTATAAGTTAATTACTGATGATTTTTCATCATGGTTATTAGAAATTGTAAAACCAGGATACCAACAACCGATTGATGCAAAAACATATAAAGCTGTAATAGAAGTATTAGAGAATAACTTAAAAATATTGCATCCATTTATGCCTTTCTTAACAGAGGAAATTTGGCAACATATTACTGAAAGAACTCCAGATGATGCTTTAATTATTGCTAAATACCCAACGGTTGGAGAAACAAATGAAGAATTAATTGCAAATTTTGAGTTTGCTACGGGCGTAGTTTCAGGAATAAGAACGATTAGAAAAAATAAAAATATTTCGTTTAAAGATGCTATTGAACTATCAGTGGTAAATAATGAAAACTTTACTAAAGAGTTTGATGTAGTAATTCAAAAGTTAACCAATGCTTCAGAAATAAACTACGTTACTGATAAAGTAGATGGAGCAGCATCTTTCCGTGTGAAATCAAATGAATATTTTGTTCCAATTTCGTTAGATACCATTGATGTTGAAGCAGAAATAACTAAGCTAAATGCAGAGTTAAAAAGAGCAGAAGGATTCTTAACAGGGATTCAAAAGAAGTTATCTAACGAGCGTTTTGTAAGTAATGCACCAGAAAAAGTAATTACTTTAGAACGTAAAAAAGAATCAGATACATTAGCCAAAATTGAAACAATTAAAGCGAGTTTAGCTTCGTTACAATAAAGAAAATAAATTTAAATAAAAACCGCTGTAAACATACAGCGGTTTTTTTTATTTTGTTATTTAAGTTTAGTTTCTGTCAATAACGTCTCCAGAACCTAAAGAATTGCTGTCTATTTGTGAAGGATTTCCTTTGTAATATACACTTCCAGAACCCACTACTGTAGCTTTTATTTTATTACTAACAGTAGCTAACACATCACCAGAACCAGCAATGCTAGCTTTTAAAGAATTGGTTTTTAAATCGTAGCCTTTTACGTTTCCAGAACCACCAATAGCACATTTTAAGTTATCAGTTTTTCCTTTAAGTCTAATATTTCCAGAACCACCTATAGATGCTTTAACAGTATTAGCGTCAACACTAGCAACAATATTTCCTGAACCTCCTAAAGCAAAAGATGCCTCATCAGCTTTAATACGTTTTTTTGCAATTACATTTCCTGAACCTCCTAAAGCAACCGATTCAATATTTTCAAAAGGAACAGTAACTATTAACTTTTTAGTGGTTTTAATATTGGTATTTTCTTTAAAGTTAATATTTAACTTTCCTTTTTTTACCTCTGTTTCAATATATTTTAAAATGTTTTCTTCTCCTTCTAAAGTTATTTTACCTTCAGTTCCGTCTATTAAATAAACATCAAAGGAACCTCCAACGTTCACTTTATTAAAAGAACTAATCTTTCTAGTTTCTGTGATAATTTTTCCGTTACCTTTAACTTTTTTAGAACTCCACCAGCTTTGTGCTTGTGTTTGAAAGCTAAAAGAAAGTGTTAATAATAAGATCGCTAATTTTTTCATTGTAGTATAATTTGTAAGTTGTTGGTTAATCATTTAATTTTAAAGAAACGCCTCCGTATCTAGATTTTATAGTAATAGAAGAGTTAGAGTTGTCTTTACCAAAAGTTCCTTCGTAATACTTTTTAGAAGATTTACTAATGCTTTTAAACATTTTTACATGGTTATCAGGATATCCAAACCCAGCATAACCTAGATCAATAGTAAAATTAAAGTTGTTGTTGCTACTAGTACCAAGTTTAATACCTGCATAACTTCCATCAATAACAATGCTTTCAAAACCTTTTTCAATATTTCTAACTCTGACACCACCATAATCAGTATCAATTTTTAAGTTTTTTCTAAGAGTTCCAATTTTTATACTAGCATAATCAGAATTACCATTAATATTTGAGGCATCATCTACAGAAATACTTCCGTAATCACTATTAAAGTCAACATTGTTTGCTGTACCTATTTTCATGGTAGAATAGTCGGCATTTACTTTTAAGTTCTCTGACTTTATAATAGTTAGTTTAGAGTAATCAACACTTAGGTTTCCTGATTTCATAAAATTAATTTCAGAAGTACCACAGTAATCTAAATTAATGTTATTAGTTTCATTTAGTAATTGGTCAATTTGTATTTTACCATAATCACAATTAATATTGGATTTACCTTCTAGTTTGTCTAATTCAATATTTCCGTACTTATTGTTTAAATCGGCATTATTGGTAACTGGCATTTTAACAAAGTAATTAATCTTATAGTTTGTGTTATTGCTACCCCACCAAGACCAGCTAGATTTTGTTTTTTCAATAATAGTTCTAGCTTCTACTAAACTAGGAGTAGACTCAAATCGAACATCAATCGCCTTTAATTTACGTTCAACGTTAGACAAATCATTACCTTTTACAGTTATTTTTACATTAATCTCTATTCTGTTTTCGTTCCAAGTAGTCACGTTTACATTACCATATTTATTGTTAATATATAAGGTAGCGTTTTTGTTAACAGCAAAAGTTTTACGTATGTTTTTGCTTTTTTCGTGTTTTTTATCATTGGCTACTAAAAGAGTAGGAATGAATAGTAGTAGGAAAAATAATTTATATAATTTCATCTTCTAATATTTCTATTTTAGCGGGGTTTTGTTGTAATTCTAATCGTAAAAGAAGCTTTTCTAATACATCTAATCTTTGTTGATAATTTTGTATCATTTCTCTGATAATTTGATGCTTGTTTTCTCTTTTAGATAATTCTTTTACAAGGGTTTTATATTGGTCCTCTAGTTCTTCAATTTCGTTTAAAGAATCTTCAATAACCGTTTCAGTTTCTAAATTTCTATATTGTTCAACCTCTTTTAATTCTTGATTTATAGTTGTTACAAAAAAGTTTTGAGCTTCAGCCATTTTAGGCGAAATATCAGCTAAATCGTAGGTGCTTTTTTGCTGGTAACTACCTAGATAAAAGCCTAAAACTAATACCACAGATGCTGCAATACTCATCCAAAAATAAGATGGTTTTTTAGATCTTTTCGGTGTTTCTAGTTTTCGTTGAAAGCGATTTAAATGCCCTTGATGAGGCTCAAAAACATCAAAGTCATTTTCTTTGAAAAATTGATGCAGTTTATCCTCCATATACTTCTGTTTTATTAGTATTACTTGCTAATACTTGTTTTAACTTCTTTTTTGCTCTAGATACCGTTGTACGTACATTTTCATTAGTATAGTTTAGTATTTGAGCGATTTCTTCATAATCATAGCCTTCAATTAGGTTTAAAGTCAATACAATTCTGTAATTATCCTTTAAGCTCTGTAAACAGTTTATAACTCTTTTAACTTCAAGTGAGCTATAATCTATTTCTATATCTTCAACTTCATAGCTAGGAATCACATCCATCCTTACTTCATCATATCTAGTAACTTTTTTTAACTGGGTTAAACTTTTATTAATTACAATTCTTTTTAACCACGCACCAAAAGTAACTTCACCTTTAAAAGTATCTAATTTCGTAAAAGCAGTTAAAAATGCTTCTTGAATTAAATCTTCTGCTTCGAACTCGTCTTTTAAAATACGATACGACGTGTTATACATAGCTTTGTAATAGCTCTGATAAACCTGCATTTGTGCAGAATTATCGTTCTTTTTACAGCGTTCGATTAGTTGGTTGATATGTGTTTGTTGCGACTCCAATGAAATCATTCTATACTAGAGACAAATTAACTTTTAAATTGTGACAGTTTGCAGAAAAAAAAATAAAAAAAATAAAAAAAACTTTCAAGTTTTTATTTCTGTTTCTTTGTATTTTGTTGATAATTAATTAATTGGATAGTGTTTTATAAAGGGCGAATAGAGACAGGTAAAGCTAGGTGAAAAAATGAATCAAAATATGTATATTTGACACAATGGTTAACAGTGTTAAAATTATTGAATGTCCAAGGGATGCAATGCAAGGAATTAAAAGCCATTTTATTCCCACAGAGACAAAGGCAAAATACATCAATTCACTGTTGAAAGTGGGATTTGATACAATTGATTTTGGAAGTTTTGTGTCGCCAAAGGCAATTCCCCAAATGAAAGATACAGCTGAAGTTTTATCGAAGTTAGATTTATCTACTACTAAAAGTAAACTATTAGCAATTGTAGCAAATGTGCGAGGAGCAAATGATGCGTCACAATTTGAAGAAATTGATTATTTAGGATATCCCTTTTCGATATCAGAGAATTTTCAAATGCGTAATACACACAAAACAATAGACCAATCTATTGATACTTTAAAAGAGGTATTAGCCATTGCAAATCGAACCAATAAAGAGGTAGTAGCTTATTTATCAATGGGGTTTGGAAATCCTTATGGAGATCCATGGAGTGTTGAAATAGTAGGAGAATGGACAGAAAAACTTTCGTCGTTTGGTGTTAAAATCTTATCTTTGTCAGACACAATTGGGAGCTCAACACCTGAAGATATAGACTACTTGTTTTCAAATTTAATACCTAGTTATCCTCAAATAGAATTTGGAGCTCATTTACATACAACACCAACTAAATGGCATGAAAAAGTTGACAGTGCTTTTAAAGCAGGTTGCCGACGTTTTGATGGAGCTATTAAAGGATATGGAGGTTGTCCAATGGCTAAAGATGAGTTAACAGGTAATATGCCAACTGAAAAGTTATTGTCTTATTTTACAGCAAATAAAGTAGCAACTAATATTAAACCAATGAGTTTTGAAAGTGCTTATAATAAAGCACTAGAAGTTTTTTAAAAGATGATGAAATTAAATATTATTTTTCTATTTTTCTTTTTTTCAGCCTTTTCTCAATCTACAAATAGTGAAAGAATAGGGGTGTGGAATGTGAATGGTAGTAAAATAGTTAAAAATCAGTCGGTAAGTGATGATTTAGCTGCTTATTATTGGGGTGAATTTAATAGGATTTTCCCGAAAGAGCTCACCCAAAAATATATTAAGCGGATTGTTTTAATGACGGATGGGGTAGATGAAAAAACAGGAGCTTTAGTAGCATTGAGTTCAAAAAATGATAAATGGCAGTTAGAAATTGATATTAGAGATGTTAATTTTGAAACTAAGGATAAGAGAAGACTTCATGAGTCAGTATATACTTTAGTACACGAGTTTGGGCATTTATTAACATTAAATAGAACTCAGATAAGGCCAACAAACAAAAGGCAACAAGAAGAAGGAGAGTTATATTTAACTCTTGAAGGAGAAGCTTATAAAGATAGTTACATCAATAGGTTTGTTAACATATTTTGGAAAGGGGCATTATTAAATCGTTGGGATGTTATTCAACGAAAATATTGTTATACAGAAGCAAACTGTGTAGAAAAACTATATGATTTATACTTAAATAATAGAACAGAGTTCCTTACAGATTACGCTGCTGAAAGTCCAGAAGAAGATATTGTTGAAAGCTGGACAGCTTTTGTGTTAAGACCTAAAATAAAGAAGCCTAGAACTATAGCACATAAAAAAATAAACTTCTTTTATCAATTTCCAGAATTGGTAGAATATCGAAAAATGATAAGACAAAACACACGTCAATATCTTCACTAGAATTCGTAAATTTGGTTTTCTTATAAAAAAAGCCAAATGAAGCAATTTAAAACCCTATTACTACTTTTAATAACTTGCACTTTAGTTAGTTGTGGTTCTCCAAAAAAGAAAATCAATACAACTACACCAGAGACAACGTATCAGTTTAAAAAAGATAATGATAAAACCTATTTTACATTACTACAATTAAACGATGTGTATGAAATTGCCCCAATTCAAGGAGGAATGTATGGAGGAATGGCAAGAGTAGAAACAGTTCACAAACAACTTTTAAAAGAAGATAAAAACACCATGCTAGTATTAGCAGGAGATTTTTTATCACCTTCTTTACTAGGAACAATGAAGTATAATGGTGAGCGAGTAAGAGGGAAACAAATGGTAGAGGTTATGAATGCTATGAACTTTGATCTTGTTGCATTTGGAAACCACGAATTCGATTTAAGTTTTACACATTTACAAGATCGTTTGAATGAGAGTAAGTTTGATTGGATATCAGCCAATGTATTGCATAATGTTGATGGTAAACACTCTTATTTTCATAAAATCGTTGATGGTAAAAAAGAAACTTTAAAAGATTTTTTCATAAAAGAATTTAAGAATTTAAATGGAACTACTTTAAAAGTAGGGTTTATAAGTGTTTGTATTCCATCAAACCCAAAAAGTTACGTGTATTATGGAGATATGTATAAAGAAATACAACGCTCTTATAACGAAATAAAAGATAAAGTAGACATCGTATTAGGGTTAACTCATGCATCACTTACACAGGATAAAGAAATAGCAAAACTATTACCAAACGTGCCATTAATTATGGGAGGTCACGAACACACCAATAGTTACACAAAAGTAGGAGAGGTAACAATTGCAAAAGCAGATGCTAACGCAAAAACAGCCTATATCCATAGGTTTGAATATAACCCAAAAACAAAAGAAGTCAGCTTTAAATCTGAGTTAAAAGAAATTAATAAATCAATTCCTTTTGATGCGAGTGTAAAAGAAGTTGTAGATAAATGGCAAGCAGTCTTAGAAGATAAAATTCAAGAAGTAGTATCGAATCCTTATGAAATAATATACAAGGCAGCTGAACCTTTAGATGCAAGAGAAAGTACAATTAGAGTTGTACAAACCAATATGGGGAAAATTATTGCAGAATCAATGAGCTTAGCGTATAATAATGATGTAGACTGTGCTTTGGTAAATGGAGGATCTGTACGAATAGATGATGTATTATCAGGAGACATAAATGCTGTTGATATTTTTAGAGTATTACCATATGGAGGAGAAATTTTAAAAGTTGAGATTAAAGGAAGCTTATTAAAAAAGGTGTTAGATTTTGGTGTAGAATCTTCAGGAACAGGAGCCTATTTACAAAGATTTAATGCTGAAAAAGTAAATGGAGTATGGGAGCTTAAAAATGGAAAACTACAAGAAAACCAAACTTATACAGTTGCTTTTTCAGATTATTTATTAAGAGGACTTGATATTCCGATGCTTTCAAGTAAAAGTGAAGGGATTTTAAGTATTTACACACCAAAAAAAGAAGAATTAGCATATGATATACGTAAAGCAGTTGTTAATTTTCTTAAAAACAAATAGTATATAATTATAAAATATTGATTATTAGTTAGATATTTATAAAAGCTAAAAATTATTTAAAATAAGTCTTAATAAGATTTGTGAGGTTGAATTTCTTATATAAATTTGCCAAACAAAATTAATTAAAACTTAATCTAAATAAAATGAAAAGAGTAATCCTTTCTATGATAGCTGTATCAGCTTTAGTGTTTACTTCTTGTTCGAGTGATGACGAGCCAGTAAATTCAGTAAAAGCACCAGCAACTTACAAGTTTGAAAGAAATAATGAATCTACAGTAAGTTTTTCAGGTCAAACGACTCGAATTAAAATGGCTACTGAATTAATTGCAGCATTAAAAAATACGGCAAAAACAGAAGCTGATTTAGATAACATGTTTGCACATGCTGAAGGAGATGCAGATTTTACCGATGCAACATTAAACGCCTCAGGTAAAAGTGTACGTAGTAAAACAGCAGCTTCAACCGATTTCTTTTCTGCAAATACAACAGAAGCTAATGCAATTAAAGCTCAATTTGATGCTTGGATAAAAGAGCAAGTAGATGATGTATTTCCAAACTGGGATGTTGACGCAGTAGCAGGAACAGCAGGTAAACTTCAACAAAATGGAGGAGGTTCTACTAGATACATAAACGGAAAAGGAGTTGAGCTAAATCAAATTTTTGCAAAATCATTAATCGGAGGTTTAATGGTTGATCAAATGTTAAATAACTACTTAGGTACAGCTGTATTAGATGCAGGAAGTAATGTTACTAATAACGATAATGATGTTGTTGAGGAAGGAAAAAGTTATACAACAATGGAGCATAAGTGGGATGAGGCTTATGGTTACTTATATGGTAACGAAGCTAACCCATCTGAACCAGTATTAGAAGCAGATAAGTTCTTAAACGAATATTTAGCAAAAGTAAATGGAGATAATGATTTTGCTGGTATAGCAGATGATATTTACAATGCATTCAAGTTAGGAAGAGCTGCTATTGTTGCTAAAAATTATGACGTTCGTAATGAGCAAGCAGAAATTATTCGTGAAAAAATTTCAAATGTAATTGCAATTAGAGGAGTATATTACTTACAACAAGGTAAAAATTTATGGACGACTGATAAGGCGGCAGCATTTCATGCTATTTCAGAAGGTTTAGGGTTTATTTACAGTTTACAATTTACTCGTAAAAATAATGCTAATGAAGCATACTTTACCAAAACAGAGGTAGAAGGTTTATTAGAAGACCTATTAGGAACAGGAAATGGTTTATGGGAAGATACTACACCAGCAACATTAGATACTGTTTCTGAAACTATCGCTGCTAAATTTAACTTCACTGTAACAGAAGCAGGGAGCTAAGAAGCAAATAATTTAAGAATTCTTATAAAAAGTAGTTATGATTTCATGGCTACTTTTTATATTTGCAAAAGTTTTATTTAGAATAAATAGAAATAAAAATGATTAAAAAATTTTTACCTTTCCTATTACTTGCAGTTGTAGTTTATGCTTGTAGTTCAGATAGTTCAGATAACCCAACACCATCAGATGGCTTTGATAGAGGAGCAATGCTAACACATTTAGCAGATAATATAATTATACCTTCTTTTGAAGCGTTTGATAGCCAGTTAACTACGTTAGGAACAAAAGCCACTTCTTTTACAGATGCTCCTAATGCAACAACTTTAACAGAGGTACGTACCGCTTGGTTAAATGCTTACAAAGCATGGCAACATGTAGAAATGTTTAATATAGGTAAGGCCGAAGAATTAGGTTTTGTAAACTTTTTTAATATTTATCCGCTTACAGTTGCAGATGTAGAAAGTAATATAAGTAACGGAACATACGATTTAAATAGTTCTAACAACCATGACGCACAAGGTTTTCCAGCGTTAGATTATTTATTGTACGGTGTAGCAGCAAATGATATTGCTATTTTAGAAAAATACACAACGGATGCAAATGCAGCTAATTACAAAAAGTATATAACTGATGTGATTGCTCAAATGAGTGGATTAACAACAACAATTCTTAACGACTGGAAAGGAAGTTATAGAGATGAGTTTGTAGCTTCTACAGCTAATACAGCTAGCTCATCATTAAATAAATTGGTAAACGATTTTATTTTTTATTATGAAAAAGGATTAAGAGCTAATAAGTTTGGAATTCCAGCAGGAAACTTTTCATCAACACCATTACCAGAAAAAGTTGAAGCATATTACAATCGAGTAGTATCAAAAGCATTAGCATTAGAAGCATTAATTGCTGTTCAAGATTTTTTCAACGGAAATAACTTTAACACAGCTGGCTCTGGAATTAGTTTTAAAAGTTATTTAGAGTATTTAAAAAGAGGTGATTTAGTAAACTTAATAAACACACAGTTTAATACAGCTGAAACACAAGTTAGTACTTTAAACGATGATTTCTATCAACAAATAAATACCGATAATACTCAAATGACAAAATCATTTGATGAGCTACAAAAAGTAGTAGTGTATTTAAAAGTAGATATGCTACAGGCTTTTAATGTTAGCGTAGACTATGTTGATGCCGACGGAGATTAATCATTGAAAACAAAATAACAAAGCTGTCTATGAAAATAGGCAGCTTTTATTAAAATAACTATTTAGTCATACTTTTTGTAGGTGAAGCATATCATAAAAATGATTTCTAAAAATTACCTTTCAAAGCAAACAAATTCAGCCCCTTTGGCTGTTTTTCGTGTTTTTTTTGGGGTTATGATGCTTTTTGGTATCCTACGGTTTTGGTATCATGGCTGGATAGAAAAACTATATGTACAACCTACATTTCACTTTTCATATTACGGTTTTGAATGGATAAAACCTATTGGAAATTATACATATTTACTATTTATAATTAGTGGTTTATCAGCAGCATTGGTGGCTTTAGGATTTAAATATAGATTGGCTATTATAACATTCTTTCTAAGCTTTACCTATATAGAGTTAATGGATAAAACAACCTATTTAAACCATTACTACTTTATAAGCATACTAAGTTTTGTACTAATCTTTTTACCAGCAAATGCTCACTTTTCTTTAGATGCTTACCTAAGAAAAAGAGAATATATAAATGTGCCAAAATGGACAATAGATAGTGTAAAATTGCTTTTAGGAATTGTATACTTTTATGCAGGTTTAGCAAAATTAAATTCCGATTGGTTATTTAGAGCACAACCCCTAAAAATATGGTTACCATCAAAATACGATTTACCTTTAATTGGGAATAATTTAATGCAACAAGAATGGTTTCACTACACAATGAGTTGGAGTGGAGCTTTGTATGATTTATCAATTCCCTTTTTATTATTGTATAAAAGAACACGTTTGTTAGCTTTCGGATTGGTTGTGTTTTTTCATGTATTTACTAGGGTTTTATTTCCTATAGGCATGTTTCCTTTTATAATGATTGTTGCAACACTTATTTTTTTCGATGCTTCTTTGCACGAGAAAATTATTCAATATATAAAACGAGTGTTCTCAATTTCATCAGAAACAGTTCAACAAGTTAAAGAATATACATATCCAAAACTTAAAAAGAAAGTCATCTTATCAATCTTAGGAACTCTTTTTATACTTCAAATACTATTACCATGGCGTTACTTAATGTATCCAGGAGAATTATTCTGGACAGAAGAAGGTTTTCGTTTTTCGTGGCGAGTTATGTTAATGGAGAAAGCAGGTTATGCAAACTTTAAGATTGTTGATGGTGAAACAGGGAAGTTTTTTTATGTAAACAATACTGATTTTTTAACCTCTTTTCAAGAAAAGCAAATGAGCTTTCAGCCTGATTTTATTTTGGAATATGCTCATTATTTAGGAGATCACTTTAAAAAAGACGGTCATAAAAATATAGAAGTCTACGTGGAGAGTTTTGTGGCATTAAACGGACGATTAAGTCAACCATATATAAACCCTAACATAGATTTATATAAACAAAAAGAAAGCTTTAAACACAAAGACTGGATATTACCTTTTAATGATAAAATTAAAATTTATGGACTATAAACATATGTTCAAACACACACAATTAGCTCAGAATATAGTAAGGTTAATATGTGTATTATTCTTTACTGCCTCAACTTTTGCTCAAAACAAAGTTTCAGGTGTGGTAACTTCTGAAATGAATACGAAGTTGCAAAATGTAAAAGTATATAATAAAACGGGTAGATTGTTAGCAGAGACTAACGGTAAAGGGTTTTATCAATTTTCAACTGAAAAAGAACAATTAGAATTGTTATTTTATGTTGAAGAGTACCAATTAAAAGAGCTTAAAATTACAGTTGTAAAAGACGTTGTATTAAACGTTAAATTAAACTCTTTTTCAGAGGAGTTATCAGAAATACAAATCAAAACACAACGAAGAAAAGTATTTGAGTTAAAACGCTTAAAAGATGTAGAAGAAACAGCCATTTTTGCAGGAAAAAAGACCGAAGTTGTTTTAGTAAATCAATCTACAGCAGCATTAGCTTCTAATAACGCACGTCAGTTATACAGTCAAGTAGCAGGATTAAATATTTTTCAGAATGACGATGCAGGTTTACAGTTAAATATTGGTGGTAGAGGATTAGATCCAAACAGAACCTCTAATTTTAATACACGTCAAAACGGATACGATATTAGTGCAGATGTGTTAGGGTACCCAGAAAGTTATTATACACCACCGGCAGAAGCATTGAATGAAATTCAAATTGTAAGAGGAGCAGCTTCGTTACAATATGGAACTCAGTTTGGAGGGCTAGTAAACTTTATAATGAAGAAATCGAACCCTAACAAACCATTAGAAATCATTACAAGAAATACCCTAGGAAGTAATAACTTATTTACCAACTTTACAAGTGTTGGAGGAACCAAAGGTAAATTTAGCTATTACGGATATTACAATTACAAGCAAGGAGATGGTTTCCGTTCGAATTCAGAATTCGATTCAAAAAATGCCTTTGCACATTTAGGATATGAGATCTCAGACAGAACAAAGCTAGAAGCAGAAATTACATATTTGAAATATGTAGCTCAACAAGCAGGTGGATTAACTGATGCAATGTTTGTAGAAAACCCTTTTCAGAGTAATAGAGAACGTAATTGGTTTCAAGTAGATTGGTTTTTGTACAATCTTAAGTTAGCACATCGTTTTTCAGATAAAACAAATTTCACATTTAATTTCTTTGGTTTAAATGCTTCTAGAGATGCTGTAGGATATAGAACTAATAGAGTTAGTGATGAAGATCCTGGTAGAGAAAGACAAGTTATAAAGGGAGATTTTAATAACTTCGGGTTTGAAGCTAGGTTATTATCAGAATATGAGTTATTCAATAAAAAAGCTACTTTTTTAATAGGAAGTAAGTTTTACAAAGCAAACAATACATCAGCACAAGGTCCAGGGTCAGAGTTATCAGATGCTGACTTTAAAATTTATTCAGAAGAGTATCCAAACTACCCAAGACAATCAAACAGTACATTTCCTAATTTAAATATCGCATTGTTTGGAGAAAATATTTTCTATTTAAATGATAAATGGTCAATAACTCCAGGTTTTCGTTTAGAACATATAAAAACCGAAAGAGAAGAATTCATAACAGATATTACCACCGATGCAGCAGGGAATGTTATCAATAGAAATGAAAGAGACGAGGAAGAAACAAAAGAGCGTACTTTTTTATTATTAGGAGTAGGAACTAGTTATAAGCCTAACACCTCAATAGAATTTTACGGAAATGTTTCACAAAACTATCGTTCAGTAACATTTGCAGATATAAGTACCGCGAATCCTGCTTTTGCAATAGCAGAAGATATTACAGACGAAAAAGGGTTTACAGCCGATATAGGAGTAAGGGGAGATTTTAACAAAGTAGTATCATATGATGTAAGTGTTTTTGGACTTTTTTACAATGACAGAATAGGTATTTATACAAGAACAGATGGTAAACCAGAAAGAGATAATATTGGAGATGCAAGGATTCTTGGTATAGAGAGTCTTTTTGATTTGAATCTAAAAAAGATGTTAGATATAAATAGTGATTATAACTTTAATTACTTCGTAAATACATCATATACAAACTCAGAGTATACCTCTTCAATAGCAAATGGAATTGTAGGCAA
This sequence comes from Tenacibaculum ascidiaceicola, assembly GCF_047470925.1. NCBI lineage: Bacteria > Pseudomonadati > Bacteroidota > Flavobacteriia > Flavobacteriales > Flavobacteriaceae > Tenacibaculum > Tenacibaculum ascidiaceicola. Next base: position 291,814 of record NZ_JAZKJP010000002.1, read on the forward strand.
TAAAGTAGAATTTGTACCAGAATTTAACTTTAAAACTGGTGTTAAGTTTGGATATAAAAACTTATTATCAAGCTTACAATATACTTACCTAACACAACAATTTTCTGATGCATCTAATGCTGTTATAGCAGATTCAAATTCTAGTATAGCTAAAATAAGTGGAGTAGTAGGAGAAATTCCTGCTTATGGTGTACTAGACTTCTCAGCTTCTTACAAATACAAAATTTTCAAGTTAGAAGCAGGAGTAAATAATCTGTTAGACGAAAAATACTTTACACGTAGAGCAACAGGATACCCTGGACCAGGTATTATACCATCCGCTCCGAGAAACTGGTATGTAACATTACAGTTCAAAATTTAAAATAAAGGGAGAAGCTTCGGTTTCTCCCTTTTTTAATCGGTAGAAATAAGAGAGGTTTTGTAAAGATAATTTTCTCTATAACTGCTATAAATTATTAACAAACTATTTTTTCTTTTCTTTTTATAATTGTAATTTTAGCCAAATAACCAAATTAAAAAATTATAAAAGATGGGAAACCCAGTAAACGTTAACGGAGTTACATTAACATTAAAAAGCTTTAGTAAGTTTGATACAAATATTAGTGCAGAAAATGTACCTACAGGTCCTTTAGTAAACATGTCTAGAGATGAATCCGGAAACAGTGCAACTCCTAATACTATAACAGTTTTAGCATATTTACCAGACAATACATTAAACCCAGTAGATAATACAAGTGGATTGCAACTACAAGGAAACGAAGTTTATTTAAATTACTACGGAGTTACGCCAACTAAAATCTTAAACAAAGATGGAGGATATGATACGGTAAGTTGTAGAGATTTTAGAGTAGAGTTTAATTGTGATGAAGTAGCTAGCCAGTACGATTTATATTATGTACAGTTTGCCTATCAATTGGATGAAGGAACTCCCTCTGTAGATATGATTTTAGTACGTAGTGAAAATGATGATCCAGAAACGGATAGGGGAACTGTAACTGCGCCAGCAAAATCTCAATAATTAAATGTTGTCTTTTATATTTAGGATTTTCTTTATTTTTTTTACAGTAAAAGCTTTATCACAAGATATAAATAAAGGAAGTCTAGAATATCTTTATACTAGAGGAGATTCCTTAAGTATAAACAAACAAACTTTTAAAAAAGCATTAATATTTTATAAAAAAAAGAAACATGATTCTAGTTATGCCTATAGCTCTAAAGGACTTTTATCTGCCGGAAATGTAGAAGAAAAAGATATTTTGAATTATATACAAGGCAGTAGTGCTATTCGTAAAGGTTTGTATAAGAAAGCTTTAAAAAGTTTGTCTTCAATTTCTAAAAACTCATCATATGAATTTTTAAAGAATAGGCAGTTAGGAATAACATATCTTAACCTGAGAAAGTTCGATAGTGCTATTTTTTTTCTAAAAAAATTTGAACTAAAAGGAATAGAGGTTGAAAATGTAGATGTAAATAAAGATGTGCTTCATAACTTAGGATTGAGTTATGTTCATAAAAAAGACTATATTAAAGCAAAGGAATATTTTCAAAAAGAATTAAAATTAATTGAAAGTCAGGATACTGCTGCAACCATTAGGACTAAAATGGATTTAGCAAATGTCTATTACAATCAATATTTAGATGATGAAGCGATTCCGTTATTTATAGAGGCGTATGATTTAGCAAAATTATTTTCTGATTTAGAACTTAAACAATATACAGCCAAAAACATGGCGGTTGTTGAGAAGAATAGAAAAAACTACCAAAAAAGTGTAGACTATTATATAGAATACGGTCGTTGGAAAGACTCTATTTGGAACCGTGATAAAATTTGGGAGCTTACAGAAAAAGACAAACAATTAGCTGTAGCTCAAAAGCAACAAGAAATTGTATTACAAGAAGAACAGCTAAAGCGTCAAGCAGTAGTGCAAAAGAGTTTGGTAATAGGAGCTTCGGGTTTATTAGTTTTTCTCGGATTTTTAGGTTATTTTTATAGAGAGTTAAAAAGTAAAAATAGGTTTATTACCCAACAAAAGGAGGAGTTAAACGTAGCTAACAAAACCAAAGACTATTTATTTTCTGTAGTGTCTCACGATTTACGTTCGCCAATTAATACAATTAAGCGACAACACGAAAAGCTAAAACGACAATTAAAAAATAAAGAATACGATGCGGTAAGTGAAACTACTAACAATGCTATTGCATTAACTGAAAGTACGAGTCATTTATTAAATAATGTATTACATTGGTCGTTAGAGCAAAACAATCAGTTATCGTTTAAAGCAGAAGAATATCCTTTAAAATCGTTGGTAGAACAGGCTGTTTATAACTTTGAAGAGATTGCAGAAGCTAAAAACATTGCATTAACAACAATGTTAGAAGCTACTATTTTAGTAAAAGCAGATAAGGAATCCTTGAAAATAGTATTGAGAAATTTGTTAGATAATGCACTAAAATACACAGGAGAAAACGGCAAGATTGAAGTAAAAACCTATAACGACTCTGAAGAATTTAGTACAATTGAAATTAAAGACACAGGTTTTGGAATTTCAGAAGAAAAACTAGCAAAAATTAAAGGATTAGAAGACTTAAGTATTGACAAAATTAACAGATCTGAAGGCGTAGGGCTAGGTATGTTACTGTGTCAAACACTTATTAAAAAGAATAATGGAAAATTACTCATAGATAGTGAGTTGGAAGTGGGGACAACTATACGAATTTTGTTACCCAACGCAAGCGCATAAATTATGAAAAGACTACAATTACTATTGCTAGAAGATTCAGGAGAGGAAGCTTTAGAACTTTCTTCTTTTTTAGAAGATAATGATTACGAGGTATCATTAGCAAAAAATGCGGTAGAAGCAGAAAAGTTAATTAGAAATCGCTTTTTTGATGTTATTATTTTAGACATCATGATAAACGGAAGACCAGACGGAATTTCGTTAGCACACCGTTTGAATAAAGAAGGAATTAATGTGCCTTTTTTATTCTTAACAAGTATGCAAGGAAGAGAAATTTTTGATGAAGCAAAACTAACCAATCCGTTAGTATATCTTTTAAAGCCATATAATAAACTGGAATTGTTATTCTCTTTAGAGTTGGCGATAGAGTCATGCTATCAACAAAGTAATAGTATAAGCTTAGCTTCAGACAATGCAGTGTTAAGTCCTGCTTTTTTATTCATAAAGAAAAAAAGAAGCGTAGTAAAAGTTGATGTAGCTGCTATTAATTATGTAGAAGTAAAAGAAAAATACTGTAGTATAATTTGCGACTCAGGAAATTACCTAATAAAGTTATCGCTAACCAAGCTAAAAGACATGCTATCTAATCCAGATTTTAGACAAGTGCATAGAAATTACTTGGTAAACGTTAAGAAAATCAAAGAAATTTACTTTGAAGATAACCTTATAGTATTAGACAATGAAGAGAAAATTCTCTTTAGTGAGCGTTATAAAACAGCATTTATAAAAGACAATACAATTTTTAGATAGTTATACAATTTTAGAAACTAAACTTATAACAAAGCCAAAGCCATTTTCGATATTAGAAATAGCTTTGGCTTTTTCGTTATTACTAATAGTAGCATCATCAATAAGTTTAAGTGTTTTTATGGCGTTAGCATTGGTAATTTTACTTTCCTTAATAAAAGCATCTACTTCACTAAGTTTTAAGTTAGTTAAACTAGCTAATTGTTTGTTAAACTCAGCATCAGTTTGTGAAGCAGCTTCTTTAGCTATATTGTTCCAATCTATAGAATTCATAATAGTTATTTTTCAGTAATTACTTTTTCAATATTTATCAATTTATTTAGAGTATTTCCAGTTTTATCAATACTCTGATTAATGGTGTTTTCAACTTTTTTTATGTTAATTCTGTCACCTGTAAGTTGATCTATAGCCGATAAAGCATCACTTTCTGTAGTTTTTACCTTTACAACAGAATTAATTAAGTTTTGAAGTGAAGTAGTAGCTTTACTATAATCACTATAATTAGAATTTAGTTGGTTTAAAATATCTTGCCTTTGTAAATCCAATACACTTTGAAGAGAGTCTTTTTTACGATTAATAATAGGAACAATACTATTTAGAATATTAGGCAATTCCTTTTTGTAATCTAAAGAATCAGGTAATAAACCCTCAAACTTTTTTAGTAGCGTAGGGGTGTATTTGTTCTCAATAAATAAATTTATTTTTTCTTTTCTTTCATCAAAAAGTCTGTTGACTAAAGAAACATTTAGCTGATGCATATTATCTGCTTCTTTAATAACCTCTTTCGTTAATGTTACAGTAGAGCTTGGAATACTGGCGCAGGAAAAAAGAAAAAAAGAAAAAATAGATACGTAAAAGTATTTCATAAGTATAGTTAGTTTATAATTAAAAAGAGGTTGCTACAGTATTGAGCTAAGTTCGGTTAGTATGCTGTAAGCTCTATTATAAATAATCACTTAACGTAACAACCTCTTTGTTTTTAAGTATAGTTAATTTGTATTGGGTTTTGGTATGATAAAAATAGATTTAACTCTATCTATAATACCCTGTAGGATACTAAAAATAGCTTCTGAAGAAAAACCTCCAATAAGAGCTAAAACACCTTTGTTAAACAAGTTAATATCTTCAGGGCTTTTGGTGTAAAACGAAATAATTTCAGACATGATAAGTCCGGCAATAATACCAAGTACTATTTGGGCTAAATAAGAAATAGACTCTTCTGATACCATGGTAGATTCTCTAATAGAATCGCTAACTCTTTTTAATAAATAAAAAATAACCCCCAAACCAGCAACAGACGCTAAATAAGAGAGGTTTAAAAGGAGAGGCAATCCAGAGTTATTCATTAAGCCTTTATCTAATGAGTCATTATTAACATCAGGAGAAAGTGCAGTAACAATGAATAAAACCAAAAAGAAAAGCGCTAAGAAAATAAGATTCCTAACTATAGGAAGCTTACTGAAAATAGATTTATTTTGACCTTCATCACGAAGAGCTTTCGTGTATTCTATCGATTTTGGTGTTGCAGGAGCAATATTTTTAACAAGAATATTATGAGCATTTATCAAATCATTCAGGTTCTTACTTTCAATTAAAGAGTTCACTTCAGTATTAATAACAATACCATTATAAATAGCGTACGATAGCATGTTGTTAATCTCAGTGATTAATTCTATAGATACTTTAGGGTAAACACCATTACTATTAGTGCTAACAATTTTTTTACTGTCTTTTTGAAGGGTGTTATTTTCCATTGCTTTATTTTATGAGTTCTAATATATGCAAAAGCAATATAAATTTAAAAAAAAGGTGAAAAAGAAAATAGAAGAAAAACCCTCAACGTATAAAACTTGATTATTAACGTAATAGAAAAAAGGTTAAAATAAAATGCTACTAAAAAAATAGACATTTAAAAAATGATTTTCTTAACTTAAATTTAAAGGTTGTTTTTGCATTATTTGTAGTATATTTGCATGCAATTAATTAACAACACACTAAATTGATTGCATATGCAAGCTCATCAATCTAAAATACTAGGCGAAGGATTAACGTATGATGACGTTTTATTAGTTCCTGCTTATTCAGAAGTACTTCCAAGAGAAGTTTCAATTCAAACAAAATTTACAAGAAATATAACAATCAATGTTCCTATTGTATCTGCGGCAATGGATACGGTAACTGAGTCTGCTATGGCAATTGCTATTGCAAGAGAAGGAGGAATAGGAGTGTTACATAAAAACATGACAATTGAGCAGCAAGCTCAAGAAGTTCGTAAGGTAAAGCGTGCAGAAAGCGGAATGATAATCGACCCGATTACCTTATCGTTAAGCGCAATCGTTTTAGATGCAAAACAAGCAATGCGTGAGCATAAAATTGGAGGTATTCCAATTGTTGATGAAGCAGGAAAATTAGTAGGAATTGTAACTAATCGTGACTTACGTTTCGAAAAAAATAACGAGCGTCCTATAGTTGAAGTTATGACCTCTGAAAACCTAGTAACAGTTGCAGAAGGAACTTCTTTAAAAGATGCCGAAGTTATCTTACAAGAAAATAAGATTGAAAAATTACCAGTTGTTAATGATGATGATAAACTTGTAGGGTTAATTACCTTTAGAGATATAACAAAACTTACACAGAAACCAACAGCAAATAAAGATACTTATGGTCGTTTACGCGTAGCTGCGGCATTAGGAGTAACACACGATGCAGTTGATAGAGCAGAAGCATTGGTTAATGCAGGGGTGGATGCTGTGATTATTGATACAGCTCATGGACATACCAAAGGAGTAGTTTCTGTATTAAAAGAAGTAAAAGCAAAATTTCCTGAATTAGATGTAGTTGTAGGTAACATAGCAACTCCTGAAGCAGCTAAATATTTAGTAGAAGCAGGAGCTGATGCAGTAAAAGTAGGAATAGGACCAGGATCTATTTGTACAACACGTGTAGTTGCTGGTGTAGGATTTCCACAGTTTTCGGCAGTATTAGAAGTAGCCGCAGCAATTAAAGGAAGTGGAGTTCCGGTAATTGCTGATGGAGGTATTCGTTATACAGGAGATATTCCAAAAGCGGTTGCTGCAGGAGCAGATTGTGTGATGTTAGGATCTTTATTAGCAGGAACTAAAGAATCACCAGGAGAAACTATTATTTACGAAGGAAGAAAATTCAAATCGTACCGTGGAATGGGATCTGTTGAAGCAATGAAACAAGGTTCAAAAGATCGTTATTTCCAAGATGTAGAAGACGATATTAAAAAGTTAGTTCCAGAAGGAATTGTAGGTCGTGTTGCTTACAAAGGAGAATTACAAGAAAGTATTCATCAGTTTGTAGGTGGATTACGTGCAGGAATGGGATACTGTGGAGCAAAAGACATTGAAACATTAAAAAATACAGGAAGGTTTATCCGTATTACTGCAAGTGGAATTAACGAAAGTCACCCACACGATGTTGCTATTACTAAAGAAGCACCAAACTATAGTAGACGATAAAATATAAAGTTATTACTATCCTACTTTGGGTAGAATAATATTAAAGACAAAAGCTGTTGATTTAAATATTAACAGCTTTTTTTTAGCGGAAAAATTTATTTATATGAGAAAAGTAATTTTATCAGTAGCACTTTTATTAGCAAGTGGAGTTTTTACATCTTGTACAGATGTATTTGAAGATAATATTCAAGAACAAGAAAAATTAGAAATTCAAAATACAGGAGGAGAGGAAGATCAAGATCCAGATCCAGACTCAAAAGGAGCTTCTACTAAAGGCAGAACTGAAAGCATTGATACTGGAGGAGAAACTGACCTAGACCCTGATGAACCTGAAGATCCAGATTCAAATAAAACATCTATTAAGGGCAGAATTGAGAGTCTTGATACAGGTGGAGAAGATCAACCAACTCCTATAGAAGACGATGAGGAAGATTAATTCTTCTAATCGATAAGAGATATAAACGCCGTTAATTTAATTATTAACGGCGTTTTTTATGGTCTAAAACCTTCTTTCTTAAGAATATATTCAGTAATAGGATCTAATTCTTTCAAGGTTTCAGGATGTACACCTCTAGCCGTAAAAAACTCTCGTTTATCATCTTTATTACTTCCATACCAAAAATTAGGTTTTCCGTTAGTGAAAAACTCCATGCCTTTGGTAAGTGTTACTTTTTTAAAACGATCAATATCTATGTGGTAAATTGTATTGTCTATTGAATTAAGATAATAACAAGGGGCTTTTGTATAATGGTCTTTTTCCCAAACAATACAGTTATAATCCATAAAAAGTACATTTTTGTAAGAGAGGGAAAGAACTAAAAGAAGAACTATTATAGAACTAGTGATAATGTAAATATGTTTTTTGTTTATTGGTTTGCTAGTTTCTTTTGAAAAATTACCATTTCTTGGATTTTTAGACTCAAAATCGAGATAATCATCGAATCCTAAGTACTCAGCTATTAAGTTTTTTAATTGTAGCGTTGGTTCTTTAGAACTATTTATTCTTCCTTCTACATGCTTTTCATAATAATTCTTCATTGTTTTGGATTTAACCATGTAATCCTTGTACTTGTCAAAACGCTTTTGAGTTAATATTTGCTCTTCGAAAAAATCAAAATTTCCAGTCTTGTTTTTCCTGTCATTTTCACTTTCACTTTCAAGCTTTATATAAAGAAGTCTAAGTAATTCTTTAAGCATCACTATGTTTTATTGGTTTTTCCAAAGTTAAAAATTATAGAAAAAGTATGGAAAAGGAAACCCGTAAAATTGGAAAAATATTTTCCAATTCTTTTCTATTCATTTTCTATAGTTCCCTAGAGATCAGTTTTATGTTTGTACCAGAATTAATCGAGAAATAAAAAAGAAAACAAATTGATTGGTTCTAATTAAAAGATGAAATGTCGGTAGAATTTCTTAGGGGGAAGCTACTTAATAATACCGATGTTCATCTCTACTTCCCGCGAAAGAGGCGCGCGACTCTTTTAAAAATTCTACACCCAAACTCGGTGTAACTGTAGCTAAGCAAAGTGCTTGGACAGGATAAATATTATCAATTTTTAAAAGTAACAAAATGAACAAGGTTTTATTAATTATAACATTTTTAGTAACAAATGGATTATACACTATAAATACAAACTCAACCACCGTAGTACCACAAACAGACTCTACAGAGACAACGACAAGTGATACAGGGGGGGAACATGACCATGATCCTGATGAACCAGAAGATCCAGAAGGGAACTAATAAATTAAAAATATAAAGGGGATGATAATCATCCTCTTTTTTTATCTTATTTTTATAAAATGAGAAGAAAATTTAAAAGATTTTTAATTGTATTAGTTATTATTCTATTTACTACATGTAAACCTGAAAATGAAGTAAGTAAAACTCCAAAGGAAAAACTACCTTGTATTGAAAGACTGGAAAAAAGTTTAAAGAATTATGAAAGAGCAAAAAAGAAATCTAGAATAGAAGAACAAATATTATCAGCAAAAATAATTACTTATTGTTATTTTAAGTTGAAAAACTATAATGAAGGAATTCGTTACGCAAAAGAATTAAACAGTTTACTTGAAAATAGTAAAGATTTAAAATCACGCTCCTTTGCGTATTATCATATGGGGTTGGGGTATCGTTTTTTTAAGCAGAATGATAGTGCATATTATTATTATTTAAAATCTAATGAAATCAACATTAAGTTAAATGATAGTTTAAAAATAATAAACAGGTTCTATAATATTGCTTTTATCGAATCAGAAGAGGAAATGTATTTAAAAAGTGATTCTACGGCAATTCAAGGCTTGAAATACGCAGGAAATGAATTTAAATATAACAGAGTTAAAGGGGCTATTTATAATAGCTTAGGAATTAATTCAGTAATTCAAAAACAATATAAAGAAGCTTTTAAATATTATAAACTAGCTATTAATACTACTAATGATAGTATAAGAAAGATAAGATATATAGCAAATAAAGCAGTAGTTTATAAGGATATTAATCAATATGATAAGTCTATAAATATTTATAAAGGATTGATTAGAAATGATTATTTTAAAAAAATAGATTTAAAATTAAAATTTAAAATACTGGATAATTATACGTATACAAAGTATTTATTAGGAGAAAAGGTTGACGTTAATGATTTTTTTAAAGTTCAAAGATTAAAAGATAGTATTAAAGACTATGGGGGGTTAATAACTAATTACTCATATATATCAGATTATTTTTATAATCAAAATTCTGATAAATCTCTATTCTATGCTCAAAAAATGTATGATTTATCAAAAGAAAGAGAAAGACCTAATGATAGAATAGAAGCAATAGATAAAATAATCAAACTAATAAAAGGAAATGAGGTTAGAAAGTATGCAATTGAAAGAAGTTATTTAAAAGACAGTATAATTGATGCTAGAAGAAAGTCAAGAAATAAATTAGTTAAAACGATATATAACTTTGATCTGTTAAAGGAGCAGAAATTAAAAGCAGAAATTAAAACGGAACAACAAAAATCGCAAAAACAACTCTGGATTTTTGCAGTAATTCTTACCATTCTATCCTCAATAGTCTATTTCTTTAACAAAAGAGAAAAAAATAAAAAAGAAAAAGCCATAGAAGTTTACAACACAGAAACCCGCTTAGCTAAAAAAATACACGATGAATTGGCAAACGATGTATACGCGGTAATGAATACACTACAAAATACATCAATAACAGATGAAAGGTTACTTACAAGAGTAGAGAAAATATATGCACAAACCAGAGATATTTCTCACGAGAACAGTCCTGTACTTACAGGAGAGCACTTTGAGAGTTTCTTAAAACAACTGTTTTTAGATTTTACGAACGATCGTTGTAAAGTAATTCACAAAGGATTACAAGAAGTAAACATAAACCAGTTAACTAAAGAAAAACAAATAGTAGTGTATAGAGCCTTACAAGAGCTCTTGGTAAACATGAAAAAATACAGCGAAGCAACTTTGGTGCTTATCACTTTTTCAGTAGAAAAAAATAAATTATCAATAGCGTATCAAGACAATGGAATAGGTGTAGAAAACCTCTCTATAAAAAATGGTTTGCAAAATATGGAAATCCGTATTAAATCAGTAGGAGGGTTTATTACTTTTGAATCAAAGCAAGAAAAAGGATTTCAAGCAAAGTTTCACTTTAAAAAGTAGTTATGTTCAAAAAAGTATTGATAGCAGAAGATGCTGATTTTATGTCAAGCGGAATTAAAGTAGCCTTAGAAAACATGCAAATTCCTAATGTTGAATATGCACAATATTGCGATGAGGCTTTTTTAAAACTTAAAAAAGCATGGTTGGAGAAAGAACCATTTGATTTATTAGTAAGCGATTTATCATTTAAAGACAATATACATGAGCAACGATTAGAATCAGGAGAAGATCTCATAGCCGAGGCAAAAAAACTACAGCCAACTTTAAAAACAGTCGTATTTTCTGTAGAAGACAAACCCTACCGAATTCAGCAACTATGTAATGAGTTAGAGGTAAATGCGTATGTATGGAAATCTAACCACGGACAAAGAGAGCTAAAAAAAGCAGTACAAAGTGTATTTAACGGTGAGTTTTTTATAACACCACAATTAGCACATGCCTTACGAGATAAAGAAGCTTTTGAAGTTACAGACTACGACGTTTTTTTATTAAAACATTTAGCAGAAGGCTTAGATCAAAAAGAAATTAGCGAAGCATTAAAAAACAAAGACATAAAGCCCAGCAGTGTTAGCTCTGTAGAAAAACGCTTAAAGCTATTAAAAGAAAACTTTAACGCCAATAACCCTACACAACTGATTGCCATCACCAAAGATTTTGGACTCATCTAAAATAAATGTCATTTCGACCAGAGGGAGAAACCGTAAGGTTCAGCGTAGCTAAATCTTAAGCATGTTTGTTACTCTTTTTAATAAGATTCCTCCTCGTACCTCGTTCGGAATGACGACTTTTTTTAGTATTTACCACTAACCAAGCTTCTCACGTATTTTATCTAAACACAAATTATCAATACTACCCTTATGCGTGTGTTTTTTAGAAGTATCAGGTGTATATGTACCGTTGACAACTTCGCCACCAATTTTTTGGTAAGCCTCTCTAAAACTCATTCCATTTTCAACCAAAGTATTCATATTATCTACCGTAAATAAGTATTTGTATTTTTCATCCTGTAGGTTAATATCCTTCACAATAACTTGCTGAATAGCATAATCAAAAATATCCAACACATCTTTTAATTCCTCAAAAGCATTGATGATATTCTCTTTTAATAACTGATAATCTCTATGATAACCACTCGGTAAATTGTTAGTAATTAACAAGGTTTCGGTATACAACGCTTGAATTTTATTGCACTTACCTCTAATGAGTTCAAACACATCAGGATTCTTTTTATGCGGCATAATGCTGCTTCCTGTGGTTAATTCATCAGGAAAAGAGATAAAGTTGAAATTCTGACTCATATACAGGCAAATATCCATGGCAAAACGAGCTAAGGTGTTACTTACACTTCCTAATGCCATGGTAAGCGTACGCCCACTTTTTCCTCTGCTCATTTGTGCTGCCACTACATTGTATTTTAAGGTTTCAAACCCAAGTTCTTTAGTGGTAAACTCTCTATTAATAGGGAACGAACTACCATACCCAGCCGCAGAACCTAACGGATTTTGATCTACCGTTTTTAGTGCAGCATCTACCATGTACAAATCGTCAATTAGCAATTCAGCATACGCAGAAAACCATAACCCGAAAGAAGAAGGCATTGCCACTTGTAAGTGGGTGTACCCAGGTAATAACTTGGTTTTATGTTCTTCTGCCAACTGTAATAACGTATTGAAAAGTGTTTTAGTTTTATCAGAAATCAGCTGTAAATTGTCTTTATAATACAACTGCAAAGCCACTAAAACTTGATCGTTTCTGGAACGTGCCGTGTGTATCTTTTTACCAACTTCACCATACATGTTGGTTAATTCAAACTCAATTTTAGAATGTACATCTTCAAACTGAGGATCAATTATAAAAGTACCGTCTGCCACTTTCTGTTGTAGTGTAGCAATTCCACTAGTTACTTGTGCTAATTCTTCCGAAGTAATAATACCGATGGAAGCCAGCATTTTCGCATGTGCTAATGATGCTTGTAAATCATACGGTGCAATATGTATATCTATTTCTCTATCGTTCCCAACAGTGAAATGTTCTATTTTTTTATCTATGGATAATCCTTTGTCCCAAAGTTTCATGTTTTTATGTTTTTTAATTAGTACTGAGTATTGAGAAGTTAGTATTGAGTGTTAAACACTATAACTAACAAAATTCTCATTGTTTGTTTGTCACCTCGAACGTATGTGAGAGGTCTCAAACTTATGAGTTACTCTTTTTAATGAGATTTAGCTACGCTGAACCTTACGGTTTCTCTCTTCGTTCGGAATGACGATTGTTTTTTAGAGCCAAGAGAATAGACCGCTTCGCTGTTAGAGCAAAGACTTCTCATAAATCTATATTCTATTCTCTTTTTTTTATGTTTTTTTTGTTTGTTGTCATTTCGACCAGAGGGAGAAATCTTAAGTATGTTTGTTACTCTTTTTAATGAGATTCCTCCTCGTACTTCGTTCGGAATGACGGTTGGCTTAGAATAAAGATTTTAGAAAGTCTTTGTTCTTGGTTCTCTGTTCTTCTACAATACTTTCTCTAATAATTTTATATACAATTCAATTCCTTCCTCAATTTCTTGAAGATAAATAAATTCATCAGCAGTATGTGAACGTGTGCTGTCTCCAGGTCCTAATTTTAACGAGGGACAACTCAATACAGCTTGGTCAGATAGGGTAGGAGAACCATATGTTTTTCTTCCTAAAGCCAATCCTGCTTGTACCAATGGATGCTCTTTTGGTATTGACGATGAATTTAAATTCAAGCTACGTGGTTGTATGTTACAAGGTGCATGTTCTTGTAAAAAGTCACTGATTTCCTGATTGGTATATTTATCGTTTACACGAACATCTACCACTAATTTTACTTCGGAAGGAACAGCATTGTGTTGTTTCCCTGCATTGATTTGTGTTACTGTGAGTTTTACGTCTCCCAAGGTTTCCGAGTTTTTTTCAAATTCAACATCTTTAAACCACTGCAATACTTCAATACTGTTATAAATAGCATTATCGTGGTTCGGATGTGCTGCATGACTCGATGTACCTGCAACCTCAGCATCAAAAACTACCAAGCCTTTTTCGGCAATAGCTAATTGCATTAAGGTAGGTTCTCCCACAATGGCTACATCAATGTTAGGTAAGGTTTTTAGTAATCCGTTTAAACCGTTAGGACCGCTGCTTTCTTCTTCGGCAGTTCCTGCAAATACCAAATTATACGCTAAGTTTTCTTTTTGGTAGAAATAGGTATAGGTTGCTAGTAATGATACCAAACATCCACCAGCATCGTTACTTCCTAACCCGTAGAGTTTGCCATCTTCTACAATAGCTTTAAACGGATCTTTGGTATAGCCGTTATTAGGTTTTACGGTATCGTGATGCGAGTTGAGTAACAGCGTAGGTTTGCTATCATCAAAATGTTTGTTTACCGACCATACATTGTTCTGTGTTCTGGTATACGGAATATCAAATTCTTGAAACCAGTTTTCCAATAGTAGGGCAGTAGCATCTTCTTCCGAAGAAAAAGAAGGAGTTTCTATCAAGTTTTTTAATAAGCTGATAGCTTTTGTAGTGAGTCTTTGTATCATGATAGTTGTAATGAGGTGTGTTTGTTTTTTGAGTTAAATACCATAGCTGTATTGCCTATGTGTACTTTTTGAACATTGTTTTTTAGGGCATGAAAGCAATTGTCTAACTTAGGAAGCATTCCTTCAAAAATGACTCCATCAGTTTTTAGTTGAGTATAGGTTTCTAACGTGATTTGTTCAATAACAGAAGTATCATCAGAAACATCACTTAATACTCCTGGTTTTTCAAAACAGTAGTACAATTCTGTATTAAAATCAGCAGATAACCCTATAGCCAATTCAGCAGCAATAGTATCGGCATTGGTATTGAGTAATTGTCCGTTTGCATCGTGCGTAATTGCACAAAATACTGGAGTTACTTCATTATTAATTAATATCGTTACTACTTGCGGATTCACGGTAACAACGTCGCCTGCAAATCCGTAATCTATAGGTTCAGCAGGACGTTTGGTTGATATAATTGTGTTTCCATCAGCTCCTGTAAAACCTATGGCGTTGGCGTTGTACGCTTGTAACTGCGCAACAATTTGCTTGTTGATTTTACCTGCATATACCATAGTAATTAAATCTAAAGTTTGCGTATCGGTTACACGTCTGCCATCAATCATAGTTACAGGAATATTCAATTCTTTAGCCAATTCAGAAGCTAATTTTCCACCACCGTGTATCAATACTTTAGGTCCTTTTAACTGAGCGAAATCAGCTAAGAAGCTATGTAAGGCTTTCTCATCATTAATGATGTTTCCGCCAATTTTAACAATCTTTATGGTTTTCATAATTCTCCTAAAATTTGTTGTAAAACTATTTGGGCAGCAAAGGTTCTGTTGTTGGCTTGTTCAATGACAAGAGAATTCTCACTATCTAAAACAGCGTCTTCCGCTACTACATTTCTTCTAATAGGCAAACAGTGCATAAACTTAGCATCTCCAATTTTTTCTTTGGTAATCATCCAGTTGGGGTCTTCATTTAGTATGTTACCATACTCATTAAAAGAACTCCAGTTTTTGGCATAGATAAAGTCGGCATTTTCAAAAGCTTTATCTTGATTGTACTCTACAGGAAACTCTTTCGTAATTTCAGAATCTAACTCGTACCCTTTTGGATGCGTTATAACAAATTCTACATCCATTTTGTGCATCAAGTGAACAAAAGCATTGGCAACCGAATGTGGTAATGCTTTCGGGTGTGGAGCCCAAGACAACACAACTTTAGGTTTGTTAACTTTTTTAGTTTCCGTAATAGTAATCGCATCTGCCAAGGCTTGCAACGGATGATCAGTAGCGCTTTCCATATTAATAACAGGCACCGTAGCATATTTTATAAAACTGTTGAGTACAATTTCAGAGGTGTCTTTTTCTTTGTCTTTCAACGTCGGAAAAGCTCTTACCGCAATGATATCAGCATATTGAGAAATTACCATGGCAGCTTCTTTAATATGCTCTGAAGTACTTAAGTTCATCACAGTACCGTCTTCAAACTCCATATTCCAAGCATTGGTAATGTTTAACACGCTTATCTCCATACCTAAATTTTTAGCTGCTTTTTCGGTGCTTAATCTTGTACGTAAACTAGCATTGAAAAAAAGCATGACTAAGGTTTTATGTTGTCCTAAATCAGTAAACTGATAGGGATTTTCTTTTAATTGAATTGCCTTTTGAATGGTATCCGAAAGGTTTTCAATGTCGTTTAGGCTGGTGTATTTTTTCATGACAGTTCCTTTTTTAAAGCTTCAAAAAACACATTGATATGTTGCTTTTGAATGGTTAATGGCGGAAGAATTCTTAGTAAATTAGGATTCTTAGCGCTCCCTGTAAAAATGTGATGTTTGAATATTAGGTTCTTTCTTAGCTCAGTAATAGGAAAATCGAATTCTAACCCTAACATTAAACCTCTTCCTTTTACAGTTGTTATCTGCGGAATAGAAGCTGCTTGTTCCATAAAATATGCAGCAATTTGCTGTGCATTTTCCATCAAATGCTCTTTTTTAATGGTTTCAATAACTGCTAAGGAAGCAGCACAGGCTAAGTGATTTCCGCCAAACGTAGTTCCTAGTAAACCGTAAGAAGCCTCAATACTTGGATGGATTAAGATTCCCCCAATAGGGAATCCATTCCCCATTCCTTTTGCCATGGAAATGATATGCGGAGTAATGCCGTGTTTTTGAAAAGCAAAGAAATCACCCGTTCTACCAAATCCGCACTGAATTTCATCAGCAATAAGTAAGGTGTTGTATTGCTTGCATAGTTTTTCTAACCCTTGGTAAAAAGTAGTTGATGCTTCGTCCAATCCACCAATACCTTGAATGGTTTCTATTATAATAGCACAAACATCGTTGCTTTGTAAAGCTTTTTCAACACCTACTAAATCTTCAAACTCTAAAAAGATAACTTCTTGCTGCGCATTGATAGGCGCCACAATCTTAGGATTGTCGGTTGCTGCTACTGCAGCAGAAGTACGCCCGTGAAACGAATTCTTAAAAGCAATTACTTTCTGCTTACCTGTATGAAAAGAAGCTAGTTTTAAAGCATTTTCATTGGCTTCAGCTCCTGAATTGCATAAAAATAGTTGATAATCGTTACAGCCAGATATGTTTTCTAGTTGTGAAGCTAACTCAACTTGTAACGGATTTTGAATCGCGTTGCTATAAAAGCCTAGTTTACTTACTTGCTCACTAATGTTTTTTACATAGGTAGGGTGTGAGTGCCCGATTGAAATTACGGCATGTCCGCCATATAAATCTAAATATTCTGCGCCTTTATCGTCGTACACATATACATCGTTGGCGGTTATTGGGGTTATATCAAATAGAGGATATACGTTAAATAAACTCATTATGGTGTTTTTTTTATGGTGTTAATTTTATTAAAAGAGGCTACCATTCCTTGTATTAATGCTGCACTTAATCCTTTGTGTTCCATTTCATTTAAGCCTTCAATGGTACAGCCTTTAGGAGTGGTAACTTTATCGATTTCTTCTTCAGGATGATTTCCTGTAGCTATGAGTAGGTTGGCAGCACCTTCACTGGTATGCATAGCGAGTTCTTGTGCTTCTTTTGCATCGAAACCCAACTGAATAGCGGCTTGTGTAGTTGCCCGTATTAAGCGCATCCAAAAAGCAATTCCACTAGCACATATTACGGTGGCTGCTTGCATTTGATCTTCAGGAATAATCATAGAAGTTCCTAGTTGATTGAAAATAGTTGTAGCTATTTCTAAATCTTCCTTCTTTTGAGTATTGCCACTAAGACAAGTCATCGATTTTCCAACGGCAATAGCAGTATTAGGCATGGCTCTGATAATAGTAGTATCTGAACCAATCAGCGTTTCCATTTTTTCAATAGAAAAACCAGCAACTGTAGAAATTACTATATGATTGTCTGATAACAGAGGAGCAGATTCTTTTAAAAGAGCTTCTAAATGTGTTGGTTGTACAGCAAAAATTAATACATCAGATGCTGTGATTGCTTCCTTGTTATTAGGACTAATGAAAACGTTGGGTACCTCATTAAATTCATTAAGTTCTTCAATATTTCTTTTGGTTAAGAAAAGTTGAGAAAACGAATTGTTTTGTATTAATCCTTTAGCGATTGATTTTCCTAAGTTACCTGTTCCTATAATTGCTATTTTCATTTGAGAAAGTTTAGATTATATATTTTGTATTATTCATTTCTTGTATTAAGACATTCATCTTGGTTTACCTAATCCCTCTGTGAGGGTTAGAAATAAGTTGCCTTTAACTGTAAACCCGTATCTTCTTTAAAACCAAACATTAGGTTCATATTCTGAACTGCTTGTCCAGAAGCTCCTTTTAATAGGTTGTCAATAATGCTTGTTATCAGTAGTTTATCTTCGTGTTTGTGTAAGTGAATTAAACATTTATTCGTGTTTACCACTTGTTTTAAATGCAGGTCATTATCAGCAACATGTGTAAAAAAAGTATTCTTGTAATAGTCAGCATACAGTTGCTGTGCCTCTTTTAAATTTCCTTCAAAATGTGTGTATAACGTAGCATAGATACCTCTAGAAAAGTCCCCTCTGTTAGGAAGAAATAATACTTCTGAATTAAAACTAGATTGAAGCGTAGCTAACGTCTGATTAATTTCTCCCAAATGTTGATGGGTAAAAGGTTTGTAATAGGAAAAATTATTATCTCTCCACGTAAAATGTGTGGTAGCTGATAATGAAGTTCCCGCACCCGTTGCACCTGTAACTGCATTGATGTGTACATCACCTTGTAATAAATTAGCATCTGCCAGTGGAAGTAATCCTAATTGAATAGCGGTAGCAAAACACCCTGGGTTTGCTATGTATGAAGCTCCTTGTATCGCTGTTTTTTGAAGTTCAGGTAAACCGTATACAAACTCTTTTCTTTGAAAAGTGTTATCAGCTTTTAATCTGAAATCATTTCCTAAATCAATAATCTTTGTGTGGTCTGAAAAGGTATGAGCTTCTAAAAACTTTTTAGAGTTTCCATGTCCTAAGCATAAGAATAGTACATCTATGTTCTCATTGATTGTATTTGTAAATGTTAGCTCAGTGCTACCCACTAAATCCTGATGTATGTTTGCTATTTTATTTCCTGCATTAGAGGTGCTGTACACAAAATTGATAGCAGTTTCAGGATGCTGTAGTAAAAGTCTTATTAACTCGCCAGCTGTGTACCCTGCACCACCTATAATTCCTACTTGTATCATATTGTTTGTTGTTTAAATAGTAGAATCAGTTTCCATTTATAAGATCATCACGTCGTTATCACTCCTCATGATGACGGTTTTGTCATTGCGAGCCTTTCGACTGTCGCTCAAGACAGGCTAAAGAGTGGCAATCTGTTCGTTGTTTACTGTCTATTGATTCACTTGTTGATATATTTTATTTTGATTTCCTAAGAGCTTGATAAAACCTTTAGCATCATCAGCGGTCCATCCGTTGTTAAGCTCTCCGTAACTTCCAAATTTGGTATTCATCAAATCATATGGAGAAGTAATTCCGTCTAGTGTAAAGTGATAAGGTTTTAGTGTAACAAAAACATCACCCGTAACTTTTGATTGACTGCTTTCTAAAAAAGCTTCCATGTCTCTCATCACAGGGTCTAAATATTGACCTTCATGCAAGTGCATTCCGTAAAAACTAGCCAAATACTCTTTGTGTTGTAATTGCCATTTGGTTAAGGTGTGTTTCTCTAACAAATGATGCGCTTTGATAGTAATTAACGCAGCAGCAGCTTCAAAACCAACTCTTCCTTTAATTCCTACAATCGTATCACCTACATGAATATCTCTTCCAATCCCGAATTTAGAAGCAATTTGATTTAATTGCTCAATATTTTGAAAAGGAGTTTTTTTGTCATCATTAATAGCTATTAATTCACCCTTAACAAAAGAAAGTTTTACCTGTTCTGATGTTGTTTTAGTCACTTGTGAAGGATAGGCATGTTCAGGTAATGGTTGTTCAGAGGTCAACGTTTCTTCACCACCAACACTAGTTCCCCACAACCCTTTATTTACAGAGTATTTGGCTTTTTCCCAAGACAAATCGATTCCATTATTCTTTAAATATTCGATTTCTTCCTGTCTTGAAAGTTGTAAATCTCTAATTGGTGTGATGATTTCTATTTCTGGAGCTATCGTTTGAAAAATCATATCAAATCTTACCTGATCGTTTCCTGCACCTGTACTACCATGAGCGATACAGTCAGCACCTATACTTTTGGCATAGTTTACAATTTCAATAGCTTGTACAATTCTTTCAGCACTTACAGAAAGGGGGTAGGTATTGTTTTTTAAAACATTTCCAAAGATTAAATACTTTACTACCTTCTTGTAAAAATCATCAACAGCATTAATGTTTTTATATGTAGCTACTCCCATTATATAGGCATTTTCTTCAATTTTTTTAATTTCTTCGGAAGAAAACCCACCAGTATTCACACTAACAGCATGAACTTCGTATCCTTGTTTTGATAAGCTTACCGCGCAGTATGAAGTATCTAAACCTCCACTGTATGCAATTACTAATTTTTTCATTTTTTGTCTTTTTTTAGGAAGATGCTCTCCTTAATTCTTTTAAGTCTTTGAAAGACTTTTCCTTTTATCTTTATGTTTTGAGATTTTTTGTTAGGATCGTATAACATACCAGTACACAAGCACATTTTTTGTTGTGTACGTTGTAAGACATCGTAGTTTTTGCAGGTTTGACAACCATTCCAAAAAGATTGATCTTCTGTAAGTTCAGAAAAGGTAACAGGCTTATAACCCAATTCGCTATTGAGCTTCATAACTGCTAAGCCTGTAGTGATACTAAATATTTTAGCGTTAGGGAATTTTGCTCTGGAATGTTCAAAAACTACTTTTTTTATTTGCTTGGCTAAACCAATACCTCTGTAATCTGGATGAACAATTAATCCTGAATTAGCTACAAATTTGCCATGACTCCAAGCTTCGATATAGCAAAAGCCAGCAAACTTATCGCCATCTAAAGCAATAACTGCGTTACCATTTTCTAGTTTTGTAATAATATATTCTGGTTTTCTTTTAGCAATTCCTGTGCCTCTAACCAGAGCAGCTTCGTCAATAGTTTGACAAATAATTTCGGCATACTTACTATGCGATTGATCAGCAATAACAACTCTCATTGAAATTGATTTTAGATAAACATTTTGTTATAAATCGGTGGTTTGAAAAGAAGAACCGGACGCACCTAGGTTCCCAAAAGAAGTAGCACCCTTACGGGCGACGTCGGATAAAAATAGGTCGTACAACAACTACGTTATTGAAAACAATAACAAGAGTTAGTAACGATATAAAAATGTAGATTATAGAAATCAAAAGGATAAAAATAAAATTATACAATACTCAGTTTTGTGCAAGGAAAGACTAGCGTCGGTTGAAAAACCGCACTAAGAAACTGGGTATATTGTTGTATATTTTATTTGTTTGCATAATGGCGCAAATCTATAAAATAAATTTTGATTAATGCTATATAAAAAATAAAAAGTTTTATAAGTGTAAGTAATACAGAGGGTTAGTGAGTGTTTTTTCTAGAAGGGGAATAAAAAAGTTAAAAAAATATTAGGATAACTAAAAAATAATTTCAAATATTTGTGGCAACAGATGAAAAAACAAATTTTAAATATCATTTCTATTATTGTCATTGTGATTATTTCACAAGGATAAGGAAGCGGTATTTAATAGTTTAACATATAAATTATAAGAAGGCTTCCTAAATTTAGGAAGCCTTTTTTTGTTACAAAAAACATGAATCAATTTTTTAACATCGTGGTAATTATTATTGTCATTATTAGCTCTCCACCGAGTTGATACAGATGGTTATTACCTATAAGAAAGCCTGTATCTAACTCAAGATACAGGCTTTTTTTATGCTTTTGAATATCATAATGAATGGATGTTAAATATTTGATTTTAAATAGGTTAAATGTTTTTGTGAGTAAGTGAGAATCATTGAAGCCTTAAAATAGAAGAAAGTAAAGTAAAAAGCGAAAAATAATTTTGAACAGTAAAAACAACTAAAAATGTACTATAACGAGGAAACAGTAATTTTTTTCAACGGAGAGTTTATAAAAGCGAAAGATGCTAGCGCTAATTTGTATAGCCAGAGTTTACACTACGGAAACGGAGTTTTCGAGGGAATTAGAGCTTACAATACAACCGAGGGAGCTAGAGTCTTTAAGTCGTATGAGCATTACAAAAGACTAAAGTTTGGCGCAGAAGTAATGAATATTCAATTAGATTATTCAGAAGAAGAACTCACACAAATTACGTATGAATTATTAGAACGTAATGGTTTGAAAGATGCATACATCCGTCCGTTAGTCACTACTGGAGCCGATATGAGTTTGTTGACTTCTAAAGAAACAAACCTAATTATCCAATGTTGGGAATGGGGAAAATATATGGGAGATAAATTACTACGTGTAAAAACGTCTTCATTCCAACGCCCGAATCCGAAATCATGTTTTGTAGAAGCCAAAGTAACAGGACACTACACAAATTCAATATTATCAACCAACGAAGCAAAAAATAATGGGTATGATGAAGCATTATTATTAGACATGAACGGTAATGTAGCAGAGTGCTCAGGAGCCAATGTTTTTATGCAAAAAGATGGAAAGCTATACACTCCACCAAGAGGTCATATCATGGCAGGAATTACACGTGCTACGGTTATCGATTTGTCTAAGGAAGAAGGAATACCTGTTGAAGAAAAGCACTTTACACTAGAAGAATTAAAACAGGCAGATGCCTGCTTTTTTACAGGAACAGCAGCCGAAGTGGTAGGATTACAATCGTTAGACGATTATCAATTTCCACTATCGTGGGAAAAATCACATGGATACAAACTAATGAAATTATATAAAGACGAAGTATTGGGCTTACGTCAAAAAAGAAAAGCAAGTTAACATGGAACTAAACAAATTTAGTAAACAAGTAACACAAGATGATACACAGCCTGCAGCACAAGCAATGTTGCATGCCATAGGCTTATCAAAAGCAGATTTAGAAAAACCGTTGGTAGGAATAGCAAGTACAGGATACGAAGGAAATCCATGCAATATGCACCTAAACGATTTAGCAAAATTGGTGAAAGAAGGAACAGAAAACGCTGATTTAGTTGGATTGATATTTAATACCATTGGAGTTTCTGATGGAATTTCTATGGGAACTCCGGGGATGCGTTATTCACTACCATCTCGTGATGTAATTGCCGACTCTATGGAAACCGTAGTGCAAGCGATGTCGTATGACGGACTGGTAACCGTAGTAGGATGTGATAAAAACATGCCAGGAGCATTAATGGCAATGTTGCGTTTAAATCGCCCTTCTGTTTTAGTGTACGGAGGAACAATTGCTTCAGGGTGTCATGAAGGAAAAAAATTAGATGTAGTATCAGCTTTTGAAGCATGGGGAGAGAAAGTTGCAGGAACGATTACAAAAAAAGAATATCAAAGTGTAATTGAAAAAGCATGCCCAGGAGCAGGTGCTTGCGGAGGAATGTACACTGCAAATACCATGGCATCAGCGATTGAAGCGTTGGGAATGAGTTTACCATACAATTCATCCAATCCTGCAATTAGTGATAACAAAGAGCAAGAATGTGTAAAAGCAGGTGAAGCACTACGTGTATTACTTGAAAAAGATATCAAACCATCAGACATTGTTACTAAAAAAGCTTTAGAAAATGCAGTACGATTGGTAACAGTTATGGGAGGTTCTACTAATGCGGTATTACACTTTTTAGCCATAGCAAAAGCAGCAGGAGTGAAGTTTACCTTAGAAGATTTCCAACGTATTTCTGATGAAACTCCATTCTTAGCCGACTTAAAACCTAGTGGGAAATACTTAATGGAAGATGTACATAAAGTAGGTGGTACACCTGCAGTTTTAAAATATCTACTAGAAAAAGGTTTGTTGCATGGAGAGTGCTTAACAGTAACAGGTAAAACATTAGCCGAAAATTTAGCTGCGGTTCCTAGTTTAACAGAGGGACAAGATGTAATTAAACCTACAGAACAGCCTATCAAAGCTACTGGACATTTACGAATGCTTTATGGAAATCTTGCTAAAGAAGGTTCAGTAGCAAAAATAACAGGAAAAGAAGGATTGTATTTTTCTGGAAAAGCAAAAGTATTTGAAGGAGAATATGAAGCTAATGACGGAATACGAGATGGAAAAGTAGCAAAAGGTGATGTTGTAGTAATCCGCTATGAAGGTCCAAAAGGAGGCCCAGGTATGCCAGAAATGTTAAAACCCACAGCCGCAATTATGGGAGCAGGATTAGGTAAAGAGGTTGCTCTAATTACAGATGGTCGTTTTTCAGGAGGAACTCACGGATTTGTAGTAGGGCATATTACACCAGAAGCACAAGAAGGTGGGGTAATTGCTTTGGTAAAAGATGGAGATACGATAACTATCAATGCAGAAACCAATACAATAAACTTAGCTGTTTCTGAAGAAGAATTAGCAAAGAGAAAACAAGAGTGGACAGCTCCTCCTTTAAAAGTAAAAAGAGGAGTACTATATAAATATGCAAGAACAGTAGCATCAGCATCCAACGGATGTGTAACAGACGAATTTTAATCGCAGGGCGATAGCCAGAGGATTCATTTTCTGAGGCTTGCCTAAAAGTATTTGATTTTTAGAAAATAACATGAGAATTAAGATTCAATACTACACTTAGTAGTGTTAAAATTTAATAAAATAACTAAGCATATAGCTAAAAGCTAAAAGCATAAAGCTGAGTTTATGGAAACAAAAACGAAACAACAAACAGAACAAGAAACAACACAAAAAGTAACCATTACAGGTGCAGAAGCTGTAATCAAATGTTTATTAGCTGAAGGAGTCGACTTGTTATACGGATATCCTGGTGGTGCTATTATGCCAGTTTATGATGAGTTGTATAAATATCAAGATAAATTACATCATGTATTAACACGTCACGAGCAAGGAGCTACACATGCAGCACAAGGATATGCAAGAGCTACAGGTAAAGTTGGTGTAGCCATGGCAACTTCGGGTCCAGGAGCAACGAATTTAATTACAGGTATTGCCGATGCGCAAATAGATTCTACTCCAATGGTGTGTATTACAGGGCAAGTAGGAGCACATTTATTAGGATCTGATGCTTTTCAAGAAACCGATATTGTGGGTATTTCAACTCCAGTAACAAAATGGAATTATCAGATAACGAAAGCTAGTGAGATTCCTGAAGTAATGGCGAAAGCATTTTACATTGCTCGCTCGGGACGACCAGGACCTGTGTTGGTTGATATCACAAAAAATGCACAGTTTGAAGAATTTGATTTTGAATATAAAAAATGCACTTCAGTGCGAAGTTACCAGCCTGTTCCGAATATGGATATTCAAAGTGTTGAAGCAGCGGTTGAGTTAATTAACAATGCAGAAAAACCGTTTGTAGTTTGGGGACAAGGTGTGATTTTAGGTGAAGCAGAAGAAGAATTTAAAGCGTTTATAGAAAAAGCAGGAATTCCATCGGCAAGTACTTTATTAGGCTTATCAGCTTTACCAACTAAGCATCCATTACATGTGGGAATGGTAGGAATGCATGGTAATTATAGTCCGAATAAACTCACCAATGAATGTGATGTGTTAATTGCCATCGGAATGCGTTTTGATGATCGTGTTACAGGTGATTTAAATCGTTATGCGAAGCAAGCAAAAGTTATTCACTTTGAAATAGACCCTGCGGAAGTTGATAAAAATGTAAAGACAGATATAGCTGTTTTAGGAAATGTAAAACAAACTTTAGCAGCAGCGCTTCCTCTTTTAGAAGAAAATTCACACAAAGAGTGGTTGCAAGAGTTTAGAAATTTAGATGCGGTAGAATTTGATAATGTCATAAAAAACGACCTGTTTCCAACCAAAGATGGTTTAACAATGGGAGAGGTTATCAAGCAAATTAATGAAGCATCAAAAGGGAAGGCTATCGTAGTTACCGATGTAGGGCAACATCAAATGATAGCGAGTCGCTATGCAGAATTTAACCAAACTAAAAGTAATATTACTTCAGGCGGATTAGGAACCATGGGATTTGCTTTACCTGCAGCTATTGGTGCTAAAATGGGAATGCCAGAGCGTGAAGTAGTAGCAGTAATAGGTGATGGTGGTTATCAAATGACCATACAAGAGCTAGGAACTATTTTACAAACCAAAGCAGCAGTTAAAATTGTGGTGCTAAACAATGAGTTTTTAGGCATGGTACGTCAATGGCAACAGTTATTTTTTGATAAACGATATGCTTCAACTGTAATGACCAACCCTGATTTTGTTGCGATAGCTAAAGGGTACCATATGGCAGCGAATAGAGTAACTAAAAGAGAAGATTTGGCAACTGCTGTTCAAGAAATGATACAATCTAAAGAAGCTTACTTCTTAGAGGTTTGTGTAGAAAAAGAAGATAATGTATTTCCTATGATTCCAACAGGGGCGTCAGTATCAGAAGTTCGATTAAAATAAGAAAATATGAATACAAAAAACACCTATACAATCTCAATATACACAGAAAATAATATTGGATTATTGAATAGAATATCAGCAATATTTCAACGAAGACATATTAATATAGAAAGTATTAATAGTTCTTCATCAGAAATAAAAAGTGTTTCTAGAATTACACTTTTAGTAAAGATTACTGAAGAACAAATGAAAAAAATTATCGGGCAGATAGAAAAGCAAGTGGAAGTAATTAAAGCTTTTTACCATACTGATGAAGAAACGGTGTATCAAGAATCGTGTTTGTTTAAACTAAGTACAGACTTATTGACCGATAACGACGATATCCAAACAATTATCAATCAAAGTAAATCAAGAGTCATTAATGTGAACAAAAACTTTTTTGTCCTTGAAAAATCAGGAAGTAAAGAAGAGGTAGAAGAACTCTATCACATTTTAGACAAACATGGTATTAAGCAATTTGTTCGTTCAGGAAGAATAGCTATTACGAAAGAAGAAATGCCAGTATCAAAACTATTACAATTAATAACAGCATAAACAAACAACACAAATAAAAATGAAAAATTATTTCAACCAATTATCATTAAGAGAACAATTAGAACAATTAGGAAAATGTAGATTTATGAAAGCTGATGAGTTTTCAGACGGAACAGCAGCATTAGAAGGTAAAAAAGTGGTAATTGTAGGATGTGGAGCACAAGGATTGAATCAAGGATTAAATATGCGCGATTCTGGTTTAGATATTTCATACGCATTACGAGAAGCAGCAATTAAAGAACAACGTCAATCGTATAAAAACGCAACTGAACACGGTTTTACTGTAGGAACTTACGAAGAGTTGATTCCAACTGCTGATTTGGTATGTAATTTAACACCAGACAAACAACATACGCAGGTAGTAAATGCAGTAATGCCATTAATGAAATCTGGGGCGACTTTATCATACTCTCACGGATTTAATATTGTTGAAGAAGGTATGCAAGTACGTAAGGATTTAACAGTAATTATGGTAGCCCCTAAGTGTCCTGGAACAGAAGTAAGAGAAGAATACAAACGCGGATTTGGAGTACCAACGTTAATCGCTGTACATCCTGAAAATGATCCTGAAAATAAAGGTTTAGCACAAGCAAAAGCCTATGCATTTGCTACAGGTGGTAATAAAGCAGGTGTGTTAGAATCATCGTTTGTTGCTGAGGTAAAATCAGACTTAATGGGAGAGCAAACCATTTTATGTGGGGTGTTACAAACAGGGTCTATCTTATCATTCAATAAAATGGTTGAAGAAGGAGTAGCACCAGCATATGCTTCTAAATTAATTCAATACGGATGGGAAACTATTACCGAGGCTTTAAAACATGGAGGAATTACCAATATGATGGATCGTTTATCGAATCCTGCAAAAATTAAAGCCTACCAACTTTCCGAAGAATTAAAAGAGGTACTAGAGCCTTTGTTTAATAAACACATGGATGATATTATGTCTGGTCATTTTTCAAAAACGATGATGGAAGATTGGGCGAATGACGATGTAAATTTACTAACATGGCGAGCAGCGACAGGAGAAACTCAGTTTGAAAAAACAGCGGCAACTTCCGAAGAAATTTTAGATCAAGAGTATTTTGATAAAGGAACTTTGTTAGTAGCTTTTGTAAAAGCAGGAGTAGAATTAGCCTTTGAAACCATGGTGAAATCAGGAATCATTTCTGCATCGGCTTATTACGAATCACTACATGAGTTACCACTAATAGCAAACACTGTTGCTCGTAAGAAATTATTTGAAATGAACAGAATTATTTCTGATACTGCTGAATACGGATGTTATTTATTTGATCATGCAGCGAAACCGTTGTTGACTGATTTTATGAAACAAGTAAGTACTGATGTTATTGGAAAAGAGTACAGCACTTCCAATGAAGTAGATAATCTTGAATTAATTAAAGTGAATAAAGCAATTCGAAATCATCCTATTGAAGAAGTAGGAGCAGAGTTGCGTGAGGCAATGACTGCAATGAAAGTAATCAAAACAAGCGTCAATCAAGAAGAACCTGTTTTAGCATAACACTATGGAAGTTCAAAAAGAAACTTATTTTCCAAAATTAGAAGCAATACAACAAGCTGCTGCGACTTTACAAGAAGTCGTAGCAGTTACCCCGCTGCAAGAAAACTTTAACTTATCGCAACAATTCAATGCAAATATCTTTTTGAAGAGAGAAGATTTACAGCAAGTCCGTTCATATAAAATAAGAGGAGCCTATAATAAAATTAGTTCCTTAACGGAAGATGAATTAGTAAACGGAATTGTATGTGCTAGTGCAGGAAATCATGCACAAGGAGTTGCCTTAGCGTGTAGAAAAAAAGAAATCTATGGTACTATCTACATGCCAGCACCTACACCAAAACAAAAGGTAGAACAAGTAAAAATGTTTGGGGGCGATTTTGTAGATATTCAATTAATAGGAGATACATTTGATGATGCTTACAAGGCAGCAAAACTTTTATGCGATAGTTTACAAAAGACTTTTGTACATCCATTTGATGATGAAAAAATTATAGAAGGACAAGCAACCGTTGGCTTAGAAATTTTAGAGCAATCACAACAACCTATCGACTATGTTTTTGTACCTGTTGGTGGTGGTGGATTGGCTTCTGGTTTGTCAAGTGTTTTTAAGTTATTGTCTCCAAAAACAAAGATTATAGGAGTAGAGCCAGCAGGAGCACCTTCGATGAAAAAATCGTTAGAGGAAAATAACAATATTAAGCTTGATAGCATTGATAAGTTTGTAGATGGTGCAGCAGTTCAGCAAGTAGGTGAGTTAACCTACAGAATTTGTCGAGAAAATTTGTCAGATATGATTACCGTTCCTGAAGGAAAAGTGTGTCAAACGATATTAGAAATGTATAATAAAGAAGCCATTGTAGTAGAACCTGCAGGAGCTTTGACCATAAGTGCACTTGATTTTTACCAAGACGAATTAAAAGATAAAAATGTAGTATGTGTTATTAGTGGAAGTAATAATGATATCACTCGTACTGCCGAAATAAAAGAACGCGCATTGTTGTACGGTAAATTGAAACATTATTTTATCATTCGTTTTCCACAACGTGCTGGAGCTTTAAAAGAGTTTGTAGCTGAGGTATTGGGAGATAATGATGACATCACTTTTTTTGAATATTCTAAAAAAACCAATAGAGAAAACGGACCAGCTGTAGTAGGTATAGAATTAGAAAAGAAAGAAGATTTACAACCTTTAATTCGTAGAATGAAAGAGCGTAGTTTTTATGGTGAATATCTAAACGATAAACCGAATTTATTTGAGTTCTTAGTGTAATTTTTATTAGGACTGTCTAAAAAACAGCGTCATTTCAAATGAAATAAAGCAATCTTATGTAAAATCCAAAATTGGATTAACAGATTACTTCGAAATTAAAATTTCTCGTAATGACAGTAGAAACAATGTTTATTAGACAGTCTTATTTTTGACTAAGATATACCCAATGGTCATTCTCTTTACAAAAAAGAGAGTTTTCATGGATCACATCAATATTGCCATTCTCCATAAAGAAAGCCTTGAATTCAACTGTAGTTTCTGTTGTGTGTAGCACCTCTAGTTTTATCCAGTTAACAGATTTTGTCCATGCTAAAATTTCTTTCTTTTCTCTTTTAGAAGGTCTGGTGCTACTATGGTGACTTTTTTGTAGGTAGTCAATGTTAGCTAGTACAAAAGCACTGTATCTTGAACGCATTAAAGCTTCAGCTGAGGTAACTGAATGAATGTTTTGATGTGCTTTTTGGCAGCAATCACTGTATTTTTTATTTGGGTTGCAAGGACATTGCATAGCTTAAAATATTTGTTTCAAAAGTAGGTGAAAAAAGTAAAAAATCAATTCGTCTATAGTAAAGCGCATTTCATCTATAGATAAATAGTTCTTTATCAAAGAAAAAAATTATAACTTTAGATTTGATTTATTTTTATCAAGTTAGTTTTTAATCTAAGGTTTTGAATAAAAAAATAAAAATACTTTTAATAGAAGATGATAAGATAGAGGTGCTTAAGTTTAATAGAGCTATTACTCCTGTTTTAGAAAATCATATAATCACACAAGCTAATAATGGAAAAGAAGCCTTATCTTTATTGGAAAAAGATTTACCAAATATAATTTTATTAGATTTGAATATGCCTGATACTAACGGGATTGAGTTTTTATCTATTCTAAAAAACGATGAAAAGTTAAAACATGTTCCCACCATAGTACTAACAACATCAGATAATGATAAAGACATTACAGAATGTTATAGATTGGGAATAGCAGGGTATGTTTTAAAGCCTTTAAAGTATCAAGATTATGAAAAAAAAATAGGAACAATAATAGAGTATTGGAGCCTTAATGAATTTAAAAAATAAAATATGAAAGGGATTGTTTTTACAGAGTTCTTGGATTTAGTTGAAGATAAGTTTGGTATCGAAATGGTAGATAAAATTATAGAACAATCTGAGTTAGATTCTGGTGGAGTATACACTGCTATTGGTACATACAAATTTTCTGAAATGCTACAATTATTAGAGAATTTGAGTAATAACACAGGAGTTTCAACAGATGATTTGTTGTTAGTATACGCAGAACATTTCTTTTCAGTTATAGAAGACAGTTATCCTGGACTTTTAGCTACATATAATGATCCTATAGAGATGCTGTCATCTATTGAAGATCATATTCATGTAGAAGTAAAAAAGATTTATCCAGATGCAGAATTACCAACATTTCTTGTAGAAGAGAAAACCGAAAATTCACTTGTAATGCTATACAAATCAAGCAGAGCAATGCATCATTTTGGATTAGGTTTAATGAATAAAACGTTTGAACATTTTAATAGTTCAGCAGAAATTATTTTAGAAAAAATTAAAAATGACGGAACTGAAGTAAGGTTTATTATCAATAAAAATTAGTGAGTATAAAAGAAATAGAAATACTACAAAGAGCGCTAGAAAGACAAAAAAAAGCTAGAAAACAAGCAGAGAAAATACTAGAAGAAAAATCGCTAGAATTATTTAATATTTCTCAAGAGCTAAAGGTAGTTAATGAACAATTAGAAGACCTTTTAGATGAGAAAGATTCACAATTAAAAGGAATTTTTGAAAATATTAATGATGCTTATCTAGTAATGGATATTAATGGCAATGTGTTAAAAATGAACGATGTTGCCGTAGAGTTATTTGGTTTTGATGTAAATGAAGAAGATGTAAATGTTGTAAGCCTTATTTATCCTGAACAAGAAGATTATGATTATGCGATGAATTCTTACGCACAATTATTAAAAAATGGATACTTCACCAATTATGTAGCTAGAGTTATTACTAAAAAAGAAGAAGTAAAATGGGTAAATATTAACTCAAGCGTAGTTTTTGATAAAAATAATACTCCAATAGCTGCACAAGGAATTATTAGAGATATAACTAACCAAAGAAAAGAACGGCAAGTAATTGAAGTTATAAATAACACAGCCAAATCAATTTTAGGAAAAGAAGATATCTACGAAATAGCATGGGAAGTATCAAACAGCGTTGCTAACTATTTAAATACTGACGATTGTGTTGTTTACTTAGTAAACGAGAAGAAAAAACAATTAGAATTAGTAGCTTCATTTGATAAAAGAGAAAGAGAGAGCAAAGAAATTTACGAAAAAATGCGATTACCTTTTGAAAAAGGTGTGGTTGGAAGCGTAGCAAAATCAGGTGTTTCAGAAATTATAGATAATACAAATTTAGATGATAGATACGTGGTTTATATTACCCCAAAACTATCAGAATTAACAGTACCTATAAAGAATGAAGATAAGGTAATAGGAGTTATAAATGCAGAGCATCAAGAGAAAAACTATTTTACAGAAGAGCACTTAAAAACGATAGAAGGTATTGCAGGTTTAGTATCGCTTCAGTTAAAAAGTGCAATAAACATAAAAAAACGTAAAAAAGTAGAAAAGAAAAATACTGACTTATTAAAAAAGGTAGCAAAAAGTAATCAAGAGCTTGAAGAATACGCACACATAGTATCTCATGATTTAAAATCTCCTATTAGAAGTATTCATGCGTTAACCAGTTGGATTAAAACTGATAATGAAGGAGTTTTTGATGAAGCTAGTCTCCAAAATTTTGAGCATATTGAAAATACTCTTGAAAAAATGGAACAACTCATTACTGATGTGCTAGAATACTCTAGTGTAGTTAATGGAGTTAAAGAAGACGATGATGTAGATTTAAATTTGCTAATTGAAGAAGTTAAGAAAGTAATATATGTACCAAAAAACATTTCAATAAAAGTTTTACAGAAATTACCCATTATAAAAGGAGACAAAACAAAGTTTCTACAATTATTTCAAAACCTGATAAATAATGCAATTAAGTTTAACGATAAAGAAAAAGGGATTATTGAAATTGATGTGAAAGACCAAAACTCTTTTTATAAGTTTTCAATAAAGGATAATGGAATTGGTATTGAAAAAGAACATTTTGATAAAATTTTTAAAATTTTTCAATCTTTAAAAAAGTCTAAAGACTCTTCAGGTATCGGTTTATCTATCGTCAAAAAAATTGTAAATCTATATAAAGGAGAAATATGGTTAGAGTCTGAAATAAATAAAGGAACAACCTTCTTTTTTACAATAAAAAAGTAATTATGGAGCAACCAAATTTATCTTATATAAATGCACTTTCTAAAGGAGATGATGAGTTTAAAAAACAAGTTACAGCAGTTTTAAAAGAGGAGCTTTCAGGTGAAATAGAAAGCTATTTTTTATACATTAAAAATAACGATTTTAAGAAAACTAAAGAAATTGTTCATAGAATTAAGCATAAAATGAGTATTTTAGGCTTAGAAAAAAGCTATAAAATAACCAACGAGTTTGAAAACAACCTTGCAGACAATAGCATAGAAAACAAAGAATATTTTGAAAGTGTATTGCCTGTAATGCTTGCTTTTTTAAAGGAACTTTAAAAGATTAACTATGAACTGTATTGTTATTGATGATGAACTAATGTCAAGAATGATTCTCAAAAAAGTGAGTGAACAAGTAGAAGGATTAAAACTTGTAGGAGAATTTTCTAATGCAATACAAGCAATAAAATTTTTAAACAATAATAAAGTAGATGCTATCTTTTTAGATATTCATATGCCAGATTTTACAGGGTTTGACCTTATTCAAACGTTAAAAGATCCACCTAAAATTGTTTTGACTACCTCTGATAGAAATTTTGCTGTTGAAGCTTTTGAATATGATTTTGTTGTAGACTACATAGTAAAACCAATAGAGTTAGAGCGTTTTAAAAAATCAGTAGAGAAAATTATTGCAGCCATAGAAAAAGATAATAATGTAAAACCAGTAAAGAAAGATCAACCCACAGATGTAAATACACTATATGTAAATATTGATAGAAGATTAGTAAAAATTGATATTCCGAGTATTTATGTTGTAGAAGCTAAAGGCGATTATATTAAAGTTAAAACAGAAGAAAAAAACTACATTGTTCATAGTCCTTTAAAAAAGATTGAAGAAAAACTACCTTCAGAGTCATTTTTAAAAGTACACAGGTCTTATATTATAAATACAAATGAAATTATAGATATAGAGGATAATAGTGTGCTTATAAAACAAGATGTAATTCCTGTAAGTAGGTCTAATAGAAATGAGCTTAAAAGAAGACTAAACTTACTATAATTACCTTATTTAAGTTAATTAACTAACTCATTTTGTTCTTGAACTCTAAAACAACGTTCTTCTCCAAGAAATAATGGGTTTCCGTGCTTTTCAGACCAAAACCCGTCTAAAATATTTTTAGAAAGACAAGAGTATACAGCAACACCTTTGTAGGTAGTATTGTCATTACCATTATAATTAAAGTTGATAACAAGAATGTTATTCTTAAAAAAGCCAGTTCCAAACTGTTCTTGTTCGTTGTTAATTATCCATTTTGCAATAATTCTACTATTTTCATCAAGAGTTAAAGAAAGAGTGCCTTTATAAGTGTTCTCACTTTCATCTTGGTTACTACCAATAATATTGTATGTTCCTACTAAATCTTCTACTGTCATTCAATCTTCAAATAAAGGTGCAAAAATACATTAAAAAGAAGTAGGGGTAAAGCATTGGTTTTATGTTATTAAATTTCGTAATTTTAGTGTGTTAGGTCAATTGAATTGATATGGAATTTATAGATTATTACAAAGTTTTAGGAATAACTAAAAAAGCAACTGCTGCCGATATAAAAAAAGCCTATCGGAAGTTAGCAAGAAAATATCATCCAGATACAAACCCGAATGATGAAGAAGCTAAAAAGAAGTTTCAGCAAATAAATGAAGCCAATGAAGTATTAAGTAACCCTGAAAATCGTAAAAAGTACGATGAGTACGGAGAAAACTGGCAACATGCAGAAGCATATGAGGAGGCTAAAAAACAACGTGCTAGCCAAAGTGGATTTGGAAGAGGAGGGGCTTATCAGCAATATTCATCCTCAGATTTTGATGGAACTGATTTTTCTGATTTTTTTAATGCTGCCTTTGGTGGTGGAAGAAGCTCAGGAAGACGAACAGCTCAATTTAGAGGTCAAGATTTTAACGCTTCATTACAATTAAACTTAAGAGATGTTTATACTTCGCAAAAACAAGTATTAACTGTAAATGGGAAAAAAATACGAATAACGATTCCTGCTGGGGTAGAAAATGGTCAAACAATTAAAATAAAAGGGCATGGAGGCGAAGGTATAAACGGAGGTCCAAAAGGAGATTTATACATCACTTTTGATATTAAACCTGATATTAATTTTAAACGTGATGGCGCTAATTTATATGCAGAACAAACTATTGATTTATATACCGCAGTATTGGGTGGAGAGGTAGTGATTAATACTTTTGTTGATAAAGCTAAATTAAAAGTAAAAGCTGGTACCCAAAATGGAACCAAAATTCGATTGAAAGGAAAGGGATTTCCGAAGTATAAAAAAGAAGGTCAGTTTGGAGATTTATATGTTACTTACAAAATAGAGATTCCAACCAATTTAACAGATGAACAACGAGAGTTATTTACAAAACTTTCTAAATTGAAATAGATATGAGCAATACAGAACTAATAAGTGTACAAAAAGTTATTGTTCATCACAATTTAGATGAACAATTTATAGAAAGTATTGAATCTTTTCAGCTCATAGAGTTTGTAGTTAAAGATTCCAATAAATACTTACATACAGAACAGTTACCTATTTTAGAGAAAATAATCAGATTACACTACGATTTAGAGGTAAACATGCAAGGTATAGACGTAATTAATAATATGCTTGATAGAATGGATTCTATGCATAAAACAATTAAACAACTAGAAAATAAATTAAAATTATACGAGTAAATTTTTATGAATTGGATTTCTTATGAAGAACTCCCTCTATTTTATCATAGATATTCGGATTGTGTTTTTTTATTTTAATTTTAATATGTTTTGAAGCTGGCATATTACTTCCTTTTACGGTATTATGGATTGAAACAAGTACGTTAGTTTCAGGAAAATAAGTAACCGTGTTTTTTTC
Organism: Tenacibaculum ascidiaceicola; assembly: GCF_047470925.1. Taxonomy (NCBI): domain Bacteria; kingdom Pseudomonadati; phylum Bacteroidota; class Flavobacteriia; order Flavobacteriales; family Flavobacteriaceae; genus Tenacibaculum; species Tenacibaculum ascidiaceicola. Next base: position 327,585 of record NZ_JAZKJP010000002.1, read on the forward strand.
GGGGATAGGATATTCAACAATAATAAATAGCGGGGCGATACGCTCTGTGTCATTATCATAATTATATAAATCTACCTTATCACCAGATGTAAAACCTGCTTTTTCAATATCTTTTTTATTCATGAAAATTACACGACGTTCATTATGAATTCCACGATAACGATCATTTAATCCATAAATAGTAGTATTGAATTGGTCGTGTGTTCTTACTGTAGCCATTAAATACTCATCATCAGCTAATGTGTTTTGAGGTAATGTCGTTATAGAAAAAGGAGCACGATCTCCAAACTCTTTTGTTTTAAAGTTCCCTTCACGAGCCGCATTAGGTAAGTAAAATCCGCCTTTTTGTTTTACACGAACATTGTAGTTGTCAAAACCAGGAATACATTTTTCTATATCATCTCTTACAGCATCATAACTATTCATATATCGATCCCAATCAACCACACTTTTATTTCCTAAAGTAGCTTTTGCCATACGACACACAATATGAGTCTCGTTGATAAGTTTGTCAGATATTGGTTTTAATACTCCTTTAGACCACTCTACAATTCCCATAGCATTTTCAGCACTTGTATACTGATGCTCACCATTAACGATATCAATTTCACTTTTCGAAATAGTAGGTAAAATTAAAGCCTCTTTTCCATGAATCAAATGGGTTCGGTTTAACTTAGTTGAAACAGAAACAGACAAATCAAGCTGTCTCATTCCGTTTGCAGTATATGTGGTGTCAGGAGTTGCTGATAAGAAATTTCCACCCATGCTAAAATGTACTTTAACTTTCCCTTCATTCATAGCCTTTATGGTATCTACAACATCATATCCGTTATTTCTTGGCGGGTTAAAACCGAAAACCTCTTGTAATTTATCAAGTTGCTCTACAGAAGGACTGTGGTTAATAAGCATCGTTCTATTTCCTTGTACATTACTATGTCCACGTACAGGGCAAGAACCTGCTCCGGGTTTACCAATACTTCCTTTTAAGAATAACAGGTTTAGAACTTCTTTTAAAATATCAACACCGTTAGGTTGTTGCGTAAGTCCCATTCCCCAGCAAATAATAATTCGGTTTTTATGAGCTAGCATTTCTGCAGCTTTTTGAATATCTTCTTTTAAAACACCAGATGCATTTGCTAATTCATCTAAATCATAGCTTTCAATTTGCTTAATTAAATCTTCATAACCAACTGTTTTATTTTTGATAAATTCTTGATCGAAAACTTTACCAGGAGTTTCTTTTTCAAAATGTAATAGTAATTGTTCAATTGCTTTTAAGAGAGCTAAATCTCCATTAATTTTAACAGGAAGATGTAAATCGGCAAGTTGGATCCCTTTTCCTAAAATACCACTTATTTTTTGAGGATCTCGGAATCCCATTAAACCAGCTTCGGGAAGAGGGTTAACAGCAATAATTTTAGCTCCGTTCTTTTTTCCTTTTTCTAAAGCACTTAACATTCGTGGAGAGTTCGTTCCTGGATTTTGACCAATAATCATAATGATATCGGTATCGTAGAAGTCTTTTAAAGTAGCAGTTCCTTTTCCTATTCCCGTAACTGAGGCTAGGGTAAAACCAGATGTTTCGTGACACATATTAGAACAATCAGGGAAGTTGTTTGTTCCAAATTCACGTACGAAAAGTTGGTATGCAAAAGAAGCTTCATTACTAGTTCTACCAGAAGTGTAAAAAGCAGCATTATCTGGAGACTCTAACCTATTTAAGTGTTCGGCAATTTTATTAAAAGCATTATCCCAACTTATAGGTTCATAATGGGTACCGCCTTTAGGGAGATACATAGGTTCAGAAAGTCTACCTAGATGCCCAATTTCATAATCAGTTAATTGAGAAAGCTCATAAATAGAATTTTGTTTAAAAAAATCTGAAGTAATTCTTTTACTGGTAGCTTCTTCAGCTATAGCTTTTGCACCATTTTCGCAATATTCAGCAATAGGTGATCGCTCATCATCTGGATCAGGCCAACCACAACTAGGACAATCAAAACCATCAAACTGATTCATTTTAAACAAAGCTTTTCCACCTCTTACCAAAGCTTTATCGTTTATTAAACTCTTTATAGCGTTTGTAACTCCAGGAATTCCTGCAGCCCAATCTTTTGGTTTACCAGTTCTTAAGCTTAATAACTTGTATGGAGGTTCAGCAGAAGGTTGTTTATCGGCTTGTTTATTAGGTTTGTTGCTCATGCCTTTTATATAATCTTTATGAGATATAAAATTAAGAAAAAAAACGAAGTGATATTATCTGAGAATTATTGTTTTTAGCAAAAGTAATTTAAGTTAAATAATTAGGAGATATTATCATAGCAAGATTTTATTAATTACAACTTGTGTTAAATTCTTGGTAATCAGATTTAGAAAAAGTGGGGATATTTTGACCATTATGTATCTTAATACAGAATAAGCTAGGATTTGCATTAACAGTTAAGCGACCCAAATTAACCAACCCACTTATATCGAGTGATGTAAGTAAATTACTGGAACAATATAATACTTCAATATTACTGTTAGATTTCAAGTTTATATTTTTAAGCTTGTTATCAGATAAAGCTAAAACTTCTAAAGCTTTATTAGCAGAAAAATCTACTTCTAAAATCTTATTATTTTGTGCTAAAATGGTTTTTAAGTTTACTGCCTTTTTAACATCTAAAGACACTAGAAAATTATCTCTAACATTTAAGGTTTCTAAATTAGGGTTGTCAATACTTAACGTTTCTAATGAATTATAGTATAGGCTTAACGATTTTAGATTAGTAGCATTTTTTAACCCAGTAATAGCTCTTAATTCATTTACATCAAGGTCTAACTTGATTAATTCTGTATTGTTACTCAAATCAATATTTTTAAGGGAATTCCCAGCAAGTACCAAAGTATCTAATTGTTTATTAAACCTCAAGTCTATTGTGGTTAAATTGTTTCCCGTTGCATGTAATTTTTTTAGATTAGTAAATCCTTCAATACCTGTTAGATCTGTAATTATACCATCATTAGATGAGTTTAAATCTAGGCTGATAACTCCTAATGCGTCACTTTTTAATAGTTGTTGGTTGATAATGCCATCAGAATCTATACCCAGATTGATTAGTTTAGTCTCAAATTGTGCATCTGGAATGTTTAAATATTTTTGCTCTTCGATATTATCATCACTTGAACATGAAATAAATAGAGAACATGATATAAGAAGAAAGCTTAATGGTTTTAAATAACGTTTCATAGGTAAGATTTTATTTTTTTGAGACAACAAAATTCGCAAATAAACTGCTTAAAAAAATTAATTTAACTTAATTTTTTAAGTCTTATTAATTATAAACCAAATAAGATTATAAGTCTTTGTTTTTTAGTGGTAAAACTGTATTTAAGAAGACGTTTTAGATACTTTCTTAAGTAAAGCTTTTTTCTTTTTTAATGCTTTTGAATGTCTAATAAGGTTATTTAGTCCAATAGTAACTAAAATAGATATACAAGCAGCCGTTCCTAACGCACCTCCATAACCATTGAAAAAAGTAGGGCTAACTGTATAAATAAAACCAAAAACAACTCCAGCGAAAACAATTGAAGTATAGTTTCGAGTAAGTTTTTCAGAAGTCATACCAACAAATGAGGCTCCAAAGAATACCCAAGGAATTTGTTTAGTTACATCTTCTGAAAATAGTTCAGGAAAAAGAAAGCAAAAGCCAGCAACAATAAGAGTGAGTAGAGCAGAGGCTCTTACAGGGCCTTGTTTATATTTAGTACTTACTAAAAACGTTAAAAAAGCTCCGAGTATACTTGTTAAGTATATTGATATTGTAGGAAGCATTATGAAAGGATTAAAAGCAATAAAGAGGATATAACAACACTACCAAAAGCAAGAGTACCCAGTTTGCCGCCGACCCCATGAAACAGATTTTTTGAAAACATATAAAAGATGCTAGCTATTGTACCTGAAATAACTATAAAGCTATAATCAATTGCAACATGCTTTTGCGACATTCCTACAAAACAACCACAATACATGGCATTAGGGATATTTTGAAGAAATGTTGATTTCTTGTTTAGGTTAGGTAAAAAGGAAGCGATTGTTCCTATAAATGCTGCTGCTAAAACAGAATTAAAGTTAGTGAAAAGATGCAAGCAACTTGTAAGTAGAGCACCAGTTATAACAAAAATCATTACATAAAAAGGCTCAAAATCTATTTTTGTTACCTTAAAAAATTTTATATAAGTGTAAATTATGAGAGCACTAATAAGTGTTATTAGAGATATTACCGTAAAAATGTTCATATATTCCAATAATAACGCAGTAATAAATGCGAATTGAGTAAGAACTATAAAAACAATTGAAAAAAAGTGAAAATATTTATGTCTCAAACCTGAGTAATCCTGCTTTACAATAGAGCAGCAAATTTACGATATATAAAGGGATTACTCAGTTAATTTCCTTGAATTCTTATCCATAAGTCTTTTAATAATTGTTTTGCTTTTTCACGATTTCTAGGAACTTCATTTATAATAGTTTTACCTTGTTTTTCAGCTATTTCAAAGCTAAAAGCAAATTGTTGAAAGTTAGGAGCTACGCTTAAAAGGCCGAAACGAAGATCGTTTAAGTATAAACTATTGTTTTTATCAGAAATGGTATACCAACCTTTGGTGATTTTAATGAGTCGTTTTACTGAAATATCATCTTTGTAATTACCCAATAAATGATGGTTTTTAGGATAGGAGTAGAACTCAATTGGTTGGGTATCAAAAAAAGAATAATAACCAATAAGGTAAGCATCTTCAGTTTCAACATTTGCTGACCATAAAATGGTATTAAAGGGTGTCGGTTTGGTTTCTATTTCTTTATAAGCTATTCCTTGTTCTTTTAAAGCATGTGCAAATTTAGTATAAGTAATTCCCTTGATAATAATGGTAATTGCCATATAAGAACTACTTACTATAAGACCTAAGTTGTTATATTTTCTTCTTTTTTTAGATCCTTTTGATTGAAACATTGCCATCAAAAGAAACACCAAAAAAGGTAGTGTATATATTGGATCGATAACAAAAATATTTTTGAAAGCTAACCGTATGTCTAAAGGCCAAAAAAGCTGAGTTCCCCAGGTAGTATGCGCATCGAGAATTGGGTGTGTAAAAAATCCCCAAAACATAAGTTGTGCCCATTCTTTAGTGGAGGCTTTTTTCTCATACAAGGAAATGAGCCAACCGAAAATCCACCCAAAAATAATTGCAAAAAAAACAGAGTGTGTAAAACCTCTGTGTATTTCAAGCGCTGTAACAGTGTCGAAAAACTTACCAATGTACACATCTAAATCAGGGATAGTACCTGCAATAGCTCCATAAAGCATTGCTTTATTTCCTACCTTTTTTCCTAATACAGCTTCTCCAACTGCTGCTCCAAGAACAATTTGTGTAAGTGAATCCATAAAGCAAAAATACTTATAAAACTACTAGTAAACAGAGTTATAATATTCGTCAACCCATTCCGCAGGATATTTATTATATAAGTCGTTAAGAAGTAGCTTATTTGCTTCAGAAGTTTTAAAGTCTTTATAAAAACTACCAAGAACCCAAACTGTTTCTCTAGGTAAGCCTGTTTTATGATACTCTAAAAGAACTTGTTTTGAAGTTTTTGAAGAGTCAACTAATAGCAGAACCAATGCTCCAGCTGTTTCAAAATTAAATTGATTAAAGAAAGGAGTCATTTTTTGAGCCCTTTTTAAAAGTATAGGATTCTCTAAGAAAAGTGTTGTTTTTAGTTTTTTTCGCAAACTAGGATAGCTTGTATAAGAGTTAACTTTGGTGACAAACTTTAAATTTTCTAAAAACTCGTTATACTTTGTATTATATAAGTTTTCTATATCATTAAGTGAATTCACTCCAAAGAGTAAAAATACCTTGCTAGGCTTTAAAACATTAACATTATACCCTTTTCCAATTGATGGTAGTGCTCTTTCAATACCTTTTAATAAAAGTGGGTAATTGTTTTCTTTTACTTTTATAATAATGCCTAATCTAGATGAGTGAAAAAAAGCGTCAATAATTTTTTGTTTGTCAATTCCTTTTAAGGCTTTAGTTAAAGTTGAAGTAATATCATAATGACGATAAGGGTAAAATTTACCTTGAAATTCATGTTGTAGAGCTTCATTTTCACTTTCAACGAAATGGTCTATAATTTTACTAGTTGTAAGTTTACCTATAGTTTGATATTTTTTTTCCTGTGATTGTGTTTTAATGTTTCTTTCCATGCATGAGATGTATTTATGATTGTTTGAATATTAGACAAGCAGACTACACTATATGACCTTTTGAGGTAAAGGTCAATATTTATAGTGCTTCGCTAGTAATGTATAGTCCCATTTTTTAGTTTACAATTTGTAGTAAAATTATAAACCTATGTAAGTAGATAGAAATTTGTTTTATAAGCGTAGTAAACCGTTATAAATTTGAGAAAATAAGTTTACTTCCCGATACAGAAATTTCCAAAAATATGACCTAAAATATCCTTGTCAACATCATATTCACCAGTAATATTTCCTAAGTGTCTTAGACACTCTCGAATATCAATAGCAAATAAATCAGAAGAAATATCTAAATCAATTCCATTTTTTACCGAATTAATACTTTCTAGAGCATGGTTTAATGCTTCGAAGTGACGTGAGTTAGTAACAATTGTTTCATTGTTACTTAAAGCACCTGTGTTTACTAAAGAAATAAGTTCTTGTTTTAACTCATCAATACCAATATTTTGTTTAGCAGAAAGTAGAATTAAGTTTTCAATTTCTGATTGTAAAATAGAAGAATCATGGCAAGATAATGTATCTATTTTATTAGCAATAACTAATAAACGTTTATTAGGAAAACGTTGTTTAATAGTTTCTATTTCTTCTAAAAATAATTCTTTTGAGTGTATATATTTATTAGAATCAATTAAAAAGATAATTAGTTGTGCATTTTCTGCTTTTTCATAAGCTTTTTTAATCCCGATGCTTTCAACAACATCTTCTGTTTCACGAATCCCGGCGGTATCAATAAAACGGAAAACAACACCATCAATAATTAGTTCGTCTTCAATAGCATCACGAGTAGTACCAGCAATATCAGATACAATAGCTTTTTCTTCGTTTAGTAAGGCATTTAACAACGTAGATTTACCAACGTTAGGTTCTCCAATAATAGCAACAGGAATTCCATTTTTCATAGCATTTCCAAAAGCAAAAGAATCAATTAAACGCTTTAAAACAGCTGATATCTTAGCAACCAATTCTTTAAATTTGGTTCTATCAGCAAACTCAACATCCTCACCAGAAAAATCTAGTTCAAGCTCAATTAATGCAGCGAAATCTAATAGTTGAGCTCTTAACTCTTTTAATTCATTGGTGATACCTCCACGCATCTGCTGAATTGCCATTTGATGAGAAGCAGCAGAATTAGAAGCAATTACATCAGCAACAGCCTCAGCTTGCGATAAATCCATTTTACCATTTAAAAAAGCACGCATAGTAAACTCGCCATTATCAGCCATTCTACAACCATTTTGTAAGAAAAGTTGAATGATTTCTTGTTGAATAAAACTAGAACCATGACACGAAATTTCTACTACATCTTCACCAGTATAAGAGTGCGGGTTTTTAAAAATAGATACTAAAACTTGATCAATAACCACACCATTATTTACAATATGACCTAAGTGTAGGGTATGAGATTTTTGATTTAATAATGATTTATTTTTCTTTATAGAAGAGAAAAATGAATCTACAATTTTTATCGATTTTTCCCCAGAAAGTCTAATAACAGCAATAGCACCAACCCCTGCTGGTGTTGCTAAAGCAATAATTGTATCGTTTTGTATCATACTGCAAAATTACCTAATTAAAAAAGAAGTATTATAAAATATATAGAACATATTTTTTACCTGTATAAGCATAGGGGAAAACACCCTTTTTTAACATTTCATTTTTTAAACCTAAAAATAAGTGCTACTTTTGGTATAACAGTTTTTAGAACTTAAAAAACGTTAATCCCTCAAAATAATACTATTCCCACTCAGTATTATTTTAGTTTCCTCAAAAAATTTTATTGTATACCCATTGTGTATTATTGATGTGTTACATTCTTGTAATACCCAGAAATGCGTAACCCTTAATTACCCCAACCACCCCCATTTTACCCTATCCCCGTAAAATGGTTTTAGCTAACACTAAGACTTGATAAGAGTAATACCTAAAGAAGTTTAGAGTATTTAAAAGTTAAATTTTAAAAGTTAAGGTATGGGAATGAAAACTACTCATTTAAGAAAATTAATGCTGATACTTTTGTTGTTTAGTGCTAACTATATTTTTTCACAAACAACGGTATCTATGCAGAGTCCCTGTAGCCTTTCTGGGTGTGGAGCTCAGGATGTTGAAATAGGGAGTGTTTATATAGGAGACATAAATGGAAATCCAATAAGCACGTGTACAGTAGGGCAACAGCTCTCTAACGTTTATTTATATGTAGATATTTCAAAAGCAGCAAGTAAAATTGACCTATACATGCAGTTTTACTTGATGAATGGTACAGATAAAATTGATAAAGACGGAAATGTTTATGTAGGTACTGATAAGATTAGTATTGGAATCCCAGGTTCAATTAGTCCAGGTACTTATCAAATGTTTGAATTAATAAATTACACTTGTGGTGAAGAATTAACTTTAACAGACGTTTATCTTTCTTGGCAAACACCTGGAAGTGTTGTAGGACCAGGATGTGCTACACAAACTTCCAAGTGTTCTGGTGAGAACTTACCACCAATTGATGTACAAACACCAATAGCACCAGATTTTACATTTGAATATAATTGTGGAACTAACGATAGCGGATTTCAAGGAGCAACATTTACAAATACTTCTACAGGAGGAGATGGGGTGTTAACTTATGAATGGAGTTTTGGAACGGATGCTTCTCCGACGGTGGCAACATCAGAAGGCCCTCATCTTGTTAATTACACGAGTGCAGGATCAAAGATGGTAACATTAATTGTGACCGACGAAGATGGTGATACAAACTCAATAATAAAAAATATTACCATTGATAGTACTCCTACAGCTGCTATTGTTGGAACGAATATTACTTGTAATGGGGTTAATGATGGCACAGCTGATTTAACAGTAACAGGAGGAAAAGCTCCTTATACCTATTTATGGAGTACGGGAGCCACTACAGAAGATGTAAGTGGCTTAGGAGTAGGAACACATAATGTTATTGTAACAGATGCCAATGGTTGTATAGCATTAGCGGATGTTACTATAACAGAACCACCAATATTATCTCTTTCTCTTTTAGGAAGTGATTTAAGTTGTGGAGGAAGTGATGGAGCTATTGATTTGACAGTATCAGGAGGAACAGCAGATTATACTTACTTATGGAATACAGGAGCAACTACAGAAGACCTTAGTGGGTTAACAGAGGGGACTTATACAGTTACCGTTACTGATGCCAATGGTTGTCAAGAAGTAGATTCTATTACCTTAGTATCAAATGATGATGAGGATCCTGTAATAAGTGTTCCTGAAACTTTAGACTTAGAAGGTTGTGATGAAAACGATATTACAAATACTAATGCTAGATACTCTTTTAGTTTAGTAGAATCTTCAGATATAAAAGATAGCTTTTTTACCACTGGTTATACGGCTTCAGATGATGGAACAATAGCAAATATAACTTATATAGATGCAATTAGTTCTGATGATGGATGTATTACTACAGTTACAAGAACGTTTACTGTAACAGATACTTGTGGTAAAACAGGAACAGATTCAATTATAATTACTATTCAAGACACAGAAAATCCTGTATTATCATCAGAACCAGCCGATGTAAGTGTAGACTGTGAAGCAATTCCAGTAGTACCAACCATCACTGCAACAGATAATTGTAATAATGCTATAGTAGTATTCACTGAAGTAAGTAATACGGTAGTAGATGGCTGTGGAGAGATTGTACGTAAATGGGATGCTACAGATCAGTGTGGAAACACAGTAAGTCATACCCAAACCATCACTGTAACCGATACTACTGCACCAGTCTTATCATCAGAACCAGGTGATGTAAGTGTAGACTGTGAAGGAATACCAGCAGTACCAACAATTACCGCAACCGATAATTGTGATACAGTAGTAGACGTAGTGTTTACCGAAGTAAGTAACACGGTAGTAGACGGCTGTGGAGAGATTGTACGTCAATGGGAATCAACTGATAATTGTGGAAACACAGTAAGTCATACCCAAACCATCACTGTAACCGATACTACTGCACCAGTCTTATCATCAGAACCAGGTGATGTAAGTGTAGACTGTGAAGGAATACCAGCAGTACCAACAATTACCGCAACCGATAATTGTGATACAGTAGTAGACGTAGTGT
>NZ_JAZKJP010000003.1:0-1492 GCF_047470925.1 Tenacibaculum ascidiaceicola
CTTATCATCAGAACCAGGTGATGTAAGTGTAGACTGTGAAGGAATACCAGCAGTACCAACAATTACCGCAACCGATAATTGTGATACAGTAGTAGACGTAGTGTTTACCGAAGTAAGTAATACGGTAGTAGATGGCTGTGGAGAGATTGTACGTCAATGGGAATCAACCGATAATTGTGGAAACACAGTAAGTCATACCCAAACCATCACTGTAACCGATACTACTGCACCAGTCTTATCAGAGGAACCAGGTGATGTAAGTGTAGACTGTGAAGCAATCCCAGCAGTACCAACAATTACCGCAACCGATAATTGTGATACAGTAGTAGACGTAGTGTTTACCGAAGTAAGTAATACGGTAGTAGACGGCTGTGGAGAGATTGTACGCCAATGGGAATCAACCGATAATTGTGGAAACACAGTAAGTCATACCCAAACCATTACAGTAACTGATATAACTAAACCAGAATTTACAGTTCCAGTTGATATTACTATATACAAGGATGATACATGTGCCTATGATGCTAATATTGGAATCACAGGAGATGTAACAGACGAGTCAGATAATTGTGATACAAGTTTAAATGCTAGCTATAGTGATGTTGAATCAGTAGGTTCATGTATAGGAGAGGTTATTATAACAAGAACATGGTCTTTAACAGATAACTGTGGAAATACAACTGAAAAAGTTCAAACTATAATAGTTAAAGATAATTCAGCTCCAATTATAGACGAAACAAATAAAAATGATATAGACATAGAATGTGGAGTAGGAGATACAGAAACTACTTTACAAGATTGGTTAGATAGTAATGCAGGAGCAACAGCAACAGATAACTGTAGTAGTGTTACATGGACTAATAATTATGGGGATGATACCTCTGTGAAATGTGACGGAAGTTATATCACAGTAACATTTACAGCTACAGATGATTGTGGAAACTTTAGTACTACAACAGCGGGATATTTAATTAAAGATGAAACACCACCAACAATAACTCAGCAACCATCTGATAAGACTGTTGAGTGTGATGGGTCAGGAAATACAACAGAATTAAATAATTGGTTAGCTAGTAATGGAGGAGCAACAGCTACAGATGATTGTAGTATTGTAACATGGAGTAATAATTATACAGATTTAACATACACATGTAGTTTTACAGGAGAGGTAGAGGTAATTTTTACAGCAAAAGATGCCTGTGGAAATACTATTAATACTACTGCTGCTAAATTTACTGTAGAAGACACAGTAGCGCCAGAATTTGTGGAGACTTTACCAGCAGCAGAAATCACAGTAAGTTGTGATAACATTCCAGTAATGGAAACCTTAACAGCAACCGATAATTGTGATACTTCTGTAACAGTAATTCCGAGTGAAGTAACCAGTGGAGATGATGACGCATGTGGATCAGAATACTTAATAACTAGAAAATGGACAGTATCAGATTGTTCAGGAAACACGACAACACATATTCAGGTAATTACAGTAGAA